>NZ_AP020335.1:311411-622823 GCF_013340845.1 Hydrogenovibrio marinus
GCGGAACTTAAAGGGCATGGTTTGACCTTTAACTCAACTTGGGGCATTTTTTCGCCACGAGAAATCGATTCGGGTACCGACTTGTTGTTGAGACACCTGGATATTCAGCCGGACGAAGTGGCGTTGGATATCGGTTGTGGTTACGGACCAATTGGCCTGACCATCGCAGCTTGTGCGCCGCAAGGCGAAGTGCACATGGTCGATAAGGATTTCGTTGCGGTGGATTATGCCAATAAGAACGCGCAGCAAAATGGTCTGAGTCACGCAAAGGCATATTTATCGAATGGATTAAGTGCCGTGCCGAAAGATAAGGTTTTCACCACCGTAGTGTCCAATATTCCGGCAAAAGTCGGTAAGGAAATGCTATCGATTATTCTGCATGATGTGCATCAGCAGTTAGCGCCGGGCGGTCAGTTCGTGGTGGTGACCATTAATGGACTGAGACAATACATGAAGCGTAACTTCATGGAAGTATTCGGCAACTATGACAAGGTCAAACAAGGCAAAGACTACACTATTTCCCGTTGCGTTAAATCTTAATCGCTTATAACCAACCTTTGCGCTTGAAATAAAAGTAAGGCGCAAAGCCGGCCAAAATCATCAATCCGATCGCCCAAGGGTAACCGAGCAGCCAGTCGAGCTCAGGCATGTGCTTGAAGTTCATGCCATAGATACTTGCCACCAGCGTAGGCGGGAGGAAAACCACTGCGGCAATCGAGAAAATCTTGATAATTTGGTTTTGCTGAATGTTGATGAAACCTTGAGTAGAGTTCATCAAAAAGTTGATTTTGTCGAACAGGAAGGTGGAGTGGGACATCAGAGTATCGATGTCTCGAGTGATTTCTCTCAGGGTTTTATCCTGACTCTTCTCTGTTTTTAGATGGCGAATCAAGAATGAAATATCGCGTTGTGCATCCATCAGACACAGGCGAGTTTTTCCGTTGGAGTCTTCCAGTCTTGCCAATTTACCGATGCAAGCTTCGTATTCCGAACTCCCTTCTTCCAAAACCGCATAGCTGACTTTCTCTAATTGAATATGAATGTCTTCCAGATAGTCTGCGTGGTTCTCGACTTTTTGTTCCAACAGTGTAATGAATAGCGCTTGTGCGTTGGCGCACACGATTTGTTCTTTGCGGGCACGCAGGCGGAAAAGACGAAAATCAACGATATCCGCTTCGCGGATAGAGATCAGGCGGTTGCTTTGCAGGATAAAAGCAACGGTTTCTGTGGTGTAGCGTCCTTCCGAAGGGCTGAGGTAAAGTGAGTGAACATGGAGCCCCGCGCTGTCGATGAAGTAACGTGCGGAGTCTTCAATTTCATTCACCTCGTCGCTTTCCGGTAGGTCGATTCTAAGTAGGCCACTAATCAGTTCACGTTCTTCATCCGTCGGGTCATGGGCATCAATCCAATTGGCGGTGGCAACCAGTTCGGCTGGTGGCGTGTCAGGTTGGAAGGTGATGTCGCGAATGATACCTTGGTCTATTTTAAAGAAGCGGAGCATAACGAGAATCCTAAAGAAGTCACAATATTTCGGTTAACCGGAAATTAGAAAATCTTAGACTGTTGAAGTCATGCTGTATTTAAACAGATTTAAGGCTGAGTGTGGGTGAAGTTAAGCTGGGTGATGTTAGTTTTTGCAAGCAAATGCAAGCATAACCCCGATACCTAATATAAAAAATATCAGCCCGACCGTGGATGATACAAGAATTGGGTGACTATGAAGTCTTGCGCGCCACTTTGTTCGAAAACTACCTTCTCTGCTGAAAAAAGAATGTGGCATGGCTTCGAGTTCTTTGATGGCTTCATTGACGGTATCAATAGCGATGTTGACTTGATCAATGGATTTTTGTGTTGGGCCGTAAGGTAAATCCAATGCAGCTTTTAGCCGTGCCCGATTGAAGCGTTGCGCTAAGGGATCGTTGAACTTTAATAGCGGGTAAACTTCATCCGCCCATTTCTCAAACTGGATGAGTGACTTGAAGGGGATGGTGTCCGTATGTTCTTTACGGAGTTGTTTGAGTTTCTCTAAACTATCCATCATAAGCACCTCGATAGATGACTATCGCTAATCGTATGTGCGTAGTGTTATATTTAGATTTTTATATTGTGACTGGCCGGAGTTTTTAACTCTATTCATATATCATACATTTTTTATGGTATCTTTGTGTTAATTTGTTGAATCTTATAGGTTTTTTTGTATGAAAAGTTACGTATTATTTTTCATGAAGCCTTAAGTGATGTTGGGGAAAATATGACAGTTTTTAGAAAAAGCCCCCAACCTGGTAGATTTTGTTAGCAAAACGAGTAAGCTAGCCTGCTGCTAGATGTTCGAAGAGGAATATAAAATGAAGAAAACGTTGGTACTTATGATGACACTTGTCTCCTTCCTTGCTTTTGCGCAAGTGGCGGAAGCGAAGCGATTCGGTTTTGGTGGGAATTTCGGTTACTCGAAAAAGCTGGAACCGCAACAGTACAAAAAGCGTCCAAGTTCTTCGAACGCTCAGCAAGCAAAACCTCAACAAGCCCCTTATGGTCAAAGACCGGCAACGGGCGCATCTAAATGGCTTGGGCCTCTAGCAGGGATTGCAGCCGGTGGATTGCTGGCGGCGATGCTTTTTGGCGACGGCTTCCATGGTATCCAGCCTTTCGATATTTTGGTGTTTATTTTGGTTGCAATGGTGCTGATGAGCCTGTTCCGCAGACGTCAGCAGCCTGTGTATAGCAGTCAGCAGCGGGAGTATGATGAGCCAATGTATCAGCCAAATCACTATGAAAAGACTGCTCACCAAGAATGGCAAACTCCAGAACCTGCTTATCAACAAGGGTCGATAATGGGTTCTGCACTTTCCGAAAATGCTCAAGCAGTGGATGAAGCGCCAAGCTGGTTTGACAAAGACAGTTTTATGGAAAATGCCAAACATCACTTTGTTGAAGTTCAAAAAGCTTGGGATGTACAGGATATGACGGAGATTCGCGCCTATTGTTCTCCTGAGTTGGCAGTCGCGCTTGAGGGTGAGATGGAGGGCATGGATATGGCTGGAAATTTCACTCAGGTTGATGAGCTACGTGCCGATATCGTGGATATGGCAACTGAAAACGAATACTTCATTGTTAGTGTGCGTTTCTCAGGATTTATTATTGAAGAGCAAGGCGGCTTTGCGCATGCTTTCAATGAGGTGTGGCATATCCGTCGCCTGCTTCAAGGCGAAGGTGATTGGCAGATCGCGGGTATTCAGCAGGTAAGCTGAGCACGCACCTAAAACAAATCAAAAATTCAAAAGAGCGGTTTTTTTTGTTAAGGTAACATCGGTGCTGCCAACCAAGCGGCTTTGACCGAATTATCAAGAGGGATTCGTGATGAAAGTAAAACAGGTAATGCTTCTACTGCTGACCTTGTCGTTCCTGACCTTAACGGCCTGTTCGAAAGATCCGGTGAAAATCGTTTCAGCAAAGTTGGTCGACAATATTGATCGTGGTTCGGGTAACTTCGACCGTATGCTCCAAATCTGTTTCGATAAACCGCTTACTTCAGAGTACTATCACAAAGTCATTATCATCACTCAGCAAAACTTCAAGCTTGAAGGTGGCAACATGCTACGTCCACTGGCGTCGGATCCTGATAACAAGTGTATGTTGAGAAACCTGTATAATTACATCAATAAGGATTCCCCGGTGGGTGCCCGTCAAATGATCAAAGATTACATGACGCCAGGCAATATCAGCCAAATACTTATCCAGGTATATGACGACAAACCGGAAGGAAAAGGAAAACCAATCGCTCAGGCATTGTTTAAAAATCTATAATTGCCGACACTGGTTAACGAACCCGGCCTTAGCCGGGTTTTTTGTGTCATAAAGGAACGTAAATTGATAACTGACACTACTCAATTCGATATAAAAATGCTCGCCTTCGCTTATGGTGAACCTCAGGAAACAGCTGTTTTAAAGTGGTCTCCAGAAGATTTTAGGGTGGAAGAGCAAATCGCCTACGAGCTAAGTGGCGAGGGTGAGCACCTGTGGTTGTGGGTTGAAAAGATTGGTCAAAACACCGATTGGGTGATGAAGCAATTGGCGGCTTTTGCTGGCGTCACTTCCCGAGAAATGGGGGTGGCAGGTAAGAAAGATCGTCAAGCGGTGACTTATCAGTGGATGAGTTGTCACTTACCGGGTAAGGCAGACCCTGACTTTTCAAAACTGGCAATTCCAGGGGTAAAGGTGCTTAAGGCGGTAAGGCATAATCGTAAGTTGCAAACAGGCGGCTTGAGTGGCAATCGGTTTGAACTGCGTTTAACTGAAGTGCAAGGCGATAAAGACACTATTGAAGGCCGTTTAAAAACGATACAGTCGCAAGGCGTGCCAAACTATTTTGGTGAGCAACGTTTCGGTATTGAGATGCAAAATCTTGTGCAGGTTTCACGATTGTTTTCGGGAGAAATACGCCCTAAGCGTCATCAAAAATCGCTTTATCTGTCAGCGGCACGTTCATGGATGTTCAATATTGAACTGAGCGAACGCATCCGACAAGGTAATTGGAACCTGGCTATTGAGGGGGATGTCTTTCAGCTTCAAGGGTCAAAGAAATGTTTTGTAAATGAAGTTGATGCAGATATTCAGTGTCGAATCGCAGAGTTGGATATTCACCCGACAGGCATGATGACCGGGCGTGGGAGAAGCTTGGCGACCGGGCAGGTTGCTGCGCTGGAACAAAAAGTCATGGCGGATTTTTCGGCGTGGCAGCAGGGCTTGGAAAAGGTCGGGTTGAATCAGGAGAGACGTGCATTGCGTGCGCTGCCGCAAGATTTATCTTGGCAGTGGCAAGGTGCATCAGATTTAGTGTTGACCTTTACGCTACCGGCGGGTTCTTATGCCACCATGGTGGTGAGAGAAGTGGTCTCAGTCGCTTCCTGATTGCTGCGCCGTAGCATCTTCAGCGTCTTCTGTCTTATCCGGTGCCAGACAAAACTGATTTCGTCCTTTTTCTTTTGCCTTGTAAAGCGCTTCATCCGCAGACTTGAACAGTTCTTTAAAGGATGCGTGTTGGGGGCTAAGCTGGGCAATCCCTGCTGAGAAGCGGATATGCACGACTTCAGAGCCGATGGCTATCGGGTTGTCAGACAACACCATTTGAATTTTCTTCATTAATTTTTCGGCTTGGCGTGCATTGGTTTCCGGTAATAGCAGAACAAATTCATCGCCGCCCATGCGCGCAATCAAATCACTTTTTCTTAGGGTTTTTGTCACCAGCTTGGCAACAAGCTTGATGGATTTATCTCCCATTAGATGTCCATAGTTATCATTGATTGACTTGAAGAAATCTATATCGAAAACCACCAAGCAGAGTGCAGAAATATAGTGGCGGCTCGCAAGATTGAAATATTGTCCGGAGGCTTCCAACATACCTTGGCGGTTCAGAACGCCTGTCATTTGGTCGTGTGTGACCAGTTGCTGAAGTTGTTGGTTTTGCTCAGCAATAGCCGTTTCGTAAGCATAAATCTGTTTGCTGAAATGGTGTGCAAGAATTGCGGCGGCAATCAGACATAGCAGCAAGGAAGACAAAGCATCTTGCGACAGATAGTTAGGAATATAGGTTTGCGACAATAAAATAAAGCATAGGGTCAGCAAGAGAATCATCAGACCAATCACGGCATTGGTAAAGAAAAAACTGAAAATGGTAAGAGGCAGAAACCAAATCAATCGGAAACTGTTGTCAGGCACCCATAGCGCCATCAAGCAGAAGAATGCGAGTCCTGAAAAGGCCAGAACCGTCGATATCGAGTGTAAGCTTTCTGGGCGACGGCGCAGAGAGTGGTAAAGCCACAGGGTTTCAACACTGAAGGCTAAGTTGGTCCAAGCCATCAGCTTTTCATCAGGCAGCAAGCCGAAAAACACAAAAGCCGAAAACCCTAGATTTATTAGGGTTGCTAGAATGAGAATCAGCTTCAGCGTACCAACCTTGAAGTCGATAAAACTCGATGGAGTCATATTCTCAGTTTGCATGATTGAAGCCTATTTTCAATTTTATGTCTATTTTACGTTGTAACGCTTAGTCTTGTAATGCTCTTTTATTCTTTGTGTTTGGCGTACAACTCGTCCGGACTAATCAGTGGATCCGTCAAGATGGTTGCCGATGACGTCGATACTTCAGTATAAAAACAGCTTTTTCTGCCGGTATGACAAGCAGGCCCTGTTTGGTCAACTAACAATAAAATAGTATCGCCATCACAATCCAAACGCATGGATTTCAGTAGTTGGATTTGTCCTGATTCTTCGCCTTTTCGCCAGTAAGACTGACGTGAACGAGACCAGTAACAGACGCGACCTGTCTTCAACGTTTCTTCGATAGAGGCCATATTCATCCATGCCATCATCAACACCTCACCAGTGTCATACTGCTGGGCGATGGCCGGAATCAAGCCGTTATCGTCAAACTTGAGTTGAGACTTGAGGTCGTCCCAGACGAATTGATCGCCTTGGTGCGCTTTTTCCAATGATTTAAAAGTCGTCGTCATGGTTATTCCTCGGTTCGCCAGCTTACTTGCGTTTTGCTTGCGCGAAAGCGGCTGCGAACAGGTTGTTGGAAATCGTGTTTTTCACCGGTTCCGGTTTTTTGGCTTTAATTTGCGATTTGCGGCCAATCACCAACATGGCGTTGAACAATTCCGCGGTCGCTTGAGCATCTGCCAAAGCATCATGCGCATCTCCCGGAAAAGGTTTGCCTAAAATCTTTTCATAAGCATCGGTCAGTTTAGGGGTTTTGTAGAACCAATACATTTTTTCCGACTGCCAGCGTAGCGCCCCGACCAAATCCGTTGCCAGTTTGGCGACATCCAACCACAAGTTATAGTCCAACTCGAAAGTCAGCAGTTTTTTCTCGGCGCTTTTTTGCAAGTAAGCAAAATCAGACTCTGTGCTGTAAGCCAACACCACATCCGCATCCATCAGTGTTTGATGGATTTTGTCCCATGCTTGCGCTAGGAACGGCGCGTCTTTCACCATCTCTGTGGTGATGTTGTGTTTTTCGTTTTCCGGAATGTCATAGCCAGGGTTGATCAACTGGTTCAGAATCTCGTTACCTTCCAAATCACAAATGGAAACCTGAATCACATCCGCGTTATCACTGGTGCAAACGTCAGTGGCTTCGATGTCAATACAGTAGACTTTCTTGCCTTTGAGTTCTTGATCCTGCTCTTTCAACTTGAACTGCGCGTCATTACGACGTTCTTGCAACAGGTTGATGACTTCTGAAGAGGTAAACTCGCCCACCAAGTCTGCTAACTTACTGCGAATTTTTTTGATGGAGCGCGTTAAGGATTTACGAACTTCTTCATCGTCACTCGCACGTTCAATGAAGGCTTCCACGCTCAAGACGTCTTCATTGACAATCAGGTTTTGCATGATTGAATCAACGATTTTCGTGTCTTTGAAATCCAATGCTTCCAGTGATGGAATTCTCAAATTTGCACTTAATAGCGCTTTTTCACCCTTAGCTGGCGAAGCAATGATTTGAATACCCTTGATATCCAATCCGTCAGAGGCGGCAACCGCAACAATATATTCTTTAATCGGTTGATTGCGTTTGTCGATAAAAATGAGTTGCGCATTGCTGCTAGCGCTTTTTGCCGCGGGCGTTTCTGTGTTCATTGTTTCTCAGTTAAAAGATTTTAAGATAAAGGCCGTATTGTACCAGTTTCGACTGTGGCGAGAAACGCTTAGTCTGTGTCAGCTTTATGAAATTTTGTGTGACCTTTTGTTGTCGAGGAAGGTTACTGCAGAAGGTATTGAAAATCTGCCAGGTTGGGGTCAAGGCTTCTGGGCAAGAGAGGTGCCTATGCGTCGGGCTGTCCAGTAGTGTCGCCGCCAAAAGTCATTGTCCAGACTGGATATGGTGACGCCTTCGCTACTGGAAGCATGCATAAAGTGGTGGTTGCCCAAATAAATGCCATTGTGGTGTCCGCTATTGAAAACGCCGAGTCCAATGTTGAAAAACACCACGTCACCCGGTTGCAGTTTTGACATGGGCACGTAGTGCCCGGCCGTCACTTGTTGTTTGGTGGTTCTGGGCAAGATTAAGCCGAACTGTTGTTTGAAAGTGGTTTGGACAAAAGCCGAGCAATCAATGCCTTTCTTGGTTTCCCCGCCATAACGGTAGGGTGTTTGCTTCCATTGGGAGTATTCACGCAGCAGCTTTTTCTTTACTGCTTGGGTATTGGCAAAGTTGGTTTTGAGTTTCGGATAGCTTTGGGTGTGGTGAATCGGGTAACCGACTTGTTTGGGCGGTGTGCTGGCACAGCCGGCGAGCCAGAGCGACTGTAAGGCTGCCAGCGCAAGGAGGGCGCTAAGTTTTCCGAAGTGCGGTAAACGTGCCAGCATGGTTTAAATCATCGTATTTTCCATTTAGGCTTTCCACTTGATGGAGCAACCCATTGATGGAATTTGCTCTAGCGGGCCTTGCCCGGTTTGTGCGACTTGCATCATCGCTTTAAGCAGGTCTCGTCGTACCCCTTCAGGAGAAGTTTCTTTACGGGATTCGTCCAGACGACCTCGGTATTGCAGTTTCAACTCGGCGTTATAGCCAAAGAAGTCTGGCGTGCAAACAGCCCCATAAGCTTTGGCAACCCCTTGTGTTTCGTCAAGGACGTACGGAAAAGGGAACTGCCACTGTTCTGCAATGGCTTTCATGTTTTCAAAAGAGTCTTCTGCATATTCGTTCGGGTCATTGCTCATGATAGCAATGCTGTTAATGCCGTATTCATCACGCAAAATACGCGTGTCTTCCACCAATCGTTTTTGAATGGCTTTCACATAAGGGCAGTGGTTGCAGATAAACATTACCAACAGTCCGTTTTCACCTTTTGCTTTTTCTAGCGTCCAAGTCTGACCATCTGTTCCTGGTAGGCTGAAATCAATAGCGGGTTGGTTGAAATCGCAAACTGGGGTCGTCAAACTGACCATTGGTTTCTCCTGTGTTAATCGTTTATTATTCGGGTTCTTTTTTCGGGCTGCCTTCCGGTGGGTAGGCTAAGGTGTCTTTGATTGCTGCTTTTTCTTCATCCGAGAAGTTCGGGAAGGGCAGTTTTTCCTGCTCGATCAATGCTTGTATTTTCGCTTCGGCTTCTTTTTGAACGGCTTCTGGAATCGGTTCTGCCCTGGTAATGACGATGCGTTGTTCCGGTGTGGCAAGGCGAATATTGAGTTTGTGCAGTATGTCGAGAATGTGGAAGTTTAAGTCTTCCGCAATTGCTTTGAATTCCGGCAAAGACTTGGTGTTGACGTATGCGTTCACTACAATCAGGAAGGCATCGCGTTCGATTTCTTCAAATCTTGCTCTGGCGGCGATATCCAATGTTTTTGGATGAGAGATAATTAGTTCTCTCAGCGCAATCAGCAACAGACGAAGTTGTTCTGATGTGGTGTCAAGGCGAACGCGTAGTTCTCTTTTGTAAAGCCTGCGGTCAATCTCAGCGAAGTTCTCCAGTTCTTTCGAGGCGAAAACTGAGTTGGGCACGTGCACAATGGAGCGATTGAGTTTGCGGATGCGGGTAGAACGCAAGCCGATTTCCTCAACGGTGCCGGTGATGTCGCCAAACTGACAGAAATCTCCCGGTTTAATAGGGCGGGCGATATAGAGCGTAAAGGCACCGAAAACGTTTTCCAGTGTTTTTTGTGCCGCCAAGGCAATGGCTAAAGACCCAATTCCCAACCCGGTTAATACGGTGGTTAAGCTGTAGCCTGCATCACTTAGCCAGCTTAGAATCAAGACGATGACGACTAAGACTTTTACCGTTGTGGAGAGAGGGCGAATCAGAGCGCGTGAGAATTTTTCATTCAGCTTGTTGGTCAAGCGTTGGGCAATTAATTCGATGATGCCCAGTATCAGGAACATGATGGCTAGGTAGTCTAATATGCCGGATGCAAATATGACCTTTGCCTGAAGCGATAGCCCGAGTTTGCTGACGCCATACTGTATCGCCCACATGGTCATGGCATAGCGCAGGCCGCCCGTTAAGAAGTGGTGGAAGGCTGTTTTTTCAGGGTAAAGTCTCAACCAGATAAAACCAAGCAGATTGGTGAGTAGTTTAATCAGGTACCAACTGACAATAACAATGACAACGACACTGACAAACTGCCAATTTTCCATATGGAAAATTTTGAATTCAGGCAGGTAACTGGAAACGGATGTTGCCCAGTCGGGATAGCCGAACTCTGCCCACAAAGCAGGAATCTGCACTAAGGTTTGGTTGGATATTTTCCAAATGTAGCCAACCGTAGGGTCAGTGATTTTCTGTAAATAGACGGGGACTTTTCCTTGAGAACTGTTGATGTAGCCCATCAGGTCTCGGTAAGAGGGTAGTCCGTCATTTTGAGCGCCATCTGGCGAATTGCTGATAGCGGTTAAATCCAGCAAATTTTGCTGTTGCCAGATGATGATAAGACGTCTTAAAAGCTCTTTTGCACCGACGTTCTTAACTTTGGGAGGCAGATAGCGCATATCGAGGTATTTGGATGCCTCATCGTACTTGCCTTGTTTGACGAGGTCGGTCATGGTTAAGAGCGTCGATAAGGGAGTGCTGCCTGGGCGGATTTTTTGTTTTCCGCTATCGGTTTTGTTCAATAATGCTTGAGAGCGTTGTTGGGTCTCAACGGCTTCTTTGATAGTGGTTTCGGAGTCGGAAAAAGCTTGCTGTGAAATACTTAAGAAAATGACAGCGACAAAAAATTTTAAAAGAAGAAAAAGACGCTGTTTCTGCATAAGTTTTAAGCCTGGCTAAAAGTTTAGAATGACACGTATTCTTAGCCAAAATATACCTTAAATCTTATTCCTCAGTCTAGTTTTTAGGCGGGAAAGTTCAGCGTTGGCTGGTTGGGATTTTCTTTAGGGTGTGGCGAGAGCAAAAAAAAAAACCGCTGAAATGACAGGAACAGCGGCTAATGTTAATGATAGTGATGCTGGGGAACCAGCGTCTTGTTGATGTGCAAAAAAGCAAATACTTCAAACACAGGATTGAAGCGGTTTTTTTGCAGTCAACAAATGCCTGTTCATCAAACATCATGGCTTAAAGTAAAGGTTGAGGCCTTATTATTGTTATAACGATAAGCCTTTTGATGGTTAAAGAACAAACGTTCGTTTCTATTCTTGCGTTTAAGGCGGAAAATTGCAAGGGTAAACAAAATTTAAATTTTTTTTAAGGCATAAAGTGGGTCTATGACAAGACGCTATTTACTTCCATTGAAGTGCAACAAAGCGAAGAGGTTTGAGAAAAACTGGATCTTTCTTAAAGAGCGTCAACGAAAGTCATTCAGGGGAAAGTTTCGAGTAAAATAATGTCAGTGTTTAAATTAAAGGTAATTGTGAATGAGTGCTTATGATCGCATATTGGCGTGTGCTACAGATCTTTTCTCAGAAGAGGGCTACGAAGCGGTCTCAATGAGAGAAATTGCGCGATCAGCAGGGTTACATACCGTTTCTTCGCTATATAACCACTTCAAAGATAAACAAAGTCTTTATGAAGCGACGCTAAAATCGGTTTGTGATCATCACAACTCTGAGGTTTGTTCGGTGCTTTCAGGGGACGAAAGACCTGAAGACAAGCTTAAGAAGATGATTGCCTTAAATGTGAAAAGAATGTCTGAGAACATGACTTTTCGCCGATTAATTTTGAGGGAATTGGTGCAGAATGACCCTGACAAGTTAAAGTTCCTGGCGGAAAAAGCTTTATCGGAAAGTTGTCGACAATTGGAAGCGGTGTTGGCGGATATTAACCCGAATGCAGATCATCATTATGTGATCACATCTTTGCTGGGATTAATTCTTTTTCATTTACAGGTGGATGGCATGAGGGATTACTTGCCGGCGGTGGAGCAAAAACATCATCAGATAGATTATTTGTCGGAAAAGATTTTTGCAACGACCATGGCTAACTTGGCGATCTAGTGCAAATCAATAGACATCAGTTTTCGAGAGACATAAAAAAACCGGCAAATGCCGGTTTTTTTGTTGGTGCTCAAGCGATTAAGCTTTTGCAGCAGTGTAAAGTTCAGAAACTTTATCCCAGTTAACAACATCCCACCAAGCTTGCATGTAAGCTGGGCGAAGGTTTTGATAACGTAGGTAATAAGCGTGTTCCCAAACGTCAAGACCTAGGATTGGCGTCCCTTTTACTTCAGCAACGTCCATTAGCGGGTTGTCTTGGTTAGGCGTTGAAGAAATTTCCAACTTACCGTCAGCAGAGACTGTCAACCATGCCCAACCTGAACCGAAGCGCGTTGCACCAGCTGTGTTGAACTTTTCTTTCATAGCGTCTAAGCCGCCGAAAGTTGTATTGATGTCATCAGCCAACGCGCCTTTTGGCGTGCCCATGCTGTCACCAGTCATGATGTTCCAGAAGAAAGAGTGGTTCCAGTGACCACCACCGTTGTTACGTACAGCTGGAGAGATAGAGCCAGCGTTCGCACAAAGTTCTTCAAGAGACTTGTCTTCGTTTTCTGTACCAGCAATCGCGTTATTTAGATTGGTGATATAGGTGTTGTGGTGTTTTGTATGGTGAATTTCCATGGTGCGAGCATCGATGGAAACTTCAAGAGCATCATAATCATAAGGTAGATCTGGAAGCGTAAAAGCCATGTGTCTGTCCTTTTTTGTTTGGTTTGTTTATCTTGCCTAAAGTTTTTAGACAAAGGTGAATGACTAATTGGTTATTTTAGCGAGTTAATCTCGATTGTAAATATCGTCAGGACAAATAACCGAGTAAAACCCTTGGTTATTTGTCCGAATGGATAAGTGGCTGCGTTAGTTGAGCTTTAAAAGATGTTGTCCAAGTGTTCAGGAGGTGGTGCGATATCCGATAGCTTTTCGACTTCATTAGGTGGCATTTGCATGTAGTAGCCTTTGGTAGCGATATGCTCAAGCACTTCTTTTGCGTCCGCGCGAGGTAACTTTCGGTCGACAGTAAGCTCAAAGTCGACGACGTGCTCGGGCTCACCAAACATCACAAAAAACTCTTGTGGCAAATCATCCAGCCCTTTTTCTTTTAGCACGTAAAGATAAAGTTCCTGTTTCTTAGGACTTTTGTAAGCGGAGACGGTTTGTGTCATGAACATTCCTTAGCAATTGGTGGTCGAGCTTAGTTTCTACGCAAGCTTCTATGAAAACAAAGGCGGTATTTTAACGGTCTTGCGCCAAAAAGTGAATGTTGTGGACGTTTTTGAGCGAATAATTTCTTGACCTTAACCTTTGATTTTTTTATGCTTATTCGCCGCTTTTTGCCCGCTGCAGTGAAAAAGAATACAAAAATAAGCTGTTTTCGGTTGGGTGTTTGTAGAGATTTTCTATAAAAAGTGAAGGTCAGTTTTAAGAGCAAAGGAAATAACATGTTTGGGAAAAGGGTCGTAGTATTAGGTGGCGCGGGATTCGTAGGGCGTTCGGTTGTCAATGAGCTGTCGAAGCAAGGCTATGAAGTCCGCGTCGGCGTGCGTCGCCCTGAACGTTTCCGTGATTACGCGTTGTTCCCGAACACGAAGTTGTTTGCCATCAAAGATTACCAAGACGAAGCTTTATTGAAAGGCATATTCGAGAACTGCGATACCGTAGTGAACCTTTTGGCGGATTTGACCGCGGGTGTCGAAGCGCTTCCAAGTAAGGACTTAGTGGTAGCCAATCAAAAAGTGAAGAAAGCGATTGAGCTGTCTCAGGCAAAAAGAGTGGTTTCTTTGTCTCAAATTGGTGCTGATGCTACCCGCGCGGAAAATACGCGTTTGCAGCAGTTGGGCGAGTCAGATGCGATTATGTTGGCGATTGCCAATACCCAAAACACCATTTTGCGTTCCAGTCTGTTGCTAGGGGAAGGGGATATGGTGACAACGCTTTTCCGTAAGCAATTGACTCTGACCAACATTTTGCCAGTGATTAACGCTTCTTCAATGGTGCAGCCATTGGCTGTGGATGAGTTTGCAAAAGCGTTGGTAGCGTCATTAAACGACAGTGCTACTTATGGTCAAAAAGTAGAAATCGCGGGTGAAGAGCGTCTGTCAGTGCGCCAGCTGGCAGAATTGGTTGCAGAGTTGATGGGGAAAGAATCTGCATTGGTCTTCCCAATGTGCAAGCTGAATGCGAAGTTTATGTTGAAGCTCGGTATGTTGGCACCTGTTAAATCGGTGAGCTCGGTATCTTTGGAAATGCTGGCAATTGACTTGGTGACGGATAATGATTTCTCAAGCCGGTTCGGATTTGTTCCTCGTAGCCTAGAGCAAGTATTGTCAGCATACTTGTTGCCGACAAAAGTTCGTGATCGTTATCATTTCTTCCGTAAGGAAGCTGGGCGAAATACAGATGACTTGGTTTAAGTCGATAAGCTTCTAAAGCAAGAAAAAGCGCCATTGGCGCTTTTTTTATGTCTACTTCTTTAGGGTTCATTCATAAAACGACATCGGGTTTTCGTTGAGGCTTTTCTAAAACTTGGTATATGATAACGACAGGTGAGTCGTGTTTGACGCGAACACTTTTTCATTAAAGTAATAGATGAAGGTCTCAGCCAAAGGAGCATTAAAATGGGATGTAATGTAGGTGGACTTGATAGAAAATTACGGATTCTTGTCGGTATTATCATACTGTTGATTGGTATGGGTATGAGCAGCTGGTGGGCGCTTATTGGCTTGATTCCATTGATTACCGGAATTATGGGATGGTGTCCGGCGTATCTATTGTTTGGCGCAAGCACCTGTAAAACGGAAGACAAGTCATAGGCTTGGCATTCGCAAAATTATTTGCCTGAGATTAAGTTGCCAGGCAAAAAATAAAAACCTAGTCCATGACTAGGTTTTTTTGTCTTTATAATTTAATAAGATAACAATGCTTTGCGACATAAAGGGTAACGAATGCAAATTTACTTGGTAGGCGGTGCGGTTCGAGATGAATTGCTTGGATTGAAACCTCATGAGCACGATTGGGTTGTGGTTGGTGCGTCGCCTCAAGAACTTCTTGATAAAGGGTTTCAACAGGTTGGAAAAGATTTTCCCGTCTTTTTGCATCCCAGTACCAAGGAGGAATATGCACTGGCTCGAACTGAGCGCAAAGCGGGGAAGGGATATCACGGCTTTGAAGTTTTTGCCGACCCTTCGGTTACTTTAGAAGATGATTTGATTCGTCGGGATTTGACGATCAATGCCATTGCCAAATCAGATGAAGGTGAGGTGATTGATCCTTATGGTGGTGTCAAAGATCTAAAAGGCAGAGTACTGCGCCATGTTTCGGATGCGTTTGTAGAAGACCCTTTGCGAGTGCTGCGAGTTGCACGTTTCGCTGCTAAGCTTGCGCCCTTTGGTTTTACATTGGCAGAAGAAACTCGTGTCTTGATGCAGGAGATGGTGCGCTCCGGTGAGTTGTCTGATTTGACCCCAGAGCGCGTGTGGCAAGAGGTGACCAAGGCGCTTAACACCTCTAAGCCGAGTATTTTCTTTGAGGTGTTGGATGAGGTCGGTGCTGTAGCGGTTTTGTTCCCCGGGCTTTATCAGCTGCATAATGTCACGCAACCGGCTCAATATCACCCTGAAGGGGATGTATGGATTCATACCATGATGGTGTTGGATGTGGCGGCGGAGTTGTCGGATAGTTTGAATGTCCGCTTTGCAGCTCTAGTTCATGATTTGGGCAAAGGCATTACCCCTAAAGAACTTTGGCCGAAACACCATGGACATGAAAAAGCCGGGTTGCCTTTGGTGAAGGCGATGTCGGAGCGTTATCGCTTGCCAAAGCAAACATTGAGCTTTGCCTTGAAGGTTACGGAGTATCATGGCATTGCCCACAAGGTGCTGGATTCGGAAGGCAAACCGCATTTAAAACCGCAGACTTGTTTGAAGCTGTTGAACTTAACCAAAGCCTTCAAACAAACTGATGAGTTGGCGGAGTTGTTGACGGCTTGTGAAGCGGATGCGAGAGGGCGTTTAGGGTTTGAAAACAGGCCTTATCCACAAAAAGCATTTTGGTTGGCGTTGGCTAAAGCGGGTAGCCAAGTCGACAATCAAGCCATTTTGGCGACCGGTGTTCAGGGTGCTGAAATTGCAGAAGCCATTGAGCGGAAAAGAATTGAACTGATTGAAGCCTATATGGCTGATTATGCAGCAAAAGTAGACAGTGCTACAAACGCGTGAAAATCTGCCAGGTTGGGGGGAATAACATTGGATAAACAGATCAAAGAATATAGGCTGGTAAGGATTGCAACTTATGCGTCGGTGTCTGTTGCTGTGTTTTTGCTAGTGATCAAGGCGTTGGCTTGGGTTGAAACTGGGTCGGTAGGGATTTTGGCGTCGCTGTTGGATTCGGCGGTCGATATCGTTGCCTCACTGATGATTTTGTTTGCCGTGCGTTTGGCGCAAGAGCCGGCGGATCACGAGCACCGATTTGGTCATGGCAAGGCGGAGCCGCTGGCGGCGCTGGCGCAAAGTGTATTTATTGCCGGTTCAGCACTTTATTTGGTGATTCATGCTTTGCAACGCTTGATTGATCCGGTTGAAGTGCAGGATCCTCAATTCGGTGCATGGGCAATGCTACTGTCGTTGTTGATGACGACTTTGCTGGTGATGTTCCAAAAGTACGTGGTTCGCAAAACCAACTCCACAGCGATTGAAGCGGATGCATTGCATTACTTTTCAGACTGGATAGCCAACCTGGCAGTTTTATTGGGGCTATTGTTGTCTGTTTATGGTTGGATTGATTCCACCTTAGGGTTGTTAATTGGTGCTTGGATTGGATGGCAGGCGATTGTGCTGGCAAAACAGTCTGGAAACCAGTTGTTGGATCATGAGCTGCCGGAAGAAATTCGCAATCAAATACGTGATATCGTGCTGGCGCATGAAGATGTGGAAGGGTTTAACGATTTAAGAACTTACCGATCAGGGCCGACGATTTTTATCCAATTGGATTTGGAGTTGGATGATCACTTGAGTTTGGTGGATGCCCATCATATTACTGAAGAAGTTACTCGGTCGTTAGTTGAGGCCTTTGAGAATGCCGATGTGTTGATTCACCAAGAGCCTGTTAGTATTCGTGACGATCCGGAACATCACCAGTGGGAAATGGAAAACCGAGAAGACTTTGTTTCAGAATTGGATAGTCAAGCAGAGTCGCAAACTGAAGAGCAATCAGGCGCTAAGGCCTGATTGCCGGTTTGCATTAAAGGGTTTTCGAGAAGCTGAATGCGCCGCGAATATCACCTTTGTTAAAGCCGACGGCTTTGTCATGAGGGTAAAGTTCATTTAGTTTCTGTTTGACTGCTGGCGCAATGTGCGTGCCGTGGCAGGTCAAGCAAACTGCACCTGTTGGAATCGGCTTCATATAACGATAGGTCGGTTTGCCATCCACTTTGATGACTTCACTGTATTCCATTTGTTTGACAGGAATCCCTGCCATTTTTTGCGCTTCAAAATCCTTTAGAACCGCCACTTCCCACTTGTCTGGTGTCGCTGATGCACCACGAGGTTTCAAACTGACACGATTGACATGCCACCCACTTGACTTGGAAAGGTTTGCGGCAATTTCCGGTGCTTTGGTGTTGCAGAAAGACAAGGCATGAACCGGACCACCATTTTTCATGGCGTGCATGAGTTCAGGTTTGAGCTTTCCAAGAAATTCTTTTGCAAGCCCTCGGCTCTGTTGGTCAAGTTTTTGCGTGTCGGTTTGAGCATAGGCAACAAAAGGGATTGCCAAGCTGAGAGAGATAAGCGTTGCACTGACGAAGGTTTGTGTTTTCATGCTGACTCCTTATGTTTCAGGACTGAAGAACGGTTTATCTATAAATTAATTAATTGATAGTCAGCATAATTTAAGTCTATTTTTTCAATCCTTGAAACACTATGGAAACACGGGGAATTCAGTCAAACCAAAGTTTGAATTCTGGGTTTTCGATGATTAATCGTTATAATGCAGCATAGCTAAAAGTAGGTTTTAGCGGTTTTGTTAATGTGGTTCGATGAAGAAGGAAGTCGCTGTGGGATTGCCGAAAATTAAAAATTCAAGTTTGAAGAACGGGATTATAGCGATTCTGATTCTGGTATTTGTGTTTCTGATTGTCGGTTACATGGTCAGTACTAAGCCCAAACCACCTACTGTCGAAATCAAGCAAAAAGTCTGGCCGATTGAAGCCAGAACCATTTCGTTGGGTGATGTTGTTCCGGTTCAATCATTATTTGGAACCGTTGAATCTAACGCATTGGTAACGGCCTCTTCTCCAGTTGCAGGTGTTGTAGAGCAGGCATTGGTGAAAGATGGTGACGAAGTGAAAAAAGGTCAAACCCTCGTCGCCTTGTCAGATGCGGATATTGAGTTGCCTTACCAAATCGCCAAAGCCGATGTTGAAGACACTCAAGCCCAGCTACAGTTGCAGGCGCTTGCCTATAAGTCGAATCAGGCAAAGTTGGATAACGAGAAAAAAGTCTTGTCGATTCGCGAAGCCGATGTGCAGCGTAATCAAGAATTGATTAAAAAGAATCTAGCTTCCCAGTCCACATTAGATATCACCAAAGAAGCGTTGTTGAAACAAAAGCTTTCGGTGGTCAATGCAAATTTATCGGTAGAAGAAAACAAGCTGAAAGTCACTCAACTAAAAGCACGGTTGGAGAAAGCAAAGGCTAACTTAAAGCAGGCGGAGATCAATCGTAGTCGCGGTGTGGTGATTGCACCTTATGATGCGCGCGTTGCCAAGTTGTCCGTATCTGCAGGCGATAGAGTTGGTGTCGGTGCGGCATTGGTCAGTTATTACGCGCTGAATAGTTTGGAGCTGAAAGCCAGAATTCCTGTATCCGAAGTGAAGAAGATTTATCACGCCATGCAACAGGGTAATCAATACTATGCCGAGTATGTCGCTTATGGTGGGCGCTATAAATTGCCTTTGAAACGTTTGGCTGGCGAAGCGTCAACCAGTGGTTTGGATGCTTATTTCGCACTGCCGGACAACCTTGTTAGTGTAAGACCAGGGGATTTGTTGCAAGTCAATCTTCAGCGCGAAGCGATTCCAAATGGGTTTGCCGCGCCTTATTCTGCGCTTTATGGTTCGAACCGAATTTATATCGTCAAAAATGGCATGTTGGAGCGTAGAACGGTCGAGGTATTGGGTGAAACCAAGGTCAATCAGCAAACTTGGGTATTGCTGAAAGGTGATGTTGCAAACGGCGACCAACTTGCGACGACGCATTTGCCAAATGCGATTACCGGACTCAACGTGTCGGTGATGGGGCAGTAACATGACGCAATCATCGGAATTTGAGCACCTAAAAAGGCCGGATGAACATCCTGAGGATTTTTCCGGCTACCACCCTAAACACGAAAAATTCAAGTCCACCGGTTTTATCGGTTTGTTCGCGCGTCATAAAGTCGCGCCGAATCTTTTAATGTTCATCATGATTTTGATGGGTATCGTCGCGTTGTTGAAACTCAATGTACAGTTCTTTCCCAATTTTGAGCTTGATTACGCCCAGGTTAGAGTCGTGTGGCCGGGTGCGAATGGTGAGGATGTTGAACGTTCCATTACCGATCCTGTCGAACGGGTTTTGAGGAATATCGATAATCTGGATGAGATGACTTCAACTTCGGCATTAGGTGTGTCGGTGGTGACGCTGAAGTTCAAGGAAGGCACTGACATGATCGAAGCGGTTGATCAGGTCAATCAAAAGGTCAGTGAGTTGCGTAACTTACCGCAAGATGCCGAAAAGCCGATTATTGAGCGGATTATCCGTTATGAGCCAGTTGCTAGGTTGCTGCTGATTGGTGATAACAGTAATTTGAAAGAGTTGCGCTACTTAGCAAGAGAGTTTGAGCGTCAACTATTGGATAAAGGGATTGATAAGGTCGAGTTTGTTGGATTGCCAACAGATGAGATGGCCATCAATATTTCCAAAGATAAGTTGGAGCAGTATGGACTGACCTTGGATCAGTTGAGTAGCCGAATTGCTTCCATGAGTAAGGATATTCCAGCAGGTTCTGTGGGAGATGATGACAGTGTTCGTGACTTGCGTGCAATTCATCAGGGACGCACTGAAACACAGTTTAACCGTATGACGGTAATCTCCAATGACACGCAGAAAATCACATTGGGGCAGTTGGCGGACGTGGAAAAACGTCCGGTTAAAGATGCGCCTTTCCTGATGGTGGATGGGCACCCAGCAATCGAGTTGCGTTTGATGCGCTCGGAAAGCGGCGATACTTTGAAGTCCTCTGAGATCATGCAAAAGTGGTTGGCGAAAACTGAGCCAGCTTTGCCTAAAGGGGTAAAAATCAAGGTTTACGATGAAACTTGGTCGTTGGTCAATCAGCGGATTATGTTGTTGGTGAATAACGGTGTCGGCGGCTTGGTGCTGGTTATCTTGATTTTGTATATATTCATGAACGGTCGTGTAGCCTTTTGGGTTGCCGTGGGGATTCCGGTTTCTTTCATGGCGACTTTGATGATCATGTATTTGGCTGGCGGCAGTATCAATATGGTCAGCCTGTTCGGTCTGATTATGGCGCTGGGGATTATCGTCGACGATGCCATTGTGGTCGGCGAGGATGCATTGGCGCATCATGAAGCTGGCGAGCCTGATCTACAAGCCGCAGAAGGCGGTGCGCATAGAATGCTCGCACCAGTGACGGCATCTTCTATCACAACCATTGCGGCGTTTGTACCTTTGATGATGATTGGCGCAGAGATGGGGAAAATCCTGTTTGCGATTCCTCTGGTGATTATTGCGGTTATCATCGCCTCTTTGTTTGAAAGTTTTACGGTATTGCCCGGGCACTTGAAGCACGCGTTCAAGAAAATAAAACCTGCTGAGCCGGGCAGTATTCGTTATCGACTTGACCGTGCCATTGATCATTTTCGTGAGCGTCAGTTCAGAATGGTGATTCGTTGGGTGTTAAGCCATCGAGCGATTACGATTTCCATCACGCTGGCGATGATGATTTTTGTAATAGGTTTATTGGCAGGGGGACGAATGGCCTTTGTGTTTTTCCCATCGCCTGAATCGACCAAATTAACGGCAGACATTCGTTTTGTGGCGGGGACACCTGCAAAGGTGACGGCGAATTATGTGGATCAAGTCTATCGTGCGCTTTTGAAAACTGAACAGGAATTGGAGCGGGGAATTGTTAAGGTTGCGGTTGTTCATTACAACGAGTCAAGTACTGAGAAGGGTGCAAATTTCGGTAGTGTGAATGTTGAATTGGCAGAGCCGGATCATCGTAAAACTCGAAATGCTCAATTTATCAGAGAGTGGCAAAAAAATGCGGGAACGGTTCCGGGATTGGATGTCTTGTCGATAGAAGCGCCGAGAGCCGGGCCGCCGGGTAGTGATTTAGATGTCCGTATGTGGGGGGTTGCCCCTCAGCAGCTGAAAAAAGCATCGCTGGAAATTCAGCAGGTGTTGGATCAAATTCCTGGTGTGAGTGGTGTGCGGGATGATTTGCCGTATGGTCGTGACCAGTTGGTTTATGAATTGACTCCACAAGGTAAAGCGCTAGGGTTTACCTACACAGGTTTAGGACAGCAGCTTTCAGATGCCTTCTCGGGGCGCTTGTCGCAAATCTTTACACAAGGCGAAGATGAGGTAGAAGTTAGAGTTCAATATCCAAGAGATGAGCAAAAGAGCTTGGCGACATTGGACTCAATGATGGTAACGGCGCCAGATGGTCAGCGAGTATTGCTTAAGTCGGTGGTGCATTGGAAGAGCCAGCAAGGGTTTGATGTCATGCGTCATGTCGATGGACGTTTGGCGGTAAATGTCATTGGTGAGGTTGATAAAACTCGAAACAATGCCAACCGCATTTTGGCGCAGTTGGAACAAAACACCATGCCTAAGCTAGTCGCTAAATATGGTTTCAGCTATTCGTTTGAAGGGCAGAATGCCAATCAGCAAAAAACATTGGGTGACATGAAAATCGGACTGCTAATCGGGTTAACCACCATTTACATTGTGTTGGCGTGGGTGTTCGGATCCTATGGTTGGCCGTTGGTCGTAATGCTGGCGATTCCATTTGGCTTGGTGGGGGCGATCCTTGGACATTGGTGGATGGGATTGGATATGACCATCTTGTCGTTGTTCGGTTTCTTTGGTTTGTCCGGAATCGTGGTGAATGATTCAATTATCTTGGTGAGTTTTTATAAGCGGCTTCGGGAAGAGGGAATGGCAATCAATCAGGCGTTGGAAGAAGCTTCCGTACAGCGTGTGAGGGCAGTACTCTTGACCTCGTTGACCACTATTGCTGGTCTGACTCCGCTGTTGTTTGAGACCTCATTACAGGCGCAGTTCTTGATACCGATGGCGGCTGCGATTGCATTTGGGTTGATGTTCTCGACCCTGTTGATTCTATTGGTGATTCCAAGTGTACTATCTTTGTATGAGCAGGTTCATGAGCGGCTGACTAGCCGCCCAAAACCTCAGGATGCATAGGTTAGTTGTTGGGGGAACCTGGGTTCCAAGGATGGTCGCATCGGATTAATCCGTTTTCGATAGGAGGACAGAAAGTTTCTCCCTCAGATTCTTTCCATGCGCTAAAGCCGCCAGCAAGATTCACTACGTCGGTGTATCCCATCTTTTGCATGGTGTCGGCAGCTAAGGCTCCTCTTCCACCACTTTGGCAAAAAATCAACCATGGCTGGTTCAAATCACCCAGTTTGGGGTTGTGTCCTGCAAATTCGGGATCACACATAGGTTCAAGCATGCCACGTGGAATATGCAATGCCATTGGGATGGTTCCATCCAGATATTCGGCAGCTTCTCTGACATCTAATGGTTTGTAACCTTGGTTGATAAGGTCTTTTGCCGCTTCGCAATCGACTTCACGAATATGTGATTTAGCTTCCGCTACGAATGATTTCAATGATGCGTTCATGATGTTCTCCTGTCGGGTGAGTGGTCACCACCAATCTAGCAAAAAAATAGGTCTGCCGTAAATCGTGGAAATGATAAAAAAACTTCATATTTTTGTGACATATACGTGACATGAACTAAGTAGCCTTGATAAATGATGGATTCAGGGTTTTTTGTTGGTATGTCAATAAATTAAATTAGATTGACCAATGAATAAGAAAACTTGATGATTTTTGTGTTTTGAGCGAAAATGTCCGTCCAAATTTTTACAAAGCGGTTTTGGATTAAACGAATAGGTCGAATTTTTACGTAAAGTTTAATGGTTCAAATCATTACCTGCTAATACCGAATTTTTTTAACTTGAGGGAAGTTGTCAATGCCAACTCGTAGAGAACTTGCAAATGCTATCCGCGCACTAAGTATGGATGCAGTACAAAAAGCCAAATCAGGTCACCCTGGTGCCCCAATGGGTATGGCGGATATTGCCGAAGTACTGTGGAATAGCCACATGAAATTTAACCCAACCAATGCAAAATGGGCGGATAGAGACCGTTTCGTATTGTCAAACGGTCACGGTTCAATGTTGATCTATTCATTGCTACATTTGACCGGTTTCGATTTGGGCATGGAAGACATTAAAAACTTCCGTCAGTTGCATGCTAAAACAGCGGGTCACCCTGAGTACGGTTATGCTGATGGTATTGAAACAACAACTGGTCCTCTAGGGCAAGGGATTACCAATGCTGTAGGTATGGCGATTGCAGAACGTACTTTGGCCGCGCAATTCAACAAGCCTGGTCACACAATTGTTGATCACAACACTTATGTATTCATGGGTGACGGTTGTTTGATGGAAGGTCTGTCTCACGAATCGGCTGCAATGGCAGGTACGCTTGGTCTAGGTAAGTTGATTGCCTTTTGGGATGATAACGATATTTCTATCGATGGTCACATTTCTGACTGGATGGAGCGTGATGTTGCAGGTCGTTTCGAATCCTACGACTGGCACGTTATCCGTGATGTTGATGGTCACAATGCTGATGCTGTTAATGCAGCGATCGAAGCGGCTAAAGCAGAAACTGGTAAGCCAACATTGATTTGTACTCGTACAACAATCGGTTTTGGTTCACCAAACCTATGTGGAACGCATGACTGTCACGGTGCGCCTCTAGGGGATGAAGAAATCAAACTAACGCGTGAAAATCTAGGTTGGGAATACGAGCCATTCGTTATTCCACAAGAGATTTACGATGGTTGGGATCACAAAGCACAAGGTGCGGCTGATGAAGCGGCTTGGAATGCTAAGTTTGAAGCTTACCGTGCTGAATACCCAGCTGAAGCAGCTGAGTTTGAGCGTCGTATGGCGGGTGATTTGCCTGCAAACTTTGAAGTTGAGATGGATAAGTTCATCGCTAAGACTCAAGAAGAAATGCCAAACATCGCTTCTCGTAAAGCGTCTCAAAACGCAATCGAAGCAATGGGTCCACTACTACCAGAAATGTTCGGTGGTTCTGCTGACTTGACTGGTTCTAACCTGACCAACTGGTCTGGTACCGTTAAAGTTAACCATGCTAATGCGAACGGTAACTACCTATCATGGGGTGTTCGTGAATTCGGTATGGCTCACATGATGAACGGTATGGTTCTTCATGGTGGTTTCAAAGTTTATGGTGGTACTTTCTTCATGTTCATGGAATTCATGCGTAACGCGTTGCGTATGTCTGCATTGATGAAGATCGGTACGATCTATGTTTTCACACATGACTCAATCGGTTTGGGTGAAGATGGCCCTACGCATCAGCCAGTAGAACAAATGGCAACTATGCGTGTGATCCCTAATTTCCAAACTTGGCGTGGATGTGATGCAGTTGAATCTGCAGTTTCTTGGAAATTGGCTATGTTGCGTGGCAACGCGCCAACTGCGTTGGTATTCTCTCGTCAAAACTTGACGCCTATGCCGCGTACTGCTGAGCAAGTTAAAAACATCGAGAAAGGTGGATATGTATTGAAAGATTGCGCTGGTACGCCAGACATTATCTTTATCTCGACTGGTTCTGAAGTTGGTTTGGCAGTTGAAGCAGCTGAAGCAATGAACGCGAACGTTCGTGTTGTTTCAATGCCATGTACAGATGCATTTGACGAGCAAGATCAAGCTTACAAGGATTCTGTATTGATTCCTGGTGTTAAGCGTGTTGCGATCGAAGCAGGTGTAGCGGATTCTTGGTACAAGTATGTTGGCCTAGATGGTGGATTCGTTTGCATGAAGAGCTTCGGTGAGTCTGCACCGGCTGGTGATCTGTTCAAAGAGTTTGGTTTCACAGTTGAAAACGTTGTTGCGACTGCGAACAAGGTTCTTGGTAAATAATTTTAGTTAAATGAAACTCAGGTCGGCATCAGCGATGATGTCGGCATAATTTAGGAGTAATAATAATGACAATTAAAGTAGGTATTAACGGTTTTGGTCGTATCGGTCGTATGGCTTTCCGTGCTGCAGCAAAAGATTTCAAAAACATCGAAGTTGTTGCTATCAATGACTTGTTGGATCCAGAATATTTGGCGTACATGTTGAAGTACGATTCTGTTCACGGTCGTTTTGACGGTGATGTTTCTGTTGTTGACGGTAACCTTGTTGTTAACGGTAAAACTATCCGTATCACTGCTGAGCGTAACCCTGCTGACCTTAAGTGGGATGAAGTGGGTGCTGACCTAGTTATCGAATGTACTGGTTTCTTCTTGACTGAAGATTCTTGCCAAGCTCACCTTGACGCTGGTGCGAAGAAAGTTGTTCAATCTGCGCCTTCTAAAGATCACACGCCAATGTTCGTATATGGTGTTAACCACAACGAATACGCTGGTCAAGCAATCGTTTCTGCGGCTTCTTGTACCACTAACGGTTTGGCGCCGGTTGCTAAAGTTCTTAACGACAACTTCGGTATCAAGCGTGGTCTGATGTCTACTGTTCATGCTGCAACTGCAACACAAAAAACAGTTGATGGTCCTTCTTCTAAAGACTGGCGTGGCGGTCGTGGTATTCTTGAGAATATCATTCCTTCTTCAACTGGTGCGGCGAAAGCGGTTGGTAAAGTGTT
The DNA here is from genome assembly GCF_013340845.1 of Hydrogenovibrio marinus. NCBI lineage: Bacteria > Pseudomonadati > Pseudomonadota > Gammaproteobacteria > Thiotrichales > Piscirickettsiaceae > Hydrogenovibrio > Hydrogenovibrio marinus. The sequence continues at coordinate 337,334 of NZ_AP020335.1, forward strand.
GCCAGCACTTAACGGTAAACTAACTGGTATGGCTTTCCGTGTGCCTACTTCTGACGTTTCTGTTGTTGACTTGACTGTTGAGTTGGAAAAAGAAGCTTCTTATGACGAAATCTGTGCAGCAATGAAAGCAGCTTCTGAAGGTGCGCTAGCAGGTGTTCTAGGTTACACAGAAGAAGCTAACGTTTCTACTGACTTCCGTGGTGATTCTCACCCATCTATCTTTGACGCTAAAGCGGGTATCGCTCTAGATTCTACTTTCGTTAAAGTAGTTGCTTGGTATGACAACGAGTATGGTTACACTTGTAACATGATGCGCGTTGTTGAGCACGTAGGAAGCAACTAATTTAAAGTTGTAGACTCCAGAAAGGCGAGAGTTTTATCTCGCCTTTCTATTATTGAGTTTTCACTTCAGTATTTTTTTGAGTGCTGAAATGTAAATTTAATATTTCAAACTTATCATTAAAATCCAATGTTGCCTTTTTGACCGAAGGTAATGTTTAAACATTAAAAGAGGACACACTATGTCTGTTATTAAGATGTCTGACCTAAACCTAGCTGGTAAGCGCGTATTGATCCGTGAAGATTTGAACGTGCCAGTCAAGGATGGGAAAGTAACTTCTGATGCGCGTATCCGTGCTTCACTACCAACTATTAAAATGGCTGCTGAAGCAGGTGCAAAAGTAATGTTGATGTCTCACTTGGGTCGTCCTAGCGAAGGTGAATATGCTGAAGAATTCTCTTTGGCGCCAGTTGCAGCTGATCTTTCCGCTAAATTGGGTAAAGAAGTTCGCTTGGTTAAAGACTACCTAGATGGTGGCTTTGATGTAGCAGAAGGTGAAGTTGTTCTACTTGAAAACGTACGTTTCAACGTAGGTGAGAAGAAAAACGACGAAGCTTTGTCTAAAAAATATGCAGCACTTTGTGATGTTTACGTTATGGATGCATTCGGTACAGCTCACCGTGCTCAAGCGTCTACGCATGGTGCAGGTGCATTTGCTGATACAGCTTGTGCAGGTCCTTTGTTGGCAGCTGAGTTGGATGCACTTGGTAAAGCGTTGAACAGTCCTGCGCGTCCAATGGTTGCAATCGTTGGTGGTTCTAAAGTTTCTACTAAGTTGACTGTTCTTGAGTCTTTATCTGAGAAAGTAGATCAGTTGGTTGTTGGTGGTGGTATCGCTAACACTTTCATCGAGGCGGCTGGCTACAATGTTGGTAAATCTTTGTCAGAATCTGACTTGATTCCTACTTGTAAGAAGTTGAACGAAATCATGGAAGCACGTGGTGCAGCTATTCCTTTAGCATCTGATGTTGTTTGTGGTAAAGAATTCTCTGAGTCAGCTGCTGCTGAAACTAAGAACGTAGCGGATGTTGCTGATGATGATATGATTTTCGACATCGGTCCTGACTCTGCAGCAGAATTGGCGACAATCATCAAAAACGCTGGAACAGTTGTTTGGAACGGTCCAGTAGGTGTATTTGAGTTTGACCAGTTTGGTGAAGGTACTAAAGCAATCTCTATGGCGATTGCCGAATCTTCAGCCTTCTCTATTGCTGGTGGCGGTGATACTTTGGCGGCGATTGATAAATACGATATCGCTGATAAAGTTTCTTACATCTCTACTGGTGGTGGCGCTTTCCTTGAGTTCTTGGAAGGTAAAAAACTGCCAGCTGTTGAAATGTTGGAAAACGCAGCTAAGAAGTAATTTTTTTGTATGGTCAACCGAAAATACGGTTGACCATTTTCATTCATTTAGGCATCCATGGTATTTTAGAAAGGCGAGAGGGTGTCTCGGAAAATAAACCTCGATCAGATTGGATGGTGTGTATTTTTCGAGTCATCTTGCTTTCTGAATAGAAATGGATCAAAAGTAAGAGGTAAAAAAATTAAATGTCATCTGGATTAAGACGTACCAAAATCGTTGCAACTTTAGGGCCTGCTACAGATCGCGAAGGCGAAATGGAGAAAATGATTAAGGCTGGTGTTGATGTAGTACGTATCAACATGTCGCATGGTAACCCTCAAGAGCATATTGAAAGAGCAGCAAGAGTTCGTGAACTTGCGGCTAAATTGGACAGAGAAGTCGGTGTACTTGTCGATTTGCAAGGGCCGAAAATTCGTATTGCACGTTTTGCGGAAGGCGCGATCTTTTTGGATCCGGGCGCTAAGTTTGCATTGGACAATAATGTAGACCCACATCAAGGTAACAAAAACGAAGTTGGTTTGACTTATAAGAGTTTGCCTTATGATGTTAAGCCAGGTAACCGTTTGTTGCTAGACGACGGTCGTGTTGTGCTTGATGTTGATGCGGTTGAAGGTGAGCGCGTTCTTTGTACTGTTGTTGTTGGTGGGAAACTTTCCAATAACAAAGGTATCAACTTGTTGGGGGGTGGTTTGTCTGCTTCTGCACTGACAGATAAAGACAAAGAAGATATTTTAACTGCTGCTGAAATTCAAGCGGATTACTTGGCACTGTCTTTCCCGCGTTCTGCTGACGATGTTGAATATTGCAGAAGCTTGGCAGAAAAGGCCGGTTTGCATTGTAGTATCGTTTCGAAAATCGAGCGTGCTGAAGCAGTTAATGATGACTTTACATTGGATAGCATTATTTTGGCTTCTGATGTCATCATGATTGCACGTGGTGACCTTGGTGTTGAGGTTGGTGATGCTCAGTTACCTGCACTTCAGAAGAAAATGATCAAGCGCGCGCGTCAATTGAACCGTGTCACCATTACTGCTACGCAGATGATGGAAACCATGATCGAAAACGCGATTCCAACTCGTGCAGAAGTGTTTGACGTTGCTAACGCGGTTATGGATGGTACAGATGCTGTGATGTTGTCTGGAGAAACGGCTACAGGACATTCTCCTAGTTTGGTTATTCAAACCATGTCAAACATTGCGCATGAAGCTGAGAAGAGCCGTACCGTACGTTCTTCAACACACCGTATGGATGAATCTTTCACTGCTGTTGATGAAACAATTGCAATGGCAGCAATGTATGCAGCGAACCATTTTGATGTGAAGTGTATTGCTACCCTGACTGAGTCTGGTAACACGCCATTGTTGATGTCTCGTATCAGTTCCGGTATTCCAATTATCGCGTTGACACCACACATTGAAACTCGTAGAAAAGTGACTTTGTATCGCGGTGTTTATCCAACAAGTGTTGACTACACTGGAATGACGGACGAAGAAGTTCAGCAAAACATTTTGAAAGAGTTGGTTGCTAGAGGCACTGCTAAGTCAGGTGATCTAGTGATTCTTACCCGCGGTCAAGCAAGAGGCGAAATGGGTGGAACCAACCAAATGGAAATTGTAAAACTGCCTTAAGAAAGCCTGGCAGGTTTTAACCTTAATTTTTTTAACTTTTTAACAGGCATAAAGCTTGTTAAAATACGACGATTTACTTTTAAACTAATAGAGGAGTCTCGCACATGGCGATGATTACACTTCGTGAATTGATGGACTACGCGGCAGAAAACAGCTTTGGTATGCCTGCGTTCAACGTAAACAACATGGAACAAGTTCGCGCTATCATGCGTGCTGCGGATGCTTGTGATTCACCAGTTATCCTTCAGGGTTCTGCTGGTGCGCGTAAATATGCTGGTGAGCCAATGCTTCGTCATATGGTTGCAGCTGCGGTTGAAATGTATCCACACATCCCAGTTGTTATGCACCAAGACCACGGTTCTGATGTTGGTGTTTGTTTGCGTGCAATCCAATCTGGATTCACTTCTGTCATGATGGACGGTTCTTTGATGTCTGACATGAAGACTCCTGCTTCTTACGAGTACAACGCTGGCATCACTGCTGAAGTTGTTAAGATCGCTCACGCTGGCGGTGTTTCTGTTGAAGGTGAGCTTGGATGTCTAGGTTCTCTAGAAACTGGTAAGATGGGTGAAGAAGATGGTCACGGTTCTGATGAAGAACTAGATCACTCAATGCTTTTGACTGATCCTGAAGAAGCTGCACAGTTCGTTAAAGATACTAACGTTGACTGTTTGGCTGTTGCGGTTGGTACTTCTCACGGTGCTTACAAGTTCACTTCTAAGCCATCTGATGATGTTCTTAAAATCGACCAAATCGCTAAAATCCACAAGCGTATCCCTGATACTCATATCGTAATGCACGGTTCTTCTTCTGTTCCAGAAGAGTGGTTGGAAATCATCAACAACTACGGTGGTGACATGGGGCAAACTTATGGTGTTCCTGTTGAAGCTATCGTTGAAGGTATCAAGCACGGTGTTCGTAAAGTTAATATCGATACTGACTTGCGTATGGCGTCTACTGGTGCGATCCGTAAGCACTTGCATGACAACCCAGCTAACTTCGACCCACGTAAGTTCTTCAACGCTGCTGAAAACGCAATGATGGAAATCTGTAAAGCACGTTTCGAAGCATTCGGTTGTGCGGGTCATGCTGCTAAGATCAAGTCTGTTGGTCTTGAAGTAATGCAAGCTCGTTACGCTTCTGGTTCTTTGGATCAACGCGTTAATTAATCAACGGTTAACTTGTTAATCGCTTTTGATTAAGCCTGAAAAAGCCCGATTTTATCGGGCTTTTTTGTTTCTGGAAAATAAAAAGGGAAAGCTATGTGTGTTGGAATCGTTCTAGCGTTGGCACTTCTACTGTTGTACTACTCTGATGTCGTTGTGAGTGATATGGCGTTGAGTGAGCAGGTGGGTAATCAGACTGTTGTCATTGCAACAGGATGGGAAGTTGCTGGACAGCTTTGGCCTCTAATGCTGTTGGCGGCAGTGCTAGGAATAATGCTGCTATTAATTTTTTTGAAAATGAAGAAAATACTGTAAAGCGTCGGTTAAAACTTCAGTTAAGGCTTCTTCTGAATGAGAGTGTTCACCAGTTCACGGCTTAGCGTGTTTGGCTCCCGACTCTCTGAGTAAGGGCAGTAGAACACTGGGCTTTCAACAAGCGACTCAATACCTTGAGTAAAACGATTGGTTGGGTGTAAGTGGTTGATGATGATTGCAGCAGTGCTTAACCCTCGGCTAGATATTGCTTCAAGGCTCAATAAAGCGTGATTGATGCAGCCCAAACGATCGCCAACGACCAGAATTACAGGGTAACCGAGTTTGACCGCTAAATCAGCGTTTAGTCCATCTATTGCTAAGGGTGAGTAGAACCCTCCAGCACCTTCCACAAAAACCATTTCATCTGGATTGTCAGTCTGGCAGTTCTGAGTCAGATCATCAATCGTCAAAAAGGAATTGTTCAGTTCCATTGCCAGTTTAGGAGAAACAGGCTGTTCAAAAAGGTAAGGGCAGACTTGCTTTAGACTGTTAGTGGTTTTGAAGGCTGAGTGAAGGAAAGCAGCGTCCTCTGATTCGAGGCTTCCATCAGGTTTTACAATACAACCCGATGCGACAGGTTTGCGAGGTGTGGCGTGAATGCCATAGGTGAAAAGGGTGTGTCCAATCGAGCCAGTAACAAAGGTTTTTCCAATTTCGGTATCGGTGCCCGTGATGAAAAAGCCTTTGTTATTTGTAGGGTTGATTGTTTTGCTCATGAGTTTGTCAGTTAAGCCTTTACCCCAACCTGGTAGATTTTTATCAATTACAGGTTTTCCATCAAGCGGGACTGCGCTTCTTGATATTTCTGTAGAGTCATATCAACGATTTCTTCTGGAAGCTCTGGGCCGGGTGCAGTTTTGTCCCAATCTAGTGATTCCAAGTAATCGCGAATGTACTGTTTATCAAAGCTGTCTGGATTTTTGCCGACTTGGTAAGTCTTAGCTGGCCAGAAACGAGAACTGTCTGGAGTCAATGCTTCATCAATTAGGTGGATGACGCCATTTTCATCTTCACCAAACTCGAACTTAGTATCGGCGATGATGATGCCGCGTTCGGCAGCGAATTCCGAAGCCATTTTGTAAAGGGCTAGGCTGTATTCCTTAACCTTTTGCGCGCGCTCCTCACCCATCAGTTTGACCACTTCTTCAAAAGAGATGTTTTCATCATGCTCACCAACAGCCGCTTTGGTTGATGGAGTGAAAAGTGGTTCAGGCAGTTGCTCTGCCTTTTTGAGTCCTTCCGGTAGCGGAATGCCGCAGACAGTTTGCGTTTTTTTGTACTCTTTCCAACCTGAGCCTACCAAGTAGCCGCGAACGATAGCTTCAACCGGTAGTGGCTTAAGCTTTTTAACAACCATGCCTCTGCCTTGGATCTGTTCAAGTTCTTCCGGGGTAAGAATATCTGCCAGGGTGACGTCATCAGCCAATTGGTTTGGAAGAATGTCTGCGGCCTTTTTCATCCAGAAAACCGCAGTTTCAGTCAGAATGCGTCCCTTTCCAGGGATAGGCGTTGGCAGCACCACGTCAAAAGCAGAAATTCGGTCTGTGGTGACGATCAACAGGTGCTTGTCGTCAACATCATAAAGGTCGCGCACTTTACCTTTGTTGATTAAAGGAAGGCTGGTTAGGTTTGATTCGTACAGAGGTTTCATTTGTCGGATTCCTGCTGGGTGTCTTTGGACTTTTCGTTGTTCACAAGGCTGCGTTCTAAATTGTTACGGTCTTCATAAGGCAGTTTCAAATGACCGTAACGGATAATCAAGACAGTGGCCGCAATCAATACCATCGTCACCGCAATCGCGATGATTTGCATGCTTTCCAGGTTTTTCATGTCTAGGATAAGGTAGCGCGCTAAAGCGATGATGGCAATGTATAGTGGAAAACGGATCGGCAATTTACCTGAATCAAGATAAATAGCGACCATTGCCAGAACCTCAAGATAGAGGAACATCAGTAGCAAATCTGCCAGCGTTACCTTCATGGCTTTAAACATGCTGATCACTTCTGTCGCGCCTGCAACAACGGTCGCGATGGCGATAATGATTAGACCAATGACTTCCGTCATGCGGATTGAGCGCTTGACGGTTCTTAGACCTGGATAGTGTTCCATTTGCTTCTCATAGCTCCTAAAAATTTTTCGCTTATTATCACAAATTTGGAAAGGAATCGGGTGGTTTTTCTGAATCAGAATCTTTTATATCGCATAAGTCTGAAATGCCTGGGTGAAACTTATACGAAACGGGCATGAAATCATGGTTAATTTTGATCGTCTCTGCTAAAATTAGCTCAATTTTTTAACAAGTTTAGAATGCTAAGGATATAAATCATGGCTAAAAAAGAAAACTGGATTGCGCCTTCCATTTTGTCAGCTGACTTTGCGCAATTAGGTAAAGATGTAAAAGACGTTATCGCTGCGGGTGCGGATGTTGTTCACTTTGACGTAATGGATAACCATTATGTTCCTAACTTGACGATTGGACCTTTGGTTTGTGAGTCATTGAAAAACTTCATGGTTCGCGAAGACGTTAAAGCACCAATCGATGTACATTTGATGGTGAAGCCAGTTGATCAGTTGATTGGTGACTTCGCGAATGCTGGTGCAGATTACATTACTTTCCATCCAGAAGCTTCTGCGCACATTGATCGTTCTTTGCAATTGATTAAAGGCGCTGGCTGTAAAGCAGGTTTGGTATTTAATCCAGCAACCTCTTTGAGCTACCTTGAGCACGTATTGGATAAAATCGATATGATTTTGATCATGTCTGTTAACCCTGGTTTCGGTGGTCAAGCATTCATTCCTCAAGCACTAGAGAAATTGAAAGCGGCTCGTAAGATGATTGACGAGTCAGGTTGTGACATCCGTCTTGAAATCGATGGTGGTGTTAAAGTAGAAAATATTGCGGAAGTGGCTGCGGCTGGTTGCGATACATTCGTATCTGGTTCTGGTATTTTCGGTAAGGCGAATGCTTCTGATGCGAACCGTTATGACACGGTGATCAAGCAAATGCGTGAAGAGCTAGCGAAAGCTTAATTTTCAAAACGCATTCACTACGCATTGCGTCCCTTTGGTATGAAGGGATTATTGATACGCCAGCCTTGCTGGCGTTTTTGCCATTAAAACAATAAAGAATTTGCAAGGCAGAAAAGTTCTGCCAGCTGACTTGCTTACAGAGAAGAAGCAGTCATAAGAGGTAGGTTGCAAACCTAACGAATAATTTGGAAAACAAGATGTCGATTGAAAAAATTAAACCTGGATTTGTGTTGATTGATTTGGACGGAACGTTGATTGACAGCGTACCGGATTTGGCCTACTGTGTCGATGAGATGATGAAGCAACTGGGTATGCCGGTTCGCGGTGAAGATGCGGTTAGAGACTGGGTTGGTAACGGTGTTCAACGTTTGACAGAACGTGCTTTGATTAACTCTGTGGAAGGTATGCCGGATCAGGATTTGATGGACAAAGCCTATCCGATTTTCTTGGAGTTGTACAAACACAATACTTCACAACGTTCTCGCGTTTATGACGGCGTTGTTGACGGTATCAAATGGATGAAAGCGCAGGGGTACCGCGTGGCTTGTGTGACCAACAAGGCCGAAGCGTTCACCGTTCCGCTGTTGAAAGATAAAGGTCTTTTTGACTTCTTTGAAGTAGTGGTTTCCGGTGATACTTGTGCTGAGAAAAAGCCGCATCCAATGCCGTTGCTGTATGCCGCAGAGCAGCTGGGCGTAGAGCCTGAAAATGCTTTAATGATTGGGGATTCTCAGTCAGACGTCAAAGCAGCAAGAGCAGCAGGATTCCATATTTTCTGTATGACTTACGGGTACAATCATGGTGAAGACATCCGTAACTATAACCCAGATGCAGTCATGGATTCTTTCATGGAGTTGCCGAACTACTTAGAATCGGCAAATTGATTCAAAATTAACTAAAGGAAGCTTGTTAGATATGTCTTTTATCAAATCGTTTTTCATTGTTGTGACTAAACCCTTATGGTGCTCAGTACAGGGTTTGTGGCAACTTTGGCGATTGAAAAGATATGAAAGACAGCAAACAAACATCCGAAACAGTTAATTGAGAGATCAACAAAATGAGCAATCCACATTTTAGCCGACTGGCTAACCAAGGCTACAAAACCACTCCGGTCATGCATACCATGCTGTCCGATTACGAAACCCCATTGAGCGTTTACCATAAGGTCGCCAACCAGCCGCAAAGCTACTTGTTTGAATCCGTGCAGGGTGGTGACAAATGGGGTCGTTACTCTATTATCGGTTTGCCATGCTCCAAACGTCTGATCGTGAAAGGTCATCAGATTACGCTGATGGATGGTGATGCGGTTCTTGAGCAGCAAGTCTCTGATGATCCGCTGGCTTGGATAGAAGCTTTCCAAAACCGTTTCAAGGTGTACCCAGAAGCAGGCATGCCAGCATTCAGCGGCGGCTTGGTCGGTTATTTCGGTTATGACGCCGTGCGCTATATGGAAAAACGTCTTCAGAACTCCGTTCCTGAACGTGATGACATCGGAGCGCCGGACATCGTATTGTTGGTTTCTGAAGAAGTGGTGGTGTTCGACAACCTAAGTGGCCAGTTGCATATCATTGTGCATGCTGATTTGTCGCAGGCTGATGCAGAAGCAAAAGCGCAAAAGCGCATTTCGGAAATTGCAGATCAAATTCGCACCGCAATGCCGGTACCAAGTGAACCTGAACCTTCGAAGCTGTTAGGTGAACAGGACTTTCATTCCAGTTTTGGTGAAGAAGAATTCAAACAAGCAGTTGCCCGTATCAAAGAGTACATCTTGGCGGGTGATGCCATGCAGATTGTTATCTCCCAACAAATGTCCGTGGATTTCGAACACGAACCAATGGACCTGTATCGTGCATTGCGTCATCTGAATCCTTCACCTTACATGTTCTTCGTAGATTTGGGCGAATTGCAAATTGTCGGTTCATCTCCTGAAATTCTTGTGCGCTTGGAAGACAATAAAGTAACGGTTCGTCCGATTGCTGGTACACGTCGTCGTGGCACAACACCTGAGAGAGACAAAGCGCTGGAAGAAGATTTGCTGGCAGACCCTAAAGAGATTGCCGAGCATTTGATGCTAATTGACTTGGGACGTAATGATGTCGGTCGTATCGCGCAGGTCGGTAGTGTCGAGTTGACAGAGAAAATGGTGGTCGAGCGTTATTCGCATGTGATGCATATTGTCTCCAATGTGAACGGCGATTTGAAGCCGGGCATGAGTCCGATGGATGTGTTGCGTGCAACTTTCCCAGCAGGAACGGTCTCAGGCGCGCCGAAAATCCGTGCAATGGAAATTATCGATGAGCTGGAACCCGTTAAACGTGGTATTTATGCCGGTGCCGTCGGTTACCTTGGGTGGCACGGTAATATGGATACCGCCATCGCTATTCGCACCGCGGTCATCAAGGATAAGAAATTATTCGTGCAGGCGGGTGCCGGTATCGTGGCTGACTCTGTGCCTCAGTCAGAGTGGGATGAAACCATGAACAAAGGGCGTGCGGTATTTAAAGCCGTCGAGTTTGTTCAAAATGGTTTGAAAGCAGCAAATCCTGATGCTGGGCATCGCTAGTTAGCCGGAGAAAAAATTATGTTATTGATGATTGATAATTACGATTCCTTCACCTACAACCTGGTGCAGTATTTCGGTGAGTTGGGTCAGCAGGTTGAAGTGTATCGCAATGACCAGATTGATTTGCAGACCATTGAAAACCTTAACCCGGATTATTTGGTGATTTCTCCTGGCCCTTGTACGCCGACAGAAGCCGGTATTTCCGTGGAAGCTATTCATCACTTTGCGGGTAAAGTGCCGATTTTAGGCGTTTGCCTTGGGCACCAATCCATCGGTCAGGCATTCGGTGGGAACATCATTCGCGCCAAGCACGTCATGCACGGCAAAACTTCTCCTGTTTATCACCATAATGTAGGCTGTTTCACTGGGTTGCCAAACCCTGTGCAAACCACGCGCTATCATTCACTTGTGATTGAAAAGGAGACTTTGCCGGAGTGTTTGGAAATCACTGCTTGGACACAGGATGAAGACGGTAATTTTGATGAAATCATGGGGGTTCGTCATAAAACCCTGCCGATTGAAGGGGTGCAATTCCACCCTGAGTCGATTCTTACCGAGCAAGGTCATGCCATGCTGAAAAATTTCTTAGAACAAAATAACGGGCAAAAGTAGAGGTGGTTTCAATGAATGTGAAAGACGTACTGAATCAATTATTGGATCGAAGGGACCTTACTTCTGAACAGATGGAAATGGTCATGAATGCGTTGATGTCCGGCGAAACCACAGATGCGCAAACCGCTGCTATCCTGATTGCCCTGAGAGTCAAAGGCGAAACAGTGGAAGAAATGACTGCTGCCGCCAAAGTAATGCGCAGTCTTTCTACGAAAGTTGTGATTGAAGACAATGAACACCTTTTGGATACCTGTGGTACGGGTGGTGACGGCATTAATGCCTTCAATATCTCTACCGCATCAGCGTTTGTTGCGGCAACGGCTGGCGTTAAGGTTGCCAAGCACGGTGGTCGTAGCAATGCAGGCAAATCTGGTAGTGCAGATGTGCTTGAAGCCGCAGGTGTCAATCTTGATTTAACGGCAGAGCAAGTTGCGGAATGCGTGAAAGAATTGGGTATCGGCTTTATGTTTGCGCCAGCCCATCACTCCGCAATGAAGCATGTTGTCGGAGTTAGGCGAGAGCTCGGTGTTAGAACCCTGTTCAATATTTTGGGGCCTTTGGCCAATCCAGCGGCTGCGCCAAACCAAGTTTTGGGTGTTTACAGTAAAGATTTGTTGATGCCATTTGCACAAGTGTTGCAGGCACTGGGCTCCAAACATGTCATGGTGGTACATGCTGAAGATGGGATGGATGAGATTTCCATTGCCAGTCTGACGCACGTGGTTGAGCTGAAAGATGGCGTGATTACCGAGTGGACAATCGATCCTTATGATTATGATATGGATCATGCGGACTTGTCTGAATTGGCGATTGAATCGGCACAAGAGAGCGTCAATATCATCACCGCTGTGTTTGCTAACGATGAAGGTGCTGCCAAAGACATCGTCTGCTTGAATGCAGGCGCAGCGATTTACACTGCGGGCATGGCTAAAGACTATGCCGAAGGTGTTTTGATTGCAAAGCGTTTGATTACCGAAGGTAAGGTCATGCAAAAGTTTCATGCCTTTATCGACAAAACCCAAGCATTCAAATAATCTGCCAATATAAGACCCCAACCTGGCAGATTTTAAGTCAAAAATAACAAGAAGAGTTACGCAATGAAAGCGCACCAGACCCCTGACATTCTAAAGAAAATCATTTTCCGTAAGTTGGAAGAAATCCAAGAAGGTTGCGAGAAAATTTCTCTGCGCGAGATGAAGCAAAAGGCAATGATGATGCCCCAACCTAAAGGTTTTGCCGATGCGTTACAGGCAAAACTGGATGAAGGTAAGTCTGCGGTGATTGCCGAAATCAAGAAGGCCTCTCCAAGTAAGGGCGTTCTGCGTGACCCGTTTGAACCTGTAGAAATTGCCAAGAGCTATCAGGAGCATGGCGCTGCTTGTTTGTCCGTCTTGACCGATAGAGACTTTTTCCAAGGGGCTAACGAATACTTGCAAGCCGTGCGCGAAGCGGTTGATTTGCCGATTATCCGTAAAGACTTTATTGTGGATGACTACCAGGTTTATGAAGCCCGTGCGATTGGTGCAGATTGTATTCTATTGATTGCCGCCGCCATCGGCGATGCACAAATGTATGAGTTGACGCAAACCGCCTTGCAATTGGGTATGGATGTGCTGGTTGAAGTACATAACGAAGAAGAGATGGAGCGAGCATTGCAGTTGCCGTTACCAATGATTGGTATCAATAACCGTGACTTGCATACGTTTGATGTTTCTTTGGAAACCACGTTCAGAATGCTGGAAATGATTCCAGATAACCGTATCGTCATTACCGAGAGTGGTATCTTGGCACCTAGCGATGTCGCGCAAATGCGTGAGCATAACGTGAATAGCTTTCTTGTTGGTGAAGCATTTATGCGCGCTGACAACCCGGGCGAAAAACTGGCTGAGTTATTTAAATAACCGCAAGAACCTCTTGAGTGGAGTGGCGCCAGCTGTTCCACCTTCAATCCCCCCTTATTAAAAATCTCTAGCAGTCTTTTTTTATTCTGTGTATCCTTTGAAAACGCTATGAAGGTGGTTTGATATTGAAAAGGAGATAACAGGTGTCTTATTTAAAAAATTTACCGAATAAAGATGGGTATTTTGGTGACTTTGGTGGTGCTTTTTTGCCACCGGAATTGGTTCCGCACTTTGAAGAAATCAACAAAGCCTACAGAGAGTTGGGGCGTTCGGCAGACTTTTTAAATGAGTTGAAATACATCCGCAAGCATTATCAAGGGCGTCCAACGCCTGTCTATTATGCGCATAACCTGAGTAAGGAAGTCGGTGCACATATTTATTTGAAACGTGAAGATTTGAATCACTCCGGTGCACATAAGTTGAACCACTGTATGGCTGAAGCGCTATTGGCGAAACATATGGGTAAAACCAAGTTGATTGCCGAAACCGGCGCGGGTCAGCACGGTGTTGCATTGGCAACAGCTGCTGCCTACTTCGGAATGGAATGTGAAATTCACATGGGTGAAATCGACATTGCCAAAGAAGCCCCCAATGTCACGCGCATGAAGCTGTTGGGCGCAACGGTTGTTCCTGTTGGTTTTGGTGGGCGTAGTTTGAAAGAGGCGGTGGATTCGGCGTTCCAATCTTACGTTCCTCAAGCGGATACAGCGCTGTTTGCCATTGGTTCAGTTGTGGGACCACACCCTTTCCCATTGATGGTGCGCGACTTCCAATCGGTTGTTGGTTTTGAAGCACGTGAACAGTATTTGGAAATGACAGGTGAGTTGCCGGATCATGTCGGTGCTTGTGTGGGTGGTGGTTCCAATGCCATGGGATTGTTTGCCGGGTTTATGGACGATGAGCAAGTCGTTAAGAACGGCGTTGAACCACTTGGGCGTGGCACAAAGTTAGGTGAGCACTCTGCCACCATGACTTATGGTAAACCGGGAATGATTCATGGCTTCAAATGTTTGTTGTTGGAAGATGAAGAGGGTAATCCTGCACCGGTGCATTCCATTGCTTCCGGTTTGGATTATCCTGGCGTTGGCCCAGAGCATTCATTCCTGAAAACAGCAGGTAAAGTGAACTATCACGCCGTAACAGATGATGAGACATTGGATGCATTCTATAAACTGTCTCGTCTAGAAGGTATTATTCCGGCGCTGGAAAGCTCGCATGCGGTAGCTTGGGCAATGAAGCATGCGAAAGAACAACCTGGTTGCACGATGCTAATTAACCTGTCAGGTCGTGGTGATAAAGATATTGATTATGTTGTTGATAACTTTGGCGCTGGCGAACCGAAATAAGGTGTTTTAATTTTGATTGCCGGCCTTTAATTCAGTGCAACATATGGCTAAATGGGCGATAAAAGGCTGGCAATGCCTTTCATGGAAAAATTTATTTCCATTTCATTGATTTGTAATAAAAATATTACTTGCAAATCGTTACAAAAGCGGAATAATACGCTTCTCCTTTTTCACACAGAAACCTAACGGTCTGACCGAAGGAAACAGAAAGAAAAATGGTTAAACCTCACGCCAAGAAAATAGTTTTCAAGGGCGTGGTTGGGGTTCAGTGGACTAGCCTTTGTTCATCTGAATTGTTATTAATCATTCATCCGTATTCACTTCTAACTTCATGCGGGTGTTTTATAAAGGTATTCTGATAATGTCACCACATGCTGAAAATATTTTGGTCACAGCTAATGACCATTTTGAAGTCATTGAAAAAACAACTGTTATCGATGACACTTGGCCGACCCATGATCAAGCAGTAGAAGATCAAACGCTAGATCACTTTATTTGCCGTGATGGTAAAACCTTTGCTGGTACCCATTTGATTGCGGATTTCTGGGGTGCGAGCCGTTTGGATGATTTGCAATTGATGGAGCAGGCTTTACGCGAAGGCGTAGAGAAGGCTAAGGCAACCTTGCTACATATTCACTTACACCACTTCACACCAAATGGTGGGATTTCTGGTGTTGCCGTTTTGGCTGAGTCTCATATCAGTGTGCACTCTTGGCCTGAAAGAAACTATGCCGCATTTGATGTTTTCATGTGTGGTGATTCCGAGCCTGAAAAAGCAATCGAAGTGCTAAGAGAAGCCTTCACGCCATCTGATGTAAAATTAGATACGATGCTAAGAGGTGAGGTGGAAAAAGATGGCGAATAATTATCTGGAAACCCTTTACCCTACTTGGGGACAACAGTTCGTGATGAACGAAGTGTTGTTTGAGGTGGACACCGGACATCAGAAGTTGGTCATTTTCAAAAATGACCAATGGGGTACTGTCATGGCGCTGGATGGTGTTATTCAAACCACTGAGAAAGATGAGTTTATCTACCACGAGATGATGACGCATGTGCCTTTGTTTGCACATGGCAATGCTAAAAAAGTGTTGATCATCGGTGGTGGTGACGGCGGTATCTTACGTGAAGTGTTGAAACACCCAGAAGTCGAGTCGGTCACGCAGGTTGAAATCGATCAACAAGTGATTGATATGTGTATTCAATATTTGCCGAATCATTCCGCGGGCGCTTATGATAGTCCGAAAGCCAACATCGTGATTGCTGATGGTGTTGATTTTGTTAACGAATGTACTGAAAAATTCGATGTGATCATTTCTGATTCAACGGATCCTATGGGGCCGGGTGAAGTATTGTTCACGTCTCGTTTTTACCAAGGTATCAAAAACTGTCTCACTGAAGACGGTGTATTTGTTGCGCAAAATGGTGTGAGCTTTATGCAAACGGATGAAGTGGCGACGACATTCAAACGTCTATCCCCTTTGTTCAAGCAAGCGAGCTTTTACTCAGGTGCTGTACCGACTTATGTAGGCGGGATCATGACCTTTGCATGGGCAACGGATAACTTGGCATTAAAAGAAGTGTCGCAAGAAGTGATAGCAGAGCGTTTCAAGGCTTCAGGGATCACGACGCGTTTTTATACCCCAGCATTGCACAAAGGTGCTTTTGCACTACCGCAATACGTATTGGATGTGATCAAGGAATAATAAGCTGATGGACTCACAAGAGCTGGTTCAGCATTTTGCTGAACAAAGTCACCCGGATGAACTAGAGCAGTTTGACCGTGCTAGTTTAGAAGAGTTGGTTGCCAAGCATGAAACACCATTTATGGTGCTTGACTTGGAAGAAGTTGATTATCAATACAAATCCCTACAGGCTGCGTTACCTGGGGTGAAGTTGTTTTATGCGCTAAAATCTTTGTCGCATCCAGAGCTGATTAAGCGTCTGAAAGGATTGGGATGTCATTTTGATTTGGCGACCATTGGTGAAGTTGAGTTGGTTGAATCCTTGGGCATTAAAGGCGATCAATGCATTCATACACATCCGATTAAGAAAGATAAAGAAATCAAGCGCGCACTTGAGTTTGGCTGCAAACGCTTTGTGGTAGATAACTTCGAAGAAATGAAGAAGTTCTACAAATATGCAGGGCAGGTCGAGTTAATTATTCGTGTCAGTTTCCGCAGTAAACAAGCCGTTGTCGACTTGTCGCGTAAGTTCGGTTGTTCTTTAGAAGAATTACCTGTGCTTGTTGAAATGGCGCAGAGTAACGGTATTGAAGTTGTTGGTTTGTCTTTCCATGTAGGATCGCAGTCACTTTCTCCTGCAACGCAGGTTAATGCAATTCGCTCAAGCGTTGCAGCAATGAAAGTCATGAACAACGTGAAGTGGAAATTTTTGGATATTGGCGGAAGCTTCCCGGTTTCATATCAGGAAGAAGTCACGCCGATTGAAGAATTCTGTGCACCGGTAATGGAAGCCTTGTCGGAACTACCAGAGCATATTGAAGTCTTTGCGGAGCCAGGTCGTTTTATTTCTGCGCCGTCAATGATCGAAGTGGTTTCTGTGGTTGGTAAGGCCAAACGTGGGTCACGTACTTGGTACTATTTGGATGATGGTGTTTATGGTGGGTTCAGTGGTCAAATGTTTGATCATGCTTCTTACCCGATTGCGCCGTTGAAGCCGTTTGATCCGCTAGGGGAGTTTTACCCAAGCGTGTTGGCAGGGCCAACTTGTGACTCCATTGATGTGGTCGCCGAAGATATCGAGCTGCCAGAACTGGAAGTGGGTGATATTTTGATCGGTAAGCAGATGGGTGCCTACACCATTGCATCTGCAACGGAATTTAACTATTATCCTAAGCCAAAAATAGTGGTTGTAGAGGATATCTTTGATCCGACAACTGAAGCGTTATAAGCAAAACAAGGAGTCGTTCATGGCAATTCAAGTAAAGTGGCAAGGCGGAAAAGCCTTTGAAGCAACCTCATCAACCGGTCATAAAGTGATGATGGATGCATCTAAGGAAGTAGGTGGGGAAGATCGTGGTTCTCGCCCTATGGAATTGTTGCTGATGGGCTTGGGCGGCTGCTCTGGTATTGACGTCATCATGATGTTGGAAAAAGGTAAGCAAGACGTTAAGGACTGTCAGATGGAAATCACGTCTGAGCGTGCCGACGCCGTACCTGCGGTTTATACCAAAATCAACTTGCACTTCAAAGTGACGGGCACAGACTTGAATGAAAAGAAAGTTGCCCGTGCCGTTGAGTTGTCTGCTGAGAAGTACTGCTCGGTTTCCAAAATGTTGGAAAAAACAGCGGAAATGACGCATAGCTATGAAATAATTGAAGCCTGATTGGCATCATGATTCATCAATAAAAGCCACCAATCGGTGGCTTTTTTTGTTTTCTGGAGTTTAAAAAATGTCACCCAAAATGTTTAGTCGACTCATGAGAGTTATCAAATATTTAGTTTCTGAAAAGACCTTGGCGCATCAGGCAAGAAAACCAACAGGGTTTTTAGGAAAGTATATTTTGCAGCCGATGTTTGTTCACGGAAATGCAGCTTTGAATGCCTTTATGCTTGAAAAGCTGGATGTCAAACCAACGGATTGCATTCTTGAGATCGGTTTTGGTCCGGGGGTGATGTTGGGGGATTTGTCTGAACGTATTGAAGAAGGCAAAGTGCATGGCATTGATTTCTCTAAAACCATGATTGAGCAGGCGACCATTCGCAATCAACCGCATATCGAATCGGGTTGTCTGGAGTTGTGTGAAGGTTGTAGCGATAAGATGCCTTATGAAGATAATCACTTTGATAAGGTGGTGACGGGCAATACACTCTATTTCTGGCATCCGCCCGCACCGCATCTGAAAGAAGTGCTTCGTGTGCTGAAACCCGGCGGATTGTTTGTGATGGGCTTTCGCGACAAAACGCAGATAGATCAGATGCAGTTGAATCAAGAAGTCTTTTTGCGTTACACACAACAGGACGTTGTAGCGCTGCTTGAATCTGTTGGTTTTACAGATGTATCTGTAGATGTTAAAGATAGTGTGCCTGTTGATTCTTACGTGGCCGTTGGGAAAAAACCATTTAATTAATCACGTCAGTGTAGTTAAAGTCAGAGTGTGTGAGTTTGGATTTTTTGTTTAAATCTTTTCTCATAGCAAGAACAATTGTTCCGATTATCTTTCTTCCTTCTGCAGGATTAGGGTTCTTTTCGTTTTTAATGAATTCAACTAAGTTGTTAATTGAAGAAACTACATCATCAGAAGCATAAAGCCAACTTTTGTAGAATTCTTCAAAAAACTCTTCTTTAGTCTTTTTGTTTGCTGTTTGTCCAACGAAGCCTTGAAGCTTAACAAGAAGTTTAGAATACTGTTCTTCCTTCCGTTGCTGTGCAATTTCTGATTGTTTTAGTTTTTTTGTAAATACGTAGGTCAGTATGGAGCCGACTATTAGTGTCAGTAAAGGTAATAAAATATTATAAATTTCCATTTCTATACCTTTTGAATGGCTTTGCTAATGCCATTAGTGAGGGTTGTTAAGTTCTGCTGTGAAATATTATAAGCAGGCATGGTGTAAACCAATTTCCCAAAAGGTCTGAGCCAAATACCGTTTTCGATGCTTTTTGCCTGAACTTGCGGGCCAAGGTCATTCCTTTCTAGTTCAATCACACCTATTGCCCCTAATACGCGAGCATCTGCAACACCATCCAATTCTTTAAGTGGCAGTAGCGTTTCTTTAAAGTGCTCTTCAATGCGTTGGATGTTGTCCTGCCAGGGTGAGTTCATTAAAACATCAATATTGGCTATAGCGGCAGCACAAGCAAGCGGGTTGCCCATAAAAGTGGGGCCGTGCATTAATAAGCCGGGTGTTCCTTGGCTAATGGTGTCACTGACGTCCGAAGTGGCTAGCGTTGCCGCCAAACTGATATGCCCACCCGTCAAGGTCTTGCCAAGCGCCATAATGTCGGGTGTGATGCCAGCCCATTCACAGGCAAAGAGTTTGCCGGTACGTCCGAAGCCGGTCGCGATTTCGTCGGCGATCAACAAAATATCAAACTCATTGCAAAGTTGTCGGAGCTGTTTGAGGTAGTCTGGGCGGTAGAAACGCATGCCACCAGCCCCTTGAACAATTGGTTCAATCGTCACTGCCGCAATGTTCTGGTGATGTTGTTCAAGCATGGCCTTGAGAGCGTTAATATCTTCATTGTTGGATTCAATTTCAAAGCCCATTTGTGGCGCAGGGGCGAAGTAGTGTTGTGTCAGTACCTCTGAAAACAAGCTATGCATGCCGTTGACGGGATCGCACACCGCCATGGTGGCAAAGGTGTCGCCATGGTAGCCGTTGCGCACGGTCAAGAGTCGGTTTTTATTTGGTTGTTCTTTGCTGCCCCAGTATTGCAATGCCATTTTAATGGCCACTTCCATTGCCACAGACCCAGAGTCGACCATAAAAACTTTATCTAATCCTTCTGGGGTTAGTTTGACAAGACGCTTTGATAACTCAATAGCTGGCTCATGAGTCAGACCGCCAAACATGATGTGTGGCATGGTATCAATTTGCTCGTGCATGGCTTGCTGAATTTTCGGGTGGTTATAGCCGTGAAGCGTCGCCCACCAGGAAGACATGCCATCGACCAACTCAGTACCGTCAGCCAGGGTGATGATAGAACCCTGAGTTTTGGCAACGCCGATAGCCGGAGTGTCGGCTGGCATTTTGGCATAAGGATGCCAGATGTGTTGTTGGTCAAATTCGAGTAGCGATTGCCAGTGCTCGGAAAGTGTCGGCTTTGATGATGTCATAGTTTTCTGTCTTGTTGTTGAAGTGCTCATTTTGACAAAAATCTGCCAGGTTGGGTAGGGCAAAAGGTGGAATGCGGCATTACTCTAAAAGTTTATTCAATGTGTCATTTGACCAAAGTTTGTCTAACGTTTGTTTGAAACTGCTTTCCAGCGGTGCTGTCAGCGTTATTTGCTCACCGGTGGTTGGATGGGTGAATTTCAAAGTGGTGGCAGCGAGGTAAAGGCGATGGTACCCAAGCCAATCATTGAAAAAATGGTTGTGGTTCCGGTCGCCATGTTGCACGTCGCCAATAATCGGGTGGCTGATGTGGTTGAGGTGGCGGCGGAGTTGGTGCTTGCGCCCGGTGCTGGGTTGAAGTTTCACTAGGGAGTAACGTTGAAAATCGAATCTGCCCATTTTGTGCTCAATCTGAGTGGTCGCCAAACGTTCATAATGGGTGAAAGCATCCTGAAAAATCTCTTCTGCACGCTTGTCTTTATCCACGATTTTGTCTTTTTGATATTTAAGCGGTTTGTCGATGTTTCCGTTTTCAGGTGTCCAGCCACGGCATAAGGCAAGATAGGTTTTTTCGATGCTGTGCGTCATGAATTGATTGCTGAGGTGCCGAGCAGCATCGGCATTAAGCGCGAACAGTAGTAGGCCGGAAGTGGGTTTGTCTAGTCGGTGAATGGGAAAAACAGGTTTGTTGATGGCATCTCGAGTCATTTGCACGGCAAACTGGGTCTCGTGTTTGTCGATGGGGGAACGGTGAACCAATAGGCCGGCAGGCTTGTGGATGGCGACAAGGATTTCATCTTGATAAAGGATGTTGAAGGCATCTAGGTTGCAATGGGTTTCCAAACTCTTTTTCCTGTTCAAATTTTGTTAGTATTTTACCAGCCAGAGTAACTGGTGTTGAGTGGATGTGAGTGAAAGCGGGGACATGTGTTTTATGAAAGCGTTAAAATACCAAGAGCATGTCTAAGATAGCGTTGTTGAGGTAACGGGTTGCAAAGCTTTTTTGAATTAATGATGGTGAATGTCGGATACCTAGGTCTTGCGATAGTGTCTTTGGTTTTTGCCTTCTATATTTGGCGCAGGAGACAACCCGCTGGGAAAAAATGCCTGGAATTGATGGAGCAATTGATACCTCTATTGAGGAAAGCCCCTCTATCAAAAATGGAAGATGCCTATATTGAGCAAGTGCTGCAGCGCTTTAAGCCTCAAAGTTACCAGAAAATCAGCAAACCTCTCACGCAAGTGTTGTTTCACGCACACGAATTTATGGTTCCCTCTCTGAGTGGACAGTCTCATTATGTTTTTAATCCGCAGCTTTCCGGTGAATCTTATACTGCCGATGACGCCCGATGGGCAGAAATGATTTTGTATATTGCCAGAGAGGTGGAAGCTTCTAAACGGCAAAGATGGATTGGTGTTCAAGAAGAGCGTCAGCGCATTCGCCGAGACCTGCATGATGAATTGACGCAGGACCTGATTGCGTTGATGCGCAGTTCAAAAGACGAGCGCCAATATCAACTTGCTTTGAGTGCGATGGGATCTTTGAAAAGCATCTTGTCTGCATTGTCTGATGAAGAAAATACTTTGGAGAGCTTTTTGGTGACGGCGCAGGCACAAATGCGTGAGCGCCTGTTGTTGCATGGATTTGAGTTGGAATGGTATGAGAAAAACATTGCTTCTGATGTTGTTGTTTCGTCGAAAGAGGTCAGTAATGTTCTGAAGGTTTTGAAAGAGTTAGGGTGCAATATTCTCAAGCATGCCGAGATGGATCAGGTCAAAGTGGTGGTGAATCAATTTGGCGGGCGTCTAGAGGTGAGAGTTGAGAATAAAGTAAAAGAACACAAAGTTTTGCATGAGTCTAACCAGCTTGGAATGATGAATGTTGAAACAAGGATTCAAGAATTGAACGGGAAGTTAACTGTGCAGGAAACGCCTAATGAATTCGTTGTGGTGTTTTCTTTTCCATTAGAAGGAGTTTGGAAAAATGCCAATGTTTAAAAAAGTGTTGGTGCTGGAAGACCGGCAAGAGCATTTTGAGTTTTTGCGACAAGCGCTTGAAAGGATCTGTTCGGATGTCGAGATACTATCAGCGAAAAATATTCAGGAAGCACGTCAAAAACTGTCAAAGGATATTGAGCTTTATATTCTTGATTTAGAACTGCCTGATGGTGCGGGTATAGAATTGATTCCATCGATAAGAGGGCTGCGCTCCAGCGCAAAGGTTATGGTTTTTACAGTTTTTGATGAAGATGACACCTTCTTCAAAGCCATGCGCATGGGGATTGATGGTTACGTTCTGAAGACAGAACCGCAGCAAGGGTTAGTTGATGCAATCAACGATGTTTACAAGGGGATGGCAGCACTTTCTCCAGCGCTAGCGCGAAAGTTGATGAACTTTCATGCTGCTTCCTTTGAGGAGTTGCCGAAGCTGAGTGATAAAGAAACAGCGGTGCTGAAACTGATTGCTCAAGGTCATACCATGAAGAGTGCTGCCGAGCATTTGAATCGCTCCATTGATACGGTCAAATTTCATGTAAAGGAGATTTACCGGAAAACGGGTGCGCAAAATCGCAGTGAGCTATTGCGTTTGGCGCGGGAAATGGGAATTTCATAGTTAAACCTGGAGGTGTGTTATGAAAAAGTGGGTGATGGTTTTTAGTGGTTTGTTGGTTTCGGCCTTGGCGAATGCCAGTGATAAAGTTACGACACAAAATATCGGTATGGAGTTGGCGAGCGATATTGCTAAAGAGAGTGTATTGGCGTGTCGAAAAGCTGGCTATCAAGTGAGTGCTGTTGTAGTGGATAGGTTTGGTATTGTGCGTGCAACGCTTAGGGATGATTTAGCGGCGCGTTTTACGGTGCAGATTGCCAGGGATAAAGCCAATATGTCGGTGACGTCTGGGCCGAAGTCTGGAACATTTCGTCAGCAGCGCCCGGATATCCGCCAAGAGTTGAATCATATTGATGGGCTGATTGTCATGTAAGGTGGTTTCCTATTATTTCTCAGGGCGTGAGAATCGGTGCGGTTGGTGCCCCTGGTGGAGAAAAGGATGAGAAGTGTGTAATAGAGGCCCTTGATAAGTTTGCGGATAGATTGGAGTTTTGAGAAGGTTGAATTGGTGTGGGGGTGTATAGGCCTTTAGCCTGAAAAGAGTCATGCTTTACCGAGAATAAATAAATTAATAAAAAAACGGTTTTTCACTTGACACAAAAGTCTTTTCAATTAAAATACGCCCCACAACAATTCGGAGGGTTTCCCGAGCGGCCAAAGGGGGCAGACTGTAAATCTGCTGGCTCAGCCTTCGGTGGTTCGAATCCACCACCCTCCACCATTGTTTTACAATTTGCGGGTATCGTATATTGGCTATTACCTCGGCCTTCCAAGCCGATGAGGGGGGTTCGATTCCCCCTACCCGCTCCAGTTTTTAGGCTCTCTTTGTTGGTTGTGTTATTGGCCGATAGGGAGGGCCTTTTTGTTATTTGCTCTCATAGCTCAGTAGGTAGAGCGCATCCATGGTAAGGATGAGGTCACCAGTTCGATCCTGGTTGAGAGCTCCATTTTAACCAATAAATAGTGGCCGGTTTTCAGTCGCTGTTATTAACGGAGTTTGCATCATGGCAAAGGAAAAGTTTGAACGTAGTAAGCCGCACGTAAACGTTGGTACGATTGGTCACGTTGACCATGGTAAGACAACTCTTACAGCGGCGTTGACAATTGTACAAGGTAAGAAGTTTGGTGGTGACGTAAAAGGTTACGATCAAATCGATAACGCACCAGAAGAGCGTGCACGTGGTATCACTATCTCAACTGCACACGTAGAATATGAGTCAGAAACTCGTCACTACGCGCACGTTGACTGCCCAGGCCATGCTGACTATGTTAAAAACATGATCACTGGTGCTGCACAGATGGATGGTGCAATCCTAGTATGTTCTGCTGCAGATGGCCCGATGCCACAAACGCGTGAGCACATTCTTCTATCTCGTCAGGTAGGTGTACCTTACATCGTTGTTTTCCTAAACAAAGTTGACATGGTAGATGATGAAGAGCTACTAGAATTGGTAGAAATGGAAGTTCGTGAACTTCTAGATATGTACGAATTCCCTGGTGACGATACACCTGTAATCATGGGTTCTGCACTTAAAGCAATCGAAGGTGACCCAGCGTACGAAGCAAAAATCAGTGAGTTGGTTGAAGCACTAGATACTTACATCCCAACACCAGAGCGTGACACAGACAAGCCATTCCTAATGCCTGTAGAAGATATTTTCTCAATCCAAGGTCGTGGTACGGTAGCAACTGGTCGTGTTGAAACAGGTGTTGTTAAAGTTGGTGAAGAAATCGAAATCGTTGGTATTCGCCCAACTACAACTACAACTGTAACAGGTGTAGAAATGTTCCGTAAGCTTCTAGATCAAGGTGAAGCTGGTGATAACGTAGGTATCCTATTGCGTGGTACTAAGCGTGAAGACATCGAACGTGGTCAAGTATTGGCTCACAAAGGAACTGTTAAGCCACATACTAAGTTTGAAGCTGAAGTATACGTATTGTCAAAAGATGAAGGTGGACGTCACACTCCATTCTTTAACGGTTACCGTCCACAGTTCTACTTCCGTACAACTGACGTAACTGGTGCGTGTGAACTACCAGCAGGAACAGAAATGGTAATGCCTGGTGATAACGTACAAATGACAGTTGAATTGATCAACCCGATCGCAATGTCAGAAGGTCTACGTTTCGCAATCCGTGAAGGTGGACGTACAGTTGGTGCAGGTGTTGTTGCTAAAATTCTTGAATAAGCAAAATAGCACTTGAAAACTGAGAGGGGAGTTTGTATAATCCCCCTTTTTTTCGCTAAGCGAAAATTCTAGGGGTATAGCTCCAATTGGTAGAGCACCGGATTCCAAATCCGGGTGTTGGGGGTTCGAATCCCTCTACCCCTGCCAAATTTCAATAGCCTGATATTTTGTCAGGTTGTTTTTTATATATTGTAGAACCTAGAACCGAATAGCTATGAGCCAAAAACTAGAAAAAGGTACGGGTGGAAACACCGCTGAAACAGTAAAAAATGTTACCGCATTGGTGGTTTTGATCGCTAGTGTGGTTGGTTACTATGTTTACTCAGATGCGCACGCTGTTGTCAGAGTTTTGGGTATGCTTGCAGGTGTTGCTTTGTCGGGCTTTATCTTCTACCAAAGTGAGAAGGGTCAAGCGGCATTCAAGTATTTGTCAAACGCAAAAAAAGAAGTAAGACAAGTTGTTTGGCCTACGCGTCAAGAAACTGTTCAGATGACGCTGATTGTATTTGCTGTCGTAATAGTGATGAGTATCTTTTTGTGGCTGGTTGACATGTTCTTTTTGTGGGCTGTCCAGCTGTTAACAGGACAAGGTGGTTGAAATGGCTCAAAGATGGTATGTCGTGCATGCTTATTCAGGTTATGAGAATAAAGTAAAAAAGAGCCTAGGTGAATACATCGAAAGAGCGAGTCTTCAGGATAAGTTTGGTGATATTTTAGTGCCTTCTGAAGAAGTTGTTGAGATTCGTGATGGCAAGAAAAGAACTTCTGAAAGAAAGTTTTTTCCTGGTTATGTCTTGGTTCAAATGGAAATGGGTGAAGATACCTGGCACTTGGTAAAAAGTGTTCCACAGGTGATGGGTTTCATTGGTGGAACTTCAGATCGCCCAGCTCCGATTTCTCAGAAAGAAGTGGACCGCATCCTTCAGAAAGTTTCTGATGGTGTTGATAAGCCTAGGCCAAAAGTTATTTATGAGCCAGGTGAAATGGTTCGAGTGGTTGATGGGCCATTTAAAGATTTTGAAGCAGTGGTTGAAGAAGTTGATTACGACAAGAATAAGCTTCAAGTATCTGTTTTGATTTTCGGGCGTTCAACGCCTGTTGAGCTTGAGTTTACTCAAGTCGAAAAAAGCTAATTTAGTTTTTTGTAACCCTGGGGAGTCGAATAGACGCTTGTACCCATAAGGAGAAAGAAAATGGCAAAGAAAATTGATGCCTATATCAAGTTGCAGGTTCCTGCGGGAAATGCAAACCCTAGTCCGCCGGTAGGTCCAGCTTTGGGTCAAAAAGGTGTGAACATCATGGAGTTCTGTAAAGCTTTTAACGCTCAGACTCAGTCTATGGAAAAGAACCTTCCAGTTCCTGTTGTAATCACTGTTTATAGTGATAAGAGTTTCACTTTTATCATGAAAACACCACCAGCAGCTGTATTGTTGAAAAAAGCGGCTGGAATCCAAAAGGGTTCAGGTGTTCCTAACATGAATAAAGTGGGTACGGTTACTCGTGCGCAATTGGAAGAAATCGCCAATACTAAAATGGCTGATTTGAATGCTAATGATCTAGATGCGGCAGTAAATATTATTGCTGGTTCTGCTCGTAGCATGGGCTTAAATGTTGAGGGGTAATTGAGAATGGCAAAGTTAACGAAAAAACAAAAGTTGTTTGCTGAAAAGGTTGACTCAACAAAAGCTTATGAAGCAATTCAATGCTTTGAGTTGTTGTCTGAATTGGCAACTGCAAAATTTGCAGAGTCTGTTGATGTGGCAATCAAGCTAGGAATTGATCCTCGTAAATCTGACCAAGTTGTTCGTGGTGCGACTGTGTTGCCAAACGGAACTGGTAAAGATGTTCGTGTAGCTGTGTTCACTAACGAAGCGAATGCGCAAGCAGCTAAAGATGCTGGTGCTGAGTTTGTCGGTATGGACGATTTGGCTGCAGAAATTAAAGGCGGGATGATGGATTTTGACGTTGTTATCGCTTCTCCTGATGCGATGCGCGTCGTTGGTATGTTAGGTCAGGTTTTGGGTCCACGTGGTTTGATGCCAAACCCAAAAACTGGAACTGTTACGCCTGATGTGGCTTCAGCAGTTAAAAATGCTAAATCTGGTCAAGTACGTTTCCGTGCAGACAAAGCTGGGATCGTCCACGCGTCTATCGGTAAGGCGACTTTTGACGCAGATAAGTTGAAAGAAAATTTAAGAGCTTTGATGGATGATCTTAATCGTTTGAAGCCTGCCTCTGCGAAAGGAACTTATATGAAGAAAGTTTCTGTTTCGACAACAATGGGTCCAGGTATCGAGTTGGATCAATCTAGCTTGTAAGAAATTTTTCGCCTTGTTTGAGGTGAAAATGCGGTTTGGGACGCCTTAGATTAAGTTTACTTAGTTTTTGGGTGCCCATCGCAGACCGTAGGTGAGGGTATAAGTTACCTTCTTAATAGTATAAAGCCTACGTAGATGGTATGGCTCTTTGAGCCTAATTGGAGAAGTTATATGGCACTCAATATTGAAGGTAAGAAGGCTGTCGTTGAAGAAGTTTCAGCAATTATCGCTGAAGCGGGTTCAATCGTTGCAGCTGAATATCGTGGGTTGTCAGTAGCGCAATTAACTGAACTTCGTGCAAAAGCTCGTACTGCAAACGTAAAAGTTCGTGTTGTTAAAAACACACTTGTTCGTCGTGCAGTACAAGGTACAAAGTTTGAAGACATGGCTGATACTTTTGTTGGTCCATTGGTTTTTGCTTTTTCTGGTGAAGAACTAGGAAATGCAGCGCGTGTCTTTAAAGATTTTGCAAAGTCTAACGAAGCTTTGGTAGTCAAGTCTTTGTCGATTGGTGAAGGTGTTATGGATGCCTCACAATTGTCGGCTGTTGCGGCTCTGCCTACTTACGATGAAGCAGTGGCGAAACTTCTATTTGTTATGAAAGAGCCTGTTGCGAAATTGGCTCGCGCTTTGACTGCGGTCAAAGAACAAAAAGAAGCTGCTGCGGCATAAGTAAAAACATAATTTAAGGAATATTAAAATGGCAATTACAAAAGAAGATATTTTAGAAGCCGTTGCAAACATGTCAGTAATGGAAGTTGTTGAACTTGTTAGCGCAATGGAAGAGAAGTTTGGTGTTTCAGCTGCGGCTATGGTTGCTGCTGGTCCTGCTGGTGATGCAGGTGCAGGTGCTGGTGAAGAGAAAACTGAATTTGACGTTGTTCTTACTGGCGCTGGTGACAACAAGGTTGCTGCGATCAAAGCTGTTCGTGGTGCAACTGGCCTTGGTCTTAAAGAAGCGAAAGAAGCGGTTGAATCTGCTCCATTCACTCTTAAAGAAGGTGTTTCTAAAGCTGAAGCCGAAGCTATGGCTAACGAGCTTAAAGAAGCTGGTATTCAAGTCGAAGTTAAGTAATTACTTAATTATATCGGCTGAAAAGCGACAAATGGCTGGCGTATTTTGCGTCGGCCTTTTGCCGTTTTAAGTAGTGTGTAAAAGTGTGAGTAATAGCAAAGTTGTTATTAGCGCTGTTTTTACAGTTTTATGCATTTTTGGAAAACGCAAAGTTTTCGTAATTTCATAATAGGACGGGGAAATTAATGGCCTATTCTTTAACTGAAAAGAAACGTATCCGTAAAGATTTTTCAACTCGTGCTTCAATTCTTGAAGTTCCCTACCTCTTGTCTTTGCAAAAAGAATCATTCAAAGAGTTTTTGCAAATTGACAAGAAGCCTCTAGAGAGAGAAATGATGGGATTGCACGCAGCATTCTCATCTGTTTTTCCAATCAATGGTGTTGCTGGTACAGCTGATCTTGAGTATGTTAGCTACACCATGGGGCAGCCAGAATTTGATGTTAAAGAGTGTAAGCAACGTGGCGTGACTTTTTCTTCACCACTTCGAGTGAAGATGCGTTTGGTGTTGTTTGATAAGGACGCGCCTGCGGGCAAGCGTCCTGTTAAAGATGTTAAAGAGCAAGAAGTTTATCTTGGTGACATTCCTTTGATGACAGAAAATGGTACTTTCGTTATTAATGGAACTGAGCGTGTTATCGTTACTCAATTACACCGTTCCCCAGGTGTAATTTTTGATAGTGACCGTGGAAAGTCTCATTCATCAGGTAAGGTGTTGTTCAACGCTAGAATTATCCCTTATCGTGGTTCTTGGTTGGATTTTGAGTTCGATCATAATGACTGTGTATTCGTTCGTATTGATAGAAGAAGAAAGTTACCTGTTTCAGTTATCCTTCGTGCGATGGGTTACAACAATGAACAAATCTTAGATGAGTTTTTTAATCATACCGAATTTGCGGTTAAAAACGGCAAATTTGTAATGACTATTGTTCCAGAACAGTTGAAAGGTCAAACAGCTGTATTTGATATTGTTTCTGGCGATGAAGTGCTAGTTAAAGCAGGTGGCAAGATCAC
This sequence comes from Hydrogenovibrio marinus, assembly GCF_013340845.1. Taxonomy (NCBI): domain Bacteria; kingdom Pseudomonadati; phylum Pseudomonadota; class Gammaproteobacteria; order Thiotrichales; family Piscirickettsiaceae; genus Hydrogenovibrio; species Hydrogenovibrio marinus. The sequence continues at coordinate 366,602 of NZ_AP020335.1, forward strand.
TGCGCGTACAATCAAGCAAATCAAAGACGCTAAGCTGAAAACATTTGACGTTCCTGAAGACTTTGTTCTTGGAAAAGTTCTTTCTTCGGGCATTATGGATGAGACAACAGGTGAACTTGTTGCCAAAACAAATGAAGTTATTACTGCGGACTTAATTGAATCTTTCAAAGCAATGAAAGGTTTGACCTTCAAGACAATTTTTGTTGATGAGTTGGAGAATGGTTCTTATATTTCCGATACTTTGAATCTTGATACAACAACGTCTCAGTTGGAAGCTCAAATCGAAATTTATAGAATGATGCGCCCTGGTGAGCCACCAACAAAAGAGTCATCAGAAGCATTGTTTAATAGCCTTTTCTTTGACGAGTCTCGCTATGACTTGTCTTCAGTTGGACGTATGAAGTTGAATCGTCGTTTAGGTCGTGCTGAAAATGAAGGTAGCCCTGTTCTTGAGCCTCAAGATGTTACTGATGTTGTTCGCGAGTTGTTGGCTATCCGTAATGGTCAAAGCACAGTTGATGATATCGATACACTGGGTAACAGACGTATTCGTGCTGTTGGTGAAATGGCAGAAAACGCATTCCGCGTTGGTTTGGTTCGTGTTGAAAGAGCTGTTAAAGAGCGTTTGAATAACGCTGAATCTGAAGGTTTGATGCCACAAGATTTGATTAACGCTAAACCAGTTTCTGCTGCTATCAAAGAATTCTTTGGTTCTAGCCAATTGTCACAGTTTATGGATCAGGTTAACCCGTTGTCAGAAATTACGCACAAGCGTCGTGTTTCTGCATTGGGGCCAGGCGGTTTGACGCGTGAGCGTGCTGGATTTGAGGTGCGTGACGTTCATCCAACGCATTACGGTCGTGTTTGTCCTATCGAAACGCCCGAAGGTCCAAACATCGGTCTAATCAACACTTTAGCCATTTATGCTAAAACGAATAAGTATGGTTTCTTAGAGACACCTTATCGTAAGGTTGTTGATGGTAAGGTTACTGATGAAGTTGAATATGTTTCTGCAATTGATGAAGCACAGTTTGTAATCGCTCAGGCGAGTGCTGAACTAGATGAAGAAGGTCGCTTTGTTGATGATTTGATTTCTGCAAGACATCAAAATGAGTTTACGTTATCTAACTCATCGGACATCAACTATATGGACGTTTCTCCAAAACAGATCGTATCTGTTGCGGCTTCTTTGATTCCTTTCCTTGAGCACGATGATGCTAACCGTGCATTGATGGGGTCGAACATGCAACGTCAGGCAGTTCCAACGCTAAGAGCAGAGAAGCCTTTGGTTGGTACTGGTATCGAGAAAACTGTTGCGATTGACTCTGGTGTAACTGTTGTTGCTGAGCGTGGTGGTGAAGTAGTGTCTTCAGATTCTGCACGTATTGTTGTACGTGTGAACCAAGATGAGATTGCTGAAGGTGAATCTGGTGTTGATATCTATAACCTGATCAAGTACCAGCGTTCTAACCAAAATACGTGTATTAACCAAAAGCCTATCGTTAAGGCTGGTGAATTGGTTTCACGTGGTGATGTGTTGGCTGATGGTCCATCAACAGATTTGGGCGAGTTGGCGATTGGTCAAAATATGCGTATCGCGTTTATGCCATGGAACGGTTACAACTTTGAAGATTCGATTCTGGTTTCAGAGCGCGTAGTTCAAGAGGATCGTTACACAACGATTCATATTGAAGAGCTAACCTGTTTGGCTCGTGATACTAAGCTTGGGCCTGAAGAAATTACAGCGGATATTCCAAACGTTGGTGAAGCTGCGCTTTCAAGATTGGATGAGTGCGGTATTGTTTATGTTGGTGCTGAAGTTAAGCAAGGGGATATTCTTGTTGGGAAGGTGACACCTAAAGGTGAAACACAGTTAACACCAGAAGAAAAACTGTTGCGTGCAATTTTCGGTGAGAAAGCATCTGATGTTAAAGACACTTCTTTGCGTGTAGGTAAAGGGGTTGAAGGGACTGTTATCGATGTTCAGGTCTTTACTCGTGAAGGCGTGAAGAAAGATGCGCGCTCGCTGGCTATCCAAGAAGAAGAGTTGCAAAAAGTCCGTAAGGATATTGATGAGCAATACAACATTCTTGAAGCAGATACTTTGGCTCGTGTAAAAGTAATGCTTGAAGGTCAGACGCTTGCGAATGGTAAAAAGTTAACAGCGGCTTCATTGGATGAAATGGAACCGGTTAAATGGTTTGGTTTGAATGTTAAAAATGAAGATTTAGCGCTTCAACTTGAAGGGCTTGAAAAGCAGTTGGCAGCTAAGAAAGCTGAGTTCAACGCAGCATTTGAAGAGAAGAAAAAGAAATTGACTCAAGGTGATGATCTTCAGCCAGGTGTTTCTAAGATGGTTAAGGTTTATGTTGCTGTTAAGCGTCGTATTCAGCCTGGTGATAAGATGGCTGGTCGCCATGGTAACAAAGGTGTCATCTCACGTATCTGCCCAGTTGAAGATATGCCATATGACGAGACCGGAAGACCTGTTGATATCTGTTTGAACCCTCTTGGGGTTCCATCACGTATGAACGTTGGTCAGATTTTGGAAACGCATCTTGGGCTTGCAGCTGAAGGTCTTGGAACCAAGATTAATGCGATGCTACAGCAGCAGGCAGATATCAAAGAATTGAAAGCTTTCTTGCATAAGATTTATAACGAAACTCAGGGGCAATCAGTAGACTTTGATAGCTTGTCTGACGCTGAAATTACTGAGTTAGCAATGAATCTTAGAAAAGGTGTGCCAATGGCATCTCCAGTTTTTGATGGTGCTTCTGAGGGTCAGATTAAAGCGTTACTACGCCTTGCTGATTTGCCAGAATCTGGACAAATGGTTTTGTTTGACGGTGTGACTGGTGAGCAGTTTGATAGACCAGTTACTGTTGGTTACATGTACTATCTGAAGTTGAACCATTTGGTTGACGATAAGATGCATGCACGTTCAACGGGTCCATACAGCTTGGTTACGCAGCAGCCATTGGGTGGTAAAGCTCAGTTTGGTGGGCAACGTTTTGGTGAGATGGAAGTATGGGCACTTGAAGCATATGGTGCTGCTTTCACGTTGCAAGAAATGTTGACAGTTAAGTCAGATGATTTGAATGGACGTACCAGAATGTATAAAAACATTGTGGATGGCAATGAGTATATGGAGCCAGGTATCCCTGAATCCTTTAGCGTATTGCGTAAAGAAATTCGTGCATTGGGTATTGATATTGAGTTGGAGCAAGAATAATGAAAGATTTATTAGGTTTTCTAAAAAAACAAAATGTATCGAATGAGTTCGATACGATTAAGGTATCTCTTGCTTCTCCTGAGAAAATTCGTTCATGGTCTTATGGTGAGGTTAAAAAGCCTGAAACCATTAACTATAGAACTTTCAAACCAGAAAGAGATGGTTTGTTCTGTGCCAAAATTTTTGGTCCAATCCGTGATTACGAATGCTTGTGTGGTAAGTACAAGCGCTTAAAACACAGAGGCGTTATCTGTGAAAAATGTGGTGTTGAAGTGACACAATCAAAAGTGCGCCGTGAAAGAATGGGGCACATTGATTTGGCAACTTCTGTTGCGCACATCTGGTTCCTGAAATCCCTTCCATCGCGTATCGGCTTGATGCTTGATATGACATTGAAAGAAATCGAAGCAGTTCTTTACTTCGAAGCTTTCATGGTTGTTGATCCAGGCTTGACGCCACTTGAACCATGGCAGTTGTTGAGTGAAGAAGAATACTTGGATGCAATGGATGAGTATGGTGATGAGTTTGAAGCACAAATGGGTGCCGAAGCTATCAAGAAAATGCTTCAATCTATTGATTTGACTGCTGAAGCGGCCAAGCTTAGAGAAGAAATGGAAGCAACTAGCTCAGAGACTAAGCAGAAGAAAATTTCTAAGCGTTTGAAGTTAATTGAATCATTTTTACAATCAGGAAACCGTCCTGAATGGATGATTTTGGATGTATTACCAGTTCTTCCTCCTGAGTTGAGACCTCTGGTTCCTCTAGATGGTGGGCGCTTTGCAACTTCAGACTTAAACGATTTGTATCGTCGTGTTATTAACCGTAACAATCGTTTAAAGAGACTGTTGGATTTGATGGCACCGGATATTATCGTTCGTAACGAAAAGCGTATGCTTCAAGAATCGGTTGATTCATTGTTGGATAACGGTCGTCGCGGTCGTGCCGTAACTGGTACAAACAAGCGTCAGCTGAAATCCCTTGCGGACATGATTAAAGGTAAGCAAGGTCGTTTCAGACAAAACCTACTTGGTAAGCGTGTTGACTATTCTGGTCGTTCTGTAATTGTTGTTGGTCCTACTTTGAGGTTGCATCAGTGCGGTTTGCCGAAAAAGATGGCGCTAGAGTTATTTAAGCCATTCATTTTCAGCAAGTTACAAAAGCGTGGATTGGCTTCAACGATTAAAGCGGCTAAGAAAATGGTTGACCAAGGGTTGCCAGAAGTTTGGGATGTTTTGGATGAAGTTATTCGTGAGCATCCTGTACTGCTTAACCGTGCTCCAACATTGCATAGACTTGGTATCCAAGCGTTTGAACCGGTACTGATTGAAGGTAAGGCAATCAACTTGCATCCATTGGTGTGTTCGGCATTTAATGCTGACTTCGACGGGGATCAAATGGCGGTGCACGTACCCCTATCTTTGGAAGCCCAGTTGGAGGCTAGAACGTTGATGATGTCTACCAATAACTTGCTTTCACCTGCGAACGGTGATCCTATCATCGTACCTTCTCAAGACGTTGTATTGGGTCTTTACTACATTACTCGTGAGGCGGTGAATGCAATAGGTGAAGGTAAAGCTTTCTCAAGTTGGCCAGAAGTTCAGCGTGCATTGGATGCAAAGGTAGTGCATTTGCATACTCGCATTAAGCTTAAATTAGAGCAAATTGTGGTTGATGATGCGGGTGTGGAGTCTGTTAAGAAGGGTATTATTGATACGACAGTTGGTCGCGCATTGTTGCTAAGAATTCTTCCTAAAGGATTGAGTTTTGATTTATTGAACTTGAACCTGACCAAGAAGAATATTTCCAATGCATTGAATGCTTGCTATCGTATTTTGGGTCCAAAAGAAACGGTTATCTTTGCTGACCAGTTGATGTATGCAGGCTTTAAATGGTCAACGCTAGCCGGTCTGTCTTTCTGTTCGGATGATATGTTGATTCCTGATGCGAAATCAGAAATTATTGCAAGAGCTGAAGCTCAGGTTGCAGAGATCCAAAACCAATTCTCTCAAGGTTTGGTAACCGAGGGTGAGCGTTATAACAAAGTTGTTGATATTTGGTCTCATACGAATGAATTGGTAACCAAGTCGATGATGGATGAACTGCAATACGAGTCTGTTATTGATGCTGATGGTAAAGAAGTTCAGCAAACATCGTTTAACTCAGTTTATATGATGGCTGATTCCGGGGCTCGTGGTTCCGTAGCTCAGATGCGTCAATTGGGTGGTATGCGTGGATTGATGGCGAAACCTGACGGATCTATCATTGAAACACCGATTACAGCGAACTTCCGTGAAGGCCTAAACGTACTTCAGTACTTCATTTCTACGCATGGTGCTCGTAAAGGGTTGGCTGATACAGCCTTGAAAACTGCAAACTCTGGTTACCTGACTCGCCGCTTGGTTGATGTTGCTCAGGATGTAGTGGTAACAGAAAACGATTGCGGTACTGGAGCTGGTATTGTGATGACTTCACACGTAGAAGGTGGTGAAGTTGTTGAGGAATTGAAAGATCGTATCTTGGGTCGTGTTGTTTCAGAAGATGTTATTTCGCCAAATGGCCAGGTCATTGTTGAAAAGGGAACTTTGTTAACAGAGAGGCTGGTTAATCAGATTGACGAGTCTGGTGTGGATTCAGTTATGGTGCGTTCAACCATTACATGTCAGACCAAATTTGGTATCTGTCAACAGTGCTACGGTCGTGATTTGGCGAGAGGTCACTTGGTGAATTTGGGTGAGGCTGTTGGTGTAATGGCTGCACAATCAATCGGTGAGCCGGGTACTCAGCTAACAATGCGTACCTTCCACATCGGTGGTACGGCATCTGCTGCTGCAGCGCAAAGCCAAATTGATGTGAAGCATAGTGGGAAAGTTAAGTTTGCGAACTTAAAAACAGTTACAAACTCAGAGAAACAGTTGATCGTAACCTCTCGTTCAGGTGAAGTTTCTGTATTGGATGATATGGGAAGAGAGAAAGAACGTTATAAGATTTCTTATGGTTCTGTGTTGAATGTTAAAGATGGTGCTTCAGTTAGCTCTGGCGATGTTTTGGCGACTTGGGATGCACATACTCACCCGGTTATTACAGAAGCTGAAGGTACTGTTCAGTTTGGTAACTTTGAAGGAACAGTAGAAGAGCATACTGATGAGTTGACAGGTTTAACAACTCATGTTGTTAAGGGTGCCAAAGATAGAGCGTTGGCTTCAAAAGAAGCTAGACCATACATTCAGTTGGTGGATAAGAAAGGTGAGCCTGCGTTCTTCCCTGGGACGCAAACTCCAGCAATGTATTACCTGCCGGAGAACTCTATCATTGTTGTTTCTCAAGGAGATGAGATTGGTGCCGGTGATACCTTGGCGAGAATTCCACAAGAGTCATCTAAAACCAAGGACATTACCGGGGGTCTACCTCGAGTTGCTGACTTGTTTGAAGCTCGTCAACCAAAAGAGCCAGCTATTATGGCTGAGGTTTCTGGTGTGGTTAGCTTTGGTAAGGAAACTAAAGGTAAGCAACGCCTGATAATCACTGAAGATTCTGGTGAACAGCATGAAACCCTGATTCCAAAATGGAGAACGGTTGATGTATTCGAAGGTGAGCGTGTTGAGCGAGGTGACGTAGTTGCTGATGGTAATCCAAACCCTCATGATATTTTGAGGCTACTTGGAGTAGAGAAGTTGACTCAATATATTGTTGATGAAGTTCAAGATGTTTACCGTCTGCAAGGTGTGCGTATCAATGATAAGCATATTGAAACAGTGGTTCGTCAAATGCTTCGTAAGGTTGAGATTTCAACAGCCGGAGATACTAATCTGATTCCTGGTGAACAGGTTGAGTATGCGCGCGTTCTTGAATTAAATGAGCAAGCTAGAGAAGAAGGCAAGGTTGACGCTACTTTCCAACGTGTGCTGCTTGGTATTACAAAAGCATCCTTGGCAACAGAATCATTTATTTCTGCGGCGTCCTTCCAGGAAACGACTCGTGTACTAACTGAAGCTGCGGTAAGTGGTAAAGTTGATAAGCTGGTCGGCTTGAAAGAAAACGTCATTGTTGGTCGTTTGATTCCTGCTGGTACAGGTTTTGCCTACCACCAAGCAAGAAGATTGGCTAACGAAAAAACACAAAGAGAGTTGTCTGTATTTATGGAGTCTACAACGGAAGAAGAAGTTGTTGCTGAAGTGGATATGGCGTTAAACGACTCAGAAGAAAGTTGATAGTTTAAGTTTGTGAATATTTAAAATATTTCATGAACTTATACTTGACAATGAGGGTTTTGATCTCTAAAATCCTCAAACCTTATTTGGGGGTAAATTACCCTCAATTTTTTTATTAAGAGCAAAATCTTATTAAATGGAGTAAGAATTAATGGCTACTATTAACCAGTTGGTGCGTAAGCCGCGTAAAGACAAAGTTAAAAAGTCTAACGTCCCTGCGCTTGAAGCATGTCCTCAGCGTCGTGGTGTATGTACGCGTGTTTATACAACAACACCTAAGAAGCCTAACTCTGCCCTACGTAAAGTTGCACGTGTTCGCTTGACCAATGGATATGAAGTTTCTACTTATATCGGTGGTGAAGGGCATAACTTGCAAGAGCACTCCGTGATTTTGATTCGCGGTGGTCGTGTAAAAGATTTACCTGGTGTGCGTTATCATACAGTGCGCGGTGCATTAGACTGTGCTGGTGTTGATAAACGTAGACAAGGTCGTTCTAAGTACGGTGCGAAACGTCCTAAAGGTTAATCGCCTTTAACATACGTTTTGCGACTATTAGTGTAATATTTATACCGGAAGAGTAAGAATGGCAAGAAGAAGAGAAATACCAAAAAGACAAGTGTTACCTGATCCAAAGTTTGGTGATACTACGTTAACCAAGTTTGTAAACATGATTATGGTTAGCGGTAAGAAAGCGGTTGCTGAAAAAATCGTTTACGACGCATTGGATGTTGTTGTTGAGCGCAAAAAAGGTGGTGACCAAGCAGGATTGCTAAAAGAAGCCTTGGAAAATGTAGGGCCAATGGTAGAGGTTAAGTCTCGCCGTGTTGGTGGTGCAACTTATCAAGTGCCTGTAGAAGTTCGTCCTGAAAGAAAAATGGCTTTGGCTATGAGATGGGTTGTTGAAGCTGCTCGTAAGCGAAGCGAAAAAGGGATGATGTTAAGGCTGGCAGGCGAATTGTCGGATGCTTTGGATAACAGAGGGTCGGCGATTAAGAAGAAAGAAGATACGCATCGCATGGCAGAGGCAAACAAAGCCTTCTCCCATTTCCGTTGGTAAAATCATTGGCTCTATTTATAGAGCCTTTATTGTTTATAGCTAATTAAAAAGGTTAAGAAAGTGGCTCGTAAAACCCCTTTAGAACATTACCGTAATATTGGTATCATGGCGCACATCGATGCCGGTAAGACAACAACTACTGAGCGTATTCTGTACTACACTGGTGTGTCTCACAAGATTGGTGAGGTGCATGATGGTGCAGCAACAATGGACTGGATGGAGCAAGAGCAAGAACGTGGTATTACCATTACTTCTGCAGCTACAACTTGTTTCTGGAAAGGGATGGCTCAAAACTACCCTGAGCATCGTATTAACATTATCGATACTCCAGGCCACGTTGATTTCACTATCGAAGTAGAGCGTTCGCTACGTGTTCTTGATGGTGCGGTTACATGTTTCTGTTCTGTATCAGGTGTTGAGCCACAATCGGAAACTGTATGGCGTCAGGCTGACAAGTATGGCGTTCCACGTATGGGCTTTGTAAACAAAATGGACCGTGCAGGTGCTAACTTTTTGAACGTGGTTCAAATGGTTGTGGATCGTTTGGGTGCTACCCCTGTTCCTATGCAGTTGCCAATCGGTGCTGAAGAAAGCTTCCGTGGTATTGTTGACCTTGTGAAAATGCAAGCTATCTATTGGGAAGAAGAAAACATGGGTATGAAGTATACCTATGAAGATATTCCTGCTGACATGGTGGATGAAGCGCAAGAGTGGCACGAAAAAATGGTTGAAGCTGCAGCTGAAGCTAATGAAGAGCTAATGGAAAAATACCTTGAAGAAGGTGACTTGTCGGAAGAAGAAATTAAGGCAGGTATTCGTCAGCGTTGTATCAATGTTGAAATTGTTCCTATGTTCTGTGGTTCAGCTTTCAAAAACAAAGGTGTTCAGACGCTTTTGGATGCTGTTATTGATTATATGCCAGCTCCAATTGATGTGCCTGCAATCAAAGGTGTTCTTGAAGATGGTGAAGAGGCGTCTCGTAAGTCATCAGATGATGAGCCATTTGCTGCGCTTGCATTTAAAATCATGACTGACCCTTATGTTGGTACTTTGACGTTCTTCCGTGTTTATTCAGGTGTTCTTGAGTCAGGCAGTGCTGTTTACAACTCGGTTAAAGAAAAGCGTGAGCGAGTAGGTCGCCTATTGCAGATGCACTCTAACTCTCGTGAAGAAATTAAAGAAGTTCGCGCTGGAGATATTGCTTGTGCGGTAGGTCTAAAGGATACGACTACTGGTGATACTCTTTGTGATATGGATAAGAGAATTATCCTTGAACGTATGGAATTCCCAGAGCCTGTAATCTCTATTGCAATTGAGCCTAAGACTAAAGCTGACCAAGAAAAAATGGGTATTGCATTGCAGAAGCTTGCAGCAGAAGATCCTTCATTCCGAGTTCATACTGATGAAGAAACAAACCAAACCATTATTTCTGGTATGGGTGAGTTGCATTTGGATATCATTGTTGATCGTATGAAGCGTGAGTTTAAGGTTGAAGCAAACGTTGGCGCGCCGCAAGTATCTTACCGTGAGACAATCAAGAAAGCGGTTGAGGCTGAAGGTAAGTTTGTACGTCAGTCCGGTGGTCGTGGTCAGTATGGTCATGTAATGGTTCGCATGGAGCCGTTGGAGCCAGGGTCTGGATTTGAGTTTGTTAACTCAACTGTGGGTGGTTCTGTACCTCGTGAATACATTGGTGCTGTTGAGAAGGGTTGTAAAGCTCAGCTTGAATCAGGTGTTATTGCTGGTTACCCAATTGTTGATGTTAAGGTTGATCTATATGATGGTTCTTACCATGATGTTGACTCGAACGAAATGGCCTTTAGCATTGCTGGTGGTATGGCAATCAAAGATGGTGTTCAAAAGGCATCTCCTGTAATTCTTGAGCCGATTATGGCTGTTGAAGTAACAACTCCAGAAGAGTACATGGGTGATATTATTGGTGACTTGAACCGTCGTCGTGGTATGGTTTCGAGCATGGATGATATTCCTACTGGTAAGTCAATTAAGGCTGAAGTACCTCTTTCTGAAATGTTTGGTTATTCAAACCAGATGCGTTCATTGACGCAAGGTCGTGCAAACTATAGTATGACATTCTTGAAGTACAATGATGCACCATCAAACATTCAAGAAGAAATTATCGCTAAAGCGAAAAAAGGTTAATTTTTAATTTTTAATTAAAGGACTTTGAGAAATGGCAAAGGAAAAGTTTGAACGTAGTAAGCCGCACGTAAACGTTGGTACGATTGGTCACGTTGACCATGGTAAGACAACTCTTACAGCGGCGTTGACAATTGTACAAGGTAAGAAGTTTGGTGGTGACGTAAAAGGTTACGATCAAATCGATAACGCACCAGAAGAGCGTGCACGTGGTATCACTATCTCAACTGCACACGTAGAATATGAGTCAGAAACTCGTCACTACGCGCACGTTGACTGCCCAGGCCATGCTGACTATGTTAAAAACATGATCACTGGTGCTGCACAGATGGATGGTGCAATCCTAGTATGTTCTGCTGCAGATGGCCCGATGCCACAAACGCGTGAGCACATTCTTCTATCTCGTCAGGTAGGTGTACCTTACATCGTTGTTTTCCTAAACAAAGTTGACATGGTAGATGATGAAGAGCTACTAGAATTGGTAGAAATGGAAGTTCGTGAACTTCTAGATATGTACGAATTCCCTGGTGACGATACACCTGTAATCATGGGTTCTGCACTTAAAGCAATCGAAGGTGACCCAGCGTACGAAGCAAAAATCAGTGAGTTGGTTGAAGCACTAGATACTTACATCCCAACACCAGAGCGTGACACAGACAAGCCATTCCTAATGCCTGTAGAAGATATTTTCTCAATCCAAGGTCGTGGTACGGTAGCAACTGGTCGTGTTGAAACAGGTGTTGTTAAAGTTGGTGAAGAAATCGAAATCGTTGGTATTCGCCCAACTACAACTACAACTGTAACAGGTGTAGAAATGTTCCGTAAGCTTCTAGATCAAGGTGAAGCTGGTGATAACGTAGGTATCCTATTGCGTGGTACTAAGCGTGAAGACATCGAACGTGGTCAAGTATTGGCTCACAAAGGAACTGTTAAGCCACATACTAAGTTTGAAGCTGAAGTATACGTATTGTCAAAAGATGAAGGTGGACGTCACACTCCATTCTTTAACGGTTACCGTCCACAGTTCTACTTCCGTACAACTGACGTAACTGGTGCGTGTGAACTACCAGCAGGAACAGAAATGGTAATGCCTGGTGATAACGTACAAATGACAGTTGAATTGATCAACCCGATCGCAATGTCAGAAGGTCTACGTTTCGCAATCCGTGAAGGTGGACGTACAGTTGGTGCAGGTGTTGTTGCTAAAATTCTTGAATAAGAATTTTTAACGCATCTGTCGAGCGGATGTTGGTAAAGAAAATTAATTGTAAAATTAATTATTTATTGCTATAATCCGCACCCTCTACTGAGCAGTGGCTTTTAATAGCCGCTGCTTTTCTTTTTTTTGTTATAAGAGAAATGGTTATGGCGACTCAAAATATTCGTATTCGCTTGAAAGCGTTTGATCATCGTTTAATTGATCAATCTGCGCGTGAAATTACGGAAACAGCAAAGAGAACTGGTGCGCAAGTTCGTGGTCCAATTCCTATGCCAACTCGTAAAGAGCGTTTTACAGTATTGATTTCTCCACACGTAAACAAAGATGCTCGTGATCAGTACGAAATTCGTACGCACAAGCGTTTGCTAGATATTGTTGATCCTACTGATAAGACAGTTGATGCTTTGATGAAGTTGGATTTAGCAGCTGGTGTGGATGTTCAATTGGAGCTTCGTTAATTCGAAGGTTTTAAGGTTAATCATCAATCGTAATGATTAATGGCAATAATAATGAGGTAACGTTATGAGTATTGGTGTTGTAGGTACCAAAATTGGTATGACTCGCATATTCAATGAAGACGGTGTATCTACTCCTGTAACGGTTGTGGAGGTTTCTCCTAATCGTATTACTCAAATCAAGAACGATCAATTGGATGGTTACAATGCCATTCAAGTGACCATGGGCAAAAAGCACGCAGGTCGTGTTTCTAAACCTGAAGCTGGGCATTTTGCAAAAGCAGGTGTTGAAGCTGGTCTTGGTTTGTGGGAGTTCCGTTTTGAAAATGATGCAGATATCGAGGGTCTTGAATTGGGATCAGAGATTACTGTTGAAAAATTTACAGATGTAACAAAAGTAGATGTTACAGGAACAACCAAAGGTAAGGGTTTTGCAGGTGCAGTAAAGCGCCATAATTTTAGAATGCAAGACGCTACTCATGGTAACTCATTGTCTCACCGTGCGCCTGGTTCGATTGGTCAAAACCAAACGCCTGGTCGTGTATTTAAAGGCAAGAAGATGGCCGGTCATATGGGTGATGTAAAACAAACCACTCTTAACCTTGATTTGGTTAAGGTTGATGTTGAAAATTCATTGCTTTTGATCAAGGGTGCATTGCCTGGTGCGAAAGGCTGTACTGTAATCGTACGCAAAGCAATTAAGTAAGGTGGGCATGATGGATTTGAAATTAATTGAATTATCAAGCGGAAAAGAAACAGGTGCATTGAGTGTGTCTGATTCTGTTTTCGGTGTTGAGTTTAATGAACCTCTTGTGCATCAGGTTGTAACTGCTTATATGGCAGGTGCGCGTTCTGGTACAAAAGGTCAAAAAAATCGCTCGGCAGTGAGTGGTGGTGGTGCTAAGCCGTGGGCACAGAAGGGTTCTGGTAGAGCTCGTGCTGGTACATCTAGAAGCCCAGTGTGGATTGGTGGTGGTCGTGCATTCCCTGGCCATAACCGCGATTTTTCTCAGAAAGTTAACAAGAAAATGTATCGTGGAGCAATGCGCGCTATTTTTTCTGAGCTTGCTAGAAGTGGTCGTTTGGTGGTTGTTGATGACTTTAAGGTTGATGCGCCAAAGACTAAAGAATTTAATGCCAAATTGGCATCGTTGAAAATTAAAGATGCACTGGTTGTTACAGAAGGTTTTGATGAGTACTTGTATTTGTCTTGTCGTAACCTTTATAACGCGGATGTTTGTGACGTGAGTTCACTTGATCCTGTTAGTTTGGTTGGTTTTCAGTCAGTAGTTGTAACACAAGCAGCTGTTAAGCAGATTGAGGAGAATTTGGGATGAGTCAAGAACGTATATTAAAAGTTTTGTTGGCCCCTCATGTTTCTGAGAAGTCTGCAAGACTTGCTGATGCTTCTGAGCAGTATATTTTTAGAGTGCTACCTAGTGCGACAAAACCTGAAGTAAAAATGGCAGTAGAGTCATTATTTGATGTAAAAGTTCAATCAGTAAATATGATTAACATCAAAGGTAAAAAGAAAGTCTTCAAGGGTCGTGTTGGTAAGCGTAATGACATCAAAAAGGCTATTGTTCGCCTAGCTCCAGGTCAAGAAATTGACTTTGTTGGTGCGGAATAAGAGGGTTAAGTAGATGGCTATTATTAAAAAAGCAAAACCGACATCTCCTGGACGTCGTTTCGTTGTCAATATTGTTGAGCCTGACCTGCATAAAGGTAAACCACATTCTGCGCTTTTGGAGAAAAAGTCTAAGAAGGGTGGTCGTAATGCAAATGGTAGAATCACTGTAAGACATCAAGGTGGTGGGCATAAGCAACATTACCGTTTGGTTGATTTTAAACGTGGAAAAGATGGTATTCCTGCGACTGTAGAACGTCTGGAGTATGATCCAAACCGTTCTGCGCACATCGCATTGTTGAAATATGCGGATGGTGAACGTGCTTATATTTTGGCACCGAAAAACATTCAATCAGGTGATGTTGTAGAGTCTGGTGAAACAGTTTCAATCAAAGTTGGTAATGCACTTCCTTTGAGAAATATCCCAGTTGGTACCATTGTTCATGCGCTTGAGATGCGTCCTGGAAAAGGCGCTCAAATCGCAAGAAGTGCTGGTGCCTCTGTTCAAATCGCTGGTCGTGACGGTGCATATGTACTTGTTAAATTGCGTTCTGGTGAAATGCGTAAAATTCTTGCTGAATGTCGTGCAACTATCGGTGAAGTAGGTAACTCTGAACATGCGCTTAGAAAGCTTGGTAAAGCTGGTGCAAAACGTTGGAGAGGTGTTCGTCCTACTGTTCGTGGTGTTGCAATGAACCCGGTTGATCACCCGCATGGTGGTGGTGAAGGGCGTACTTCTGGTGGTCGTAACCCTGTTACGCCATGGGGTGTTCCGACTAAAGGTAAGAAGACACGTAGTAACAAACGTACAAATAACATGATTGTACGTCGTAGAAACAGCAAATAAGGAAGGACAGAATGCCACGTTCAGTTAAAAAAGGACCTTTTGTAGATCATCACTTAGCAAAAAAGGTGATGGAGGCGCAAGAATCTGGTAATAAACGTCCAATCAAAACTTGGTCAAGAAGATCTGTGATTCTTCCTGACATGATTGGGTTGACCATTGCTGTTCATAATGGGAAAGAGCATATCCCTGTATATGTTTCTGAGAACATGGTTGGACACAAGTTGGGTGAGTTTTCAATGACTCGTACTTACCGTGGTCATGCGGCCGATAAGAAAGCGAAGAGATAAGGAGAAATTAAATGCAAGTAAGTGCTACACATAGATTTGCCCGCATCTCTCCGCAGAAAGCGCGTCTGGTTGCAGATCAAATTCGCGGTAAAGATGTAGAAGCAGCTGTTAATATCCTGGCTTTCAGTGATAAAAAAGCAGCCCAGCTGATGAGTAAAGTTCTGAACTCAGCAATTGCAAATGCCGAAAATAATGAAGGCGCTGATATTGATGAGTTGAAAGTAACTTCTGCTTACGTTGACGAAGCTCCTGTTATGAAAAGAATGAGAGCTAGAGCTAAAGGGCGTGGAAATCGCATCCTAAAGCGTACAAGTCATATTACAGTCACTGTTGGCGATAAGTAAGGAGAATCAGTATGGGACAAAAAGTACATCCTATTGGGATTCGTTTAGGGATTACCAAAGATTGGAACGCTCGCTGGTATGCAGATAGTAAAAACTATTCTGATTTTCTTGTCAGTGATGTTGAAATTCGTAAAGAACTTAGCGAGAAGTTGAAACATGCTTCTGTAAGTAAAATTAATATTGAGCGTGTGGCTAATGGTATTCGTGTTGCGATCCATACGGCTAGACCTGGTGTCGTTATCGGTAAGAAAGGTGAAGACATTGAAAAATTGAAGGCTTCTTTGATGGCGAAAACTGGTATGCCAGTGAATATTGCTATTGAAGAGATCAAAAAGCCTGAGCTTGATGCGAAATTGGTTGCTGAGAGTATCGCTCAACAGCTTGAAAAGCGTATTCAATTCCGTCGTGCTATGAAGCGTGCGGTCGGAAATGCAATGCGTCTTGGTGCAGAAGGTATTAAAGTAAATGTTTCTGGTCGTTTGAATGGAGCTGAAATTGCTCGTGCAGAATGGTACAGAGAAGGGCGTGTTCCTCTTCACACTTTGCGTGCAGATATCGATTATGCAACTTTCGAAGCTGACACTACTTACGGAAAGATTGGTGTAAAAGTTTGGATCTTTAAAGGTGAAAAACTTGAAAAAATCTCTATGGTAAGTGATGACAAGAAGCAGGCGAAAGCCAAGAAAGCTCGTAATTAAGGGGATAGCTTGTTATGTTAATGCCAAAACGTACAAAATTTAGAAAAATGCATAAAGGCCGTAACCGTGGTCTAGCAAACGTTGGTAACAAGGTTAGCTTTGGTCAGTTCGGTTTGAAAGCTGTTGAGCGTGGTCGTATGACATCTCGCCAAATTGAGGCAGGTCGTCGTGTTATGACTCGTAAAGTTCGCCGTGGTGCGAAAATCTGGATTCGTGTTTTCCCTGATAAGCCGATTACCAATAAGCCACTAGAGGTTCGTATGGGTAAAGGTAAGGGGTCTGTTGAATACTGGGTTGCTCAAATTCAACCAGGTCGTGTCCTTTATGAAATGCAAGGTGTTGATGAAACGGTTGCTCGTGAAGCATTTGAGCTTGCAGCAGCTAAGCTACCTTTCAAAACACAATTTGTAACTAGAACGGTGATGTAAATGACTGCAGAATTGAAAACTAAATCTGTTGAAGAGCTTAAAGAAGAGCTGTTGGCTCTTCTTCAAGAGCAATTTAACTTGAGAATGCAACATGCGACTGGTCAGTTGAAAAACACTGCTCAATTGAAAACAGTTCGCCGTTCTGTTGCAAGAGTTAAAACCATCATTCGTGAAAAAGTGAGTAAATAAGAATGGCTGGTCAAGAAAATAAAGCACGTACAATGCAGGGTGTTGTTGTAAGCAACGGGATGGAAAAATCAATTGTTGTTTCTATCGAACGTTTTATCAAACACTCTAAATACAAGAAGTTCGTTAAGAAGTCTACAAAACTAATGGCACATGATGCAGATAATACTGCAGGTGTTGGCGATAAGGTAACGATTGCAGAATGCAAGCCTTTATCAAAAAACAAATCATGGACACTAGTAAGTGTGGATGAGAAAGCAGCTCTTTAATAAGGGTTGCATAAGATAAAAATTTTGATATAATACGCAAAATTTTTAAAACCGCCATTGTGGCCAAGCCTATTTTGATAGGGACTAGCTACTTTGGTGGTTTTTGTGTTGTTTATAAAATAATTTTGGATGGAGTTCCATCATGATTCAAATGCAAACTGTGCTTGATGTTGCTGATAACAGTGGCGCGCGTAGAGTCCAATGTATCAAAGTATTGGGTGGTTCAAAGCGTCGCTATGCAAGTGTTGGTGACATTATTAAAGTTGCTGTAAAAGAAGCAACTCCACGCGGAAAAGTGAAAAAAGGTGATGTTTATAATGCAGTTGTTGTAAGAACAGCTTCTGGTGTTAGACGTCAAGATGGTTCAAAAATTAAATTTGATGGCAATGCTGCTGTTATTTTGAATGCAAAGCTGGAGCCAATCGGAACCCGTATTTTTGGCCCTGTTACTCGTGAGCTTCGTAACGATCGTTTCATGAAGATTGTTTCATTGGCTCCAGAAGTTTTATAAGGAATTAATGATGAATCGTCTAAGAAAAGGTGATGAGGTTATCGTTATTGCAGGTAAAGATAAGGGAAAACGTGGATCGGTTTCTCACGTAATGCAGAACGGTAAATTACTTGTAGATGGGATTAATTTAGCAAAAAAACACGTTAAGCCAAATCCTATGACAGGAGAGCAGGGTGGTATCGTTTCTAAGGAAATGCCAATCGATGCTTCAAATGTTGCTTTGTATAACCCTGAGACAAAGAAAGCTGACCGTGTTGGGATTAAGGTTGAGGACGATAAGAAAGTTCGCTTCTTTAAATCTAATGGTAAAGCGGTTGACGCTTAAGAGTAGGTTTAGATATGGCAAGATTACAAAAAGTATATAAGGATCAAGTTCTTCCACAATTGATGGAGAAGTTTGGTTACAAGTCTCCAATGCAGGCGCCAAAACTGTCTAAAATTACAGTAAACATGGGTGTCGGTGAAGCTATTGGTGATAAAAAATTCCTTGATAATGCAGTTGCTGATATGGAAGCGATTACTGGTCAAAAAGCATTGAGAACAGTTGCTCGTAAATCTGTTGCAAGCTTTAAAGTTCGTGATGGTTATCCACTTGGATGTAAAGTTACTCTCCGTGGCGAGAAAATGTATGAGTTTCTTGATCGTTTGATCAATATTGCTCTACCTCGTGTGCGTGACTTCCAAGGTGTTAAAGCAAATGCATTTGATGGTCGCGGAAACTATAACCTAGGTGTTAAAGAGCAAATTATCTTCCCAGAGATTGAATTCGAAAAGGTTGACAAAATTCGTGGTATGGACATTAACTTCACTACTACTGCGTCAACTAACGAAGAAGCTAAAGCTCTTTTAGAAGCCTTTAATTTCCCATTTAAAAAGTAATAGAGGTTTCTTATGGCTAAACAATCAATGATTGCAAGAGAAAAGAAACGCGCAAAAACGGTTTCTAAATATGCTGCAAAACGCGCTGAGCTTAAAAAAGTATCTGTTGATCTGACTTTGAGCTTTGAAGAGCGAATGGATGCAATTGAGAAGTTGAATAAGCTTCCTAGAAATGCTTCACCTGTTCGTCAACAAAATCGTTGTCGTTTGACAGGACGTCCTCATGGTGTGTATAGAAAGTTCGGGTTATCACGTAATATGCTAAGACAGTTGGCTATGCAGGGTGATGTACCTGGTTTAAGAAAAGCAAGTTGGTAAGGATAAAATAATATGAGTATGTCTGACCCAATAGCGGATATGTTAACTCGCATTCGAAATGGCCAGATGGCTGGGCATTCGAGTGTTATTATGCCGTCATCTAAAGTAAAAGTTGCAGTTGCAAAAGTGCTTGCAGATGAAGGTTATGTGAATGCATATAGCGTGAATGAAAAAGATGGTAAGTCTGAGTTGGCTTTGGATTTGAAATATTATGACGGTAAGCCTGTAATCGAAATGATCAAGCGCGTTAGTCGTCCTGGTCTTCGTGTTTACAAAAACAAAGATGAATTACCAAAAGTAATCGGTGGCCTTGGAGTTGCAATTGTTTCAACTTCTAAGGGTGTAATGTCTGACCGCGCAGCGAGAAGTGCTGGAGTTGGCGGTGAGATCATTTGTTACATAGCATAAGGAGAAGTTGCAATGTCAAGAATCGCTAAGTCTCCTATTGCTGTCCCAGCAGGTGTGGAAATTAAAGTTAATGGTACTGAAGTAGCTGTAAAAGGCTCAAAAGGTGCATTAACAAAAGTGTTCAATGATGCTGTTGTTGTTGATGTTAACGATGGAGTTGTTAATGTTTCTCCTAAAACTGAAACAAAAACAGGATGGGCGCAAGCTGGTACTGCAAGATCAATTATCAGCAACATGGTTGTTGGTGTAACAGAAGGTTTTGAAAAGCGTCTAAATTTGGTCGGTGTTGGTTACCGTGCGCAAGCACAAGGTAAAGTTCTTAACTTGACCCTAGGTTTTTCTCATCCAGTTAATCACGAGCTTCCAGAAGGAATTACAGTAGAAACTCCTTCTCAAACAGAAATCGTAGTTAAGGGTGCTGATAAGCAAGTTGTTGGTCAAGTAGCCGCAGAAATTAGAGGTTATCGTCCGCCTGAGCCTTATAAAGGTAAAGGTGTTAAGTACTCTGATGAGTGGATCCTTCGTAAAGAAGCTAAGAAGAAGTAAAGGTTGGGAAAAGATATGGATAAGAAAACTACCCGACTACGTAGAGCTAAAAAGATTAGAGCAAAAGTGTCTGCACAGAAAGTGGCTCGTTTGTGCGTACATCGCACACCTAAGCACATTTATGCTCAAATTATTTCTGCAGACGGTACTACCGTTATTGCTGCTAGCTCAACAGTACAAGCGGATATTAAAAAAGAAGTTGGTTTTGGTGGAAATAAAGATGCTGCCAAAATCGTTGGTAAGTCTATTGCTGAAAAAGCAAAAGCGGCAGGTATTGAGTCTGTTGCATTTGATAGATCTGGATTTAAATACCACGGTCGTATTCAGGAACTAGCAGATTCAGCCCGTGAAAACGGTCTTCAATTTTAAGAGAAGGGATAACGATGTCTTCAAAAGAAATGCAAGAAGGTCAAGACGGTCTTATCGAAAAATTGGTATCTGTTCGCCGAGTTGCTAAAGTAGTAAAAGGTGGGCGTGTATTCGGTTTTTCTGCACTTACTGTTGTAGGTGACGGAGAAGGTCGTGTTGGTTACGGAAGTGGTAAAGCGAGCGAAGTTCCTGTTGCAATTAAAAAAGCAATGGAAAAAGCGCGTCGTAACATGAAAGATGTTCATCTAAACGGAGCAACTCTTCAATACCCAATCAACTTTAAACAAGGTGCTGCAAACATTGTATTGCTTCCTGCTTCTGATGGTACAGGTATCATCGCAGGTGGTGCGATGCGTGCGGTGTTGGAAGCTGCTGGTGTAAAAGACGTATTAGCAAAATGTGTTGGTACTACGCGTCCAGTTAACGTTGTTCGTTCAACTGTAAATGCACTAACAAGCATGAGTAGCCCAGACATGATTGCTGCAAAGCGCGGCAAATCTGTTGAAGAAATTTTAGGTGAGTAATATGTCAGATAAGAAAACGTTGAATGTTACTTTGGTTAAAAGCACTATTGGGCGTTTGCCAGCACACAAGGCTTGTGTATCTGGCTTGGGTCTAAGAAGAATGCACCAAACTGTAACAGTTATTGATACGCCAGAAAATCGTGGCATGATCAATAAAGTTTCCTATCTGCTAAAAGTAGAGGAAGCTTAAGATGTATTTGAATAGTTTAAAACCTGCTGAGGGTGCAAAGACTGACGCTAAGCGTAAAGGTCGCGGTCAAGGTTCCGGTAACGGGAAAATGGCTGGACGTGGTCATAAAGGTCAGAAGTCTCGTTCAGGTGGGATGCCAAAAATCGGGTTTGAAGGTGGACAAATGCCTTTGCAACGTCGTTTGCCAAAGATTGGGTTTACTTCAAGAAAATCCCGTTTTGTTGCGGAGCTTCGTTTAGATGATTTAACTAAAGTTAATGCTGATGTAATTGACTTGGCTGCAATCAAAGCGGCTGACTTAGTTGCTGATAACATTAAATCGGTAAAAGTTGTAAACACTGGTGAAATCACTAAGGCAGTTAAGTTATCTGGCATTAGAACGACTGCTGGAGCTAAAGCTGCAATTGAAGCTGCAGGCGGAACAGTAGAAGCTTAATTATGAAAACGAGATCAATTGATAATTCTGGCGCCAACGAGCTAAGTCGAAAAATATTTTTCGTTTTGGGAGCGTTGATTGTATACAGATTGGGAACGCATGTTCCTGTTCCATTAATTGATCCCGTTGCACTAGCTGCAATGTTCGAGCAACAAAAGGGCACTATTCTAGACATGTTTAACATGTTTTCTGGAGGTGCCCTTCAGCGTTTATCAATCCTAGCTTTGGGAATTATGCCTTATATTTCTGCATCCATTATTATGCAGTTATTGACGGTAGTATCGCCTTCTTTGGAACAGTTAAAGAAAGAAGGTGGTGAGGCTGGGCGTCGCAAAATTACACAATATACTCGTTATGGTACTGTGGTGTTGGCAACGTTCCAGGCTCTAGGTGTTTCCATTGCATTGGAATCTCAAAACATCAACGGTATGGCGGTTGTGCTTGAACCAGGAATTTGGTTTAAGGTGATTGCAGTTACGACAT
Source organism: Hydrogenovibrio marinus (assembly GCF_013340845.1). Taxonomy (NCBI): domain Bacteria; kingdom Pseudomonadati; phylum Pseudomonadota; class Gammaproteobacteria; order Thiotrichales; family Piscirickettsiaceae; genus Hydrogenovibrio; species Hydrogenovibrio marinus. The sequence goes on from NZ_AP020335.1 coordinate 388,281, forward strand.
TGGTGAGTGGGACGATTTTCTTGATGTGGCTTGGAGAGCAAATCACTGAAAGAGGGATTGGAAATGGTATTTCGCTGATCATTTTTGCAGGTATTGTTGCGGGGCTTCCTAAAGCACTAGGTGGAACTTTTGAGCAGGTTAATACAGGTGCGATGCATGCAATTACTGCATTTGTTCTGTTGATTCTTGTATTTCTTGTTATCGCATTTGTTGTTTTTGTGGAAAGGGGTCAAAGAAGATTACCTATCCATTATGCCCAACAGATGAGAGGCAGAAAACTTTATGGTGGTCAGCAAAGCCATTTGCCTTTAAAGCTAAATATGGCGGGTGTTATTCCTCCAATTTTTGCATCAAGCATTATTCTGTTCCCGGCGACCCTTGGTGGTTGGTTTGGATCAGCTGAAAATATGGGATGGTTGAAAGACATTGCAACAACGATGTCTCCAGGTCAGCCTTTATATATTCTGGCTTATGCCGCGGCAATTATTTTCTTTTGTTTCTTTTATACAGCGATCGTATTTGATCCAAAAGAAATAGCAAATAATCTAGCAAAATCAGGGGCGTTCTTGAAGGGTATCCCTCCTTACAAGGCTACCGAAAAAAGGCTAGATTCAGTCATGAGTAGATTGACTCTTGCTGGGGCGATTTACATTACTTTGGTGTGTTTGTTGCCAGAGTTCTTGATTTTGTATTGGAATGTACCGTTCTATTTTGGCGGCACATCCCTGTTGATTATCGTTGTGGTTGTTATGGACTTTATGACAAATGTCCAAGCTCATATGCAATCAGGACAATATGAAAACATGATGAAGAAAGCAAATTTAAAAGGAAGGTAATTTGATTTAAGTGTCAAACATTTACTTCAAATTATCGCTAGTAATTTAAAGTGAAAGTGAGTATAATTGCTCGTTTTTCGGTAGATGGATAGTTAAGGAGCGCAAAATGGCTCGTATTGCCGGCGTAAATATTCCACAAAACAAGCATATTGTTATTGGATTAAGATCGATCTACGGTGTTGGTCAAACAACAGCTCAAAAAATTTGTGATGCTGTAAAGTTGGATCCAACTACTAAGGTTCGAGATCTAACTGAAGATCAGTTAGAAGCTCTGCGTGCAGAAGTAACGAATTACAAAATTGAAGGTGACTTGAGACGTGATGTTTCTATGAACATCAAGCGTCTTATGGATATGGGTTGTTACCGTGGTATTCGTCATCGTCGTAGTCTTCCATTAAGAGGACAGCGTACTAAGACAAATGCACGTACCCGTAAAGGTCCTAAGAAGCCTATTAAGCGTTAAGCACTAATTTAGAGAATAGATATGGCAAAAGCAAAAACTCGTGTTAAAAAGAAGGCCAAACAAGTCGTAACTGATGCAGTTGCGCATGTTCATGCTACTTTTAATAACACCATTGTGACGATTACCGACCGTCAAGGTAATGCTCTTTGTTGGGCTACTGCTGGTGGTAGTGGTTTCCGTGGTTCGCGTAAAAGCACTCCTTTTGCAGCGCAGGTTGCTGCAGAGAAAGCGGGTCAGCTAGCGACAGAGTATGGTGTTAAAAATATGGACGTTATGGTTAAAGGCCCAGGGCCAGGACGTGATTCTGCCGTTAGAGGATTGAACAGCGTTGGTTTCAAAATTACATCTATTGCTGATGTAACACCAATCCCTCATAACGGATGTCGTCCACCTAAGAAACGTCGCGTTTAATTAGAGGTAGTAGATAGATGGCTAGATATATTGGTCCAAAGTGTAAACTGTCTCGCCGTGAAGGTACTGATCTGTTTTTGAAGAGCGGTGTTCGTAGCATCGAATCAAAATGTAAGATCGATCAGCTTCCTGGTCAGCATGGTGCTGGTCGTAAGCGTGTTACCGAATATGGTTTACAGTTAAGAGAAAAACAAAAAGTTCGTAGAATCTATGGAGTTCTTGAGAAGAAGTTCCGTCTTTACTATAAAGAAGCGGATCGTCGCAAAGGTTCAACTGGTGTTAACCTTCTACAAATTCTAGAATCAAGACTTGATAACGTTGTCTACAGAATGGGATTCGCTTCTACAAGAGCTGAAGCTCGTCAGTTGGTTTCTCATAAGGCAATCCAAGTAAACGGACAGGCTGTTAACATCCCTTCTTTTGAAGTTTCTGCAGGTGATGTTGTCAGCATAAGAGAAAAATCACGCAATCAGTCTCGTATTGCAACTGCACTAGAATTGAGTGCACAAGCAGGTAACGTTAGCTGGGTAGAAGTTGATACCTCTAAGTTTGAAGGTGTTTTCAAATCTGTACCAGATCGTACTGATTTATCTTCAGATATTTCTGAAAACTTGATTGTAGAGCTTTACTCTAAGTAACCCTTTGAAACGGAGATAACTTCTCATGCAAGAAATGCTAGAGCAGCTACTGACTCCACGTTTAGTAGATATCAAAAAAGTAAATGGTTTTCATAGCCGTGTGACTTTAGAGCCATTAGAACGTGGTTTTGGGCATACGCTTGGAAATGCTCTAAGAAGAATTCTTTTATCATCAATGCCAGGTGCTGCGATTGTAGAAGCACAAATTGATGGTGTACTACATGAGTACTCATCAATTGAAGGTGTACGTGAAGATGTTTTAGAGATTCTTCTTAATTTAAAAGAGGTTTCTATTAAATTAAACGAAAGCTCTGAGGCTGAATTAACTCTAAGCAAGAAAGGTCCAGCTGTTGTTACTGCTGGCGATATTCAGCTAAATCATGATACTGAAGTTATGAATCCAGACTTGGTTATTGCTCACTTAAGCGAAGGCGCTGAGTTGTCAATGACTTTAAAAGTGGAAAAGGGAATTGGTTATCGTGCATCGGTACAGTCTGATGATACCTCTATTGGTTCATTGAAACTGGATGCAAGTTTCAGCCCTGTTCAAACTGTAAGCTATGAAGTGCAAAATGCACGTGTAGAACAGAGAACAGACTTAGACAAATTAATTCTTGATGTTGTAACTGATGGAACTCTAGATCCTGAAGATGCAATCAAACAAGCAGCGACTGTATTACATTACCAGTTGATTGCGTTTGTTGATCTGAAGCATAAAGAGATCGTTGTACAGGAAGAAGAAGAAAACGAATTTGATCCTATTTATCTACAACCAGTAGATGATTTGGAATTGACTGTTCGTTCAGCGAACTGCTTGAAAGCTGAGCAGATTTACTATATCGGTGATCTTGTACAAAGAGCAGAATCAAGCTTATTGAAAACGCCTAATTTAGGTAAAAAATCTTTGCAGGAAATCAAAGACGTGCTTGCACAAAGAGGTCTTGGTTTAGGAACAAAACTCGAAAACTGGCCACCTTCAAGCTTGGTCAGCAAAGAGTCAGCATAATTTAAAGGAAACACTCATGCGTCATCGTAAAAGTGGTCGTAAATTAAATCGCAATAGTTCACATCGCAAGGCAATGTTTAGAAACATGTCGGCTTCTTTGATTGAGCACGAAGTGATTAAAACAACTGTTGCGAAAGCAAAAGAGTTGCGCACCATTGCTGAGCCATTAATTACTCTGGCTAAGCAGGATAGTGTGCATAACAGAAGAGTTGCTTTTTCACGTTTGCGTGATAAAGCTGCGGTAGGTAAATTGTTCACTGATTTGGGACCTCGTTATGAGTCTCGTCCAGGCGGATATATTCGCATTTTGAAATGCGGCTACCGTGATGGTGATAATGCACCTATGGCTTATGTTGAATTGGTTGATCGTCCAGTAGTGGAATCAGCTGAAGAAGCTTAAGCTTTAAGGCCAGCGCAAGCTGGCTTTTTTATATGTCAAAGTTATTTGATACACATTGCCATTTCATCGATTTCGACATCGATACCATAACCAGTCTCATCCCCTTACTTTCCCATATAGAGCTCTTGTCAGTTTCAAAGTCACCAGAAGATTGGTTGCCGAATATTGATATTTCTTCTAATTATCAGAATATTTACCCTGCATTGGGTATTCATCCTTGGTTTGTTCGGAACAGTCATTCGCTTGAAGATGATTTGATTAGGCTTGATGAACTCGTTAGTTCAGAACACATAAAAGTGCTTGGTGAAATAGGCCTGGATTTTGCAGAGGAATATCTTTCAACGCAGTCAATACAGGAACGCTATTTTGCTGCTCAAGTTGAGCTTTCAGCCAAGCGGGGATTGTCGTTATCAATACACTGCAGAAAGGCATTTGATGCGGTTTTATCTGAACTAAAGGAAAATAATATTGAACGTGCTGTTATGCATGGCTTTTCTGGTTCACATGAGCAAGCGAAGCCATTCATTGAAATGGGATATAAGTTAGGAGTTGGGCCTCAGGTGTTAAATCTTCAGTCGACTAAATACGAAAAACTGGTAAAGTATGCGCCACTCGATTCTCTTGTGCTTGAAACCGACGCTCCATATTCAAAATTTGGTTCCGAAATGAATTTACCACAACGTCTGCAAGCTATTTCAGAGCGGATTGCAGCAATAAAAATGGTTTCATTGGAAGAAGTTGTGAGCACAAGTTACAACTCTGCTCGGCTAATTTTAGGATTGAATAATCATGATGCTGAATAATCCACTATTTGAACGTAGCTTGCTAGTATTTGGTGAAGATGGAATTAATTCACTAGTTCATTCGCATGTACTTGTCGCGGGTGTTGGTGGAGTCGGAGGCTTTGTTATCGAAGCATTAGCCCGAGCTGGTGTAGGCAAATTGACTATTGTTGACCATGATAAAGTTTCCCCATCAAATATGAACCGGCAGATTATTGCCTTAAGCTCTACATTGGGACAAAACAAAGCTGCAGTGATGAAACAGCGTATTTTGGACATTAATCCAACTTGCGATATTGAGGTGATTCAGAGCTTTTTAAAACCAGAAGATATGGATGGTTTACTTAGTCAACCCTATGATTACGTGGTGGATGCTATTGATAGCTTGAATTGTAAAGTTAACCTGGTATCCACTGCTCTCGAAAAGGGCTATAAAGTGATTGCTAGCATGGGCGCGGGGCGAAGGGTTGATCCGACAAAGATACTGATGACGGATCTAAACAAAACTCATACTTGTGGACTAGCACGCCAAGTAAGGCAGCGTTTGAGAAAGCAGGGCTATAGAAAAGGACTGACAGTTGTGTTTTCTACTGAGCTACCCAAAGCACCTGGCCCTATGGAGTCAATAGAAGGGGCAAGAGGGCGCGTTGTCAATGGTACCGCCAGCTATATGCCGGGTATGTTTGGTTTGATGATCGCTGGTAAGGTTATTCAGGATTTGGCGGAGTAAAGACCGTCTGTCATATCTAGTAGAGAAGCTGATAAAGTCCTTCTTGGCGAACTTTCATATTCGCTCTCTTTATAACGCCGTGTTTCTGGAATTCATTGATTAGTGCTTTGATGTTTCGCCTAGTGTCAGGCAAATTCATGCCAGGTTTCAGTTCAGGTGAATAAAGTAATTTTAGAAACATATAGTCTAGTCCTGATAATAACTCTATCTTACTGACATCATTAGCAATCGATGGGTAAACCCAATCCGAGTCATTAGGTAACCCCATGATTTGTGTAAGTTCTTCAACAACACAAGCCGGTAGCAGCCCTTTAGTCATAGCATAGTCAATAGGGATGACTACCACAGCGCCATCAATTTCGTGACGTTTATTTTTGTGAATTGTTGCCATGCAGTTACTCTCAGTTGATAGGTTCGGCTGCTTGCTCTCGGTGTATTTCTTGATAACGTCTTTGTAATATTTATCTTTGGTAATGTAGATTTTTAGATTGGCAGGGTGGTTGTTGTTTGCGGCCGAGATGTCATGGCGAGTAATATGCTTCAATTGCCTCATGTGAACATCAATCATTTGTTTGGCAGGGGCATAGGGCTTCAGATGAAGAAAAATTGTCTGGTAGCGAATGGGGGTAACCCATTTATTGACTCTCATGTCTGAAGGTTGATATTCATTTTTTAAGGCAATCTCTATAAACGCTTTTTCAATATAGGCTGGCTTTTGCCAGCTATTAGGATCAGTGCTTCCCATTAAGATTAGGGAAAAAGCGATGATATAGAGATTTTTCATGGTGAAAGTTGTCAGGTCATATTTAATAGCGGCTTTAAGTAATGTCCTGTATGTGAGCGCTCTGTCCCTGCAATTTCTTCCGGCGTGCCAGTGGCAATGATTTCACCGCCGCCTGAACCGCCCTCTGGGCCAAGGTCCACAATCCAATCAGCCGTTTTAATGACATCTAGATTATGCTCGATAATGACAATGGTATTACCTTGGTCGCGCAAGTTTCTAATGACTTGGAGCAGCAGTTCAATATCGTGAAAGTGCAGGCCTGTTGTTGGTTCATCGAGAATGTAGAGCGTATTGCCGGTATCACGTTTAGAGAGTTCCTTGGCAAGCTTGACGCGTTGAGCCTCGCCTCCAGAAAGCGTTGTAGCACTCTGCCCAAGTTTGATATACCCAAGACCAACTTCCATTAACATTTGCAGTTTACGAGCAATGACTGGGATAGCATCGAAGAATGCACGGGCATCCTCAACAGTCATGTCCAAGATTTCATGAATGTTTTTGCCTTTGTATTCGATCTGTAAGGTTTCTCTGTTGTAGCGAGCGCCATTACAAGTGTCGCAGGCGACATAAACATCGGGCAGAAAGTGCATTTCCACTTTGAGCACGCCGTCACCTTGGCATGCCTCACAGCGCCCTCCCTTAACGTTGAAGCTGAATCTACCTGGCGTGTAGCCGCGCGTGCGAGCTTCTGGAGTGGCAGACATCAGTTCTCGAATAGGGGTGAAGAGTCCAGTATAGGTAGCAGGATTTGAGCGAGGTGTTCTTCCAATTGGGCTTTGATCAATATTGACGACTTTATCAAAGTGCTCAAGCCCCATGACTTTCTTATAGGGTGCAGCTTCCAGTTGAGCATTATTAAGCTTGGTTGCCGTAATTTTGTAGAGCGTCTCGTTGATGAGTGTTGATTTTCCAGACCCTGAAACGCCCGTGATACAGGTGAGTAATCCTGCTGGTATTTCCAGGGTAACATCCTGCAAATTGTTGCCAGAGGCACCCTCAATGGTTAAAACTTTTTTAGGGTAGGGTAGGCGGTCGCTAGGCACTTCTATTTTGCGTGTGCCGCATAGGTATTGTCCCGTTAATGAAGCAGGCGTTGCCATGACTTCTTCTGGTGTACCCTGAGCCATAATTCGGCCGCCATGAATACCGGCGCCAGGGCCAATGTCTAGCACATAGTCAGCCGCGCGAATAGCATCTTCATCATGTTCAACAACGATGACAGTGTTTCCTAAGTCTCTTAGGTGTGTCAGGGTGTTGAGAAGTCGATCATTGTCACGCTGGTGTAGCCCAATCGAGGGTTCATCCAAAACATACATGACGCCGACAAGCCCCGCTCCGATTTGGGATGCTAAGCGGATGCGTTGTGCCTCACCACCGGACAGGGTGTCAGCACTTCTGCCGAGCGTTAAATAATTCAAACCGACATTCACAAGAAACGATAAGCGGTCATGTACTTCTTTAATGATTTTTTGCGCAATTTGTCCTTTGGTGCCTTCTAGGGTAAGGCTTGAAAAGAAGTCGTGTAATTGCCCAACTGGAAGCTCTGTTAAGCTAGGTAGCGAATGGTCTTGTACAAAGACATTGCGTGCCGCTTCATTTAGTCTTGTGCCATGGCAGCTGCTACAAGGTTGGGAGATGCGATACTTGTCTAGTTCGTCTCTAACGCTTTTGCTTTCAGTTTCAGTAAAGCGTCGTTCCATGTTAGGAATGACACCCTCAAAACGACGGGTGTCTGAATAGCGGCCATGCGGCAGTGGAAGCTTTTCCCTACCTGAGCCAAAGAGAATGACTTGCTGATGTTTTTCGGAAAGCTCATTCCAAGGTGTTTCAATATCGAATTTGTAATGATCCGCAACCGCTTTCAGAATGTCATAGTAATATTTGTGTCTTCTGTCCCATCCTCGAATAGCGCCCCCCGCTAAACTAAGGTCAGGGTGGATAATAACTTTGTTTGGATCAAAGCTTTCTTTGATTCCCAAACCATCACAAGTTGGGCAGGCACCGTGCGGATTGTTGAATGAAAAAATTCTGGGCTCCAACTCTGGAACGGAATAACCACAATGTGGGCATGAGAAACGTTCGGAGAACAATAACTCAAAATCATCACTCTCATCCATAGGCACCACCTGGGCAATGCCGTCTGCAAGGTGTAACGCTGTTTCAAAAGACTCTGCCAGACGTTGCTTAATGTCGTCACGAATCTTGAAGCGGTCGACAACGACTTCAATATTGTGTTTGATGTTTTTGTCCAGCTCTATCGAACCGTCTAGTTCCATCAGCGTGCCATTGATTCTGGCACGAATATACCCCTGAGCTTGCAGTTCATTGAGGAGGTTGATATGTGTACCTTTCTTGCCTCTTACAACAGGCGCGATAAGCAAGCACTTAGTTCCCTCAGGCAGCTCAAGTGTGTGATCAACCATTTGGCTAACCGTTTGCGCTTCCAGGTCGCAACCATGTGTTGGGCAGCGAGGTGTTCCTGCGCGGGCAAATAACAGCCTTAAATAGTCATAGACTTCGGTTACGGTTCCCACTGTAGAGCGGGGGTTGTGAGAGGTCGATTTCTGTTCAATAGAAATTGCAGGAGAAAGCCCTTCGATATGGTCTATATCAGGTTTGTCCATCATGGATAAGAACTGGCGCGCATAGGCTGATAGTGACTCAACATAGCGCCGCTGACCTTCCGCATAAATAGTATCAAATGCTAGAGAAGACTTGCCAGAGCCGGATAATCCAGTGATGACAATCAACTTATCTCTAGGAAGTATGACGTCAATGTTTTTAAGGTTATGGGTTCTGGCTCCACGGACGATAATTTCTTCTAGCATAAAAGGGGACTCAAAACGATTAATCAAAACAATCATTATAGCAAAAAGCAGGGTTCTTCAATCCTTTAAACCTCGGCCTTTGTTATAATTCGACGCGTATTCGTCTTGTGCTGTGGCGGCTGAGAAAGCGATTTCAGTAAACGGATTTAACAAACGAATTTCAATGGAACAGATTAGGAAAAGACATGACCTCAGAGAATCAGACAATGCAACCTATGGAAAAACGCGCAGCCCTTTCAGTGTCCGGTATTTTTGCGACGCGAATGTTGGGTTTGTTCATGATTTTCCCGGTGTTTGCTATTTTTGCTCAGCAAGAGTTTAAAGATGTTACCGGTACTCAGATCGGTATTGCGATGGGTATTTATGGCTTAACACAGGCATTTTTACAAATTCCTTATGGGGTGCTGTCTGATCGCTTTGGACGTAAACCACTGATTATTGCCGGTATGCTGGTGTTTATGTTTGGTTCCATTGTCTGTGCCATGGCGGATTCGATTGAAATGATGATTGTGGGTCGAGCGATTCAGGGTATGGGCGCGGTAGCAGCTGTTTTGATGGCGACTGTTGCGGATTTGGTGACGGAGCAATTTCGTTTAAGGGCCATGTCGATCGTTGGGATGACCATTGGTTTTTCATTTACCTTGTCGCTGATTATTGGGCCGATTTTGGGTGAGCTGTTCGGTGTTCGAGGTATTTTCTGGGTGATTGCCCTGTTGGCTTTGGCGGGTATCTTTTTGGTTATTTTCGCGGTGCCGAAAATTGAACATCAGTCTTTCCAGCGTGAAGCGGAGGTTGACCCGAGCCAATTTAAAGATGTATTGAAAAACACACAGCTACTTCGACTGGATATGGGTGTGTTTGTTCTTCATTCCATTTTGACGGCGATGTTTGTGGTGGTGCCATTGATGATCCGAGATACTGCGCATTTGGATTCAATACATGATTGGGAGTTGTATTTGCCAGTGATGTTGCTGTCTTTTGTGTTGATGGTGCCGTTTATTATCATGGCGGAATCCAAAGGCAAGATGAAAGAGATTTTTGTCGGATCAATCGTTACCATCGGGTTGGTACAGGTTGCACTGTTAAGTTTCTCCGGGGGGTATTGGCCAATTTTCCTAATCTTGATGGTTTTCTTCACGGCATTTAACTTGTTAGAAGCATCTTTGCCATCACTGGTGGTAAAACTGTCACCCGCTGACAAAAAAGGGACGGCAAGCGGCGTGTTCTCCAGTAGTCAGTTTTTTGGTGCTGCACTAGGTGGTTTTGTCGGTGGTTGGATGTATCAGCATCATGGCATTGAAGGGGTCTTCCTGTTTACATCTGCTATTGCGTTGTTGTGGGCAGCGGTTGCTGCGACCATGCAAAAACCATTGCCATTGAGTATTGCTTCTGTGCCAATTCAAGGTATTGTGATGCAAGGCGATGTACCTGCCCTTACTCAGCAGCTGCTGGCCTATGACGGTGTTCACGAAGTGGTATTTGTTCTGTCTGAAAATCGCGTGTTTTTCAAGATAGATCGCAAGAAAATTGATGAAGTTGGACTGATCAATTACCTTGAACGAGGATTGGCTTGAAAATTCCAAACATGGTGAAACACCCTTCGCTATAATAAATGGCTAAATGATCGAGAAAAGATAATTCGATAGTGACAATCTGCCAGGTTGGCTGCATCAATCAAGCTGGAATGAACATAAGACGGAGTGTAAATCGTGAGAGGAGTGAATAAAGTCATTTTGGTTGGAACCCTTGGACGGGATCCAGAAATGAAATATGCGGCGAATGGCAACGCGATTGCCAATTTAAGCATTGCGACATCTGAAAACTGGACAGATAAAAACTCCGGGCAGAAGCAAGAGAAAACCGAATGGCACAGGGTTGTTATTTTTGGAAAGCTTGCTGAAATCGCAGGACAGTATCTCACGAAGGGTTCTCAAGTTTATCTTGAAGGCAAGTTGCAGACCCGTAAATGGCAAGATCAAAACTCTGGGCAAGATCGTTACTCAACGGAAGTTGTGGTTGATTTTAGTGGACAAATGCAAATGCTTGGTGGTGGTAATCGTCAAGGAGATGCAGCATTTGGACAAGCTCCAGGCGGTATGTCACCAGGAATGGGTGGGCAACCTTCTTCTATGCCACCAGCAGGACAAGGGTTTGCGCCACAACAAGCTACGCCTAACTATGGGCAAGCACCGCAGCCGATGCAACATCAAGCCCCGCCGATGCAACAAGCACCAGCCTATCCTGAAAATGACTTTGGTGACGATGACGTTCCGTTCTGAAAAATACAATAGTTCATTTTGTTGATTAAAAATATTAAAACCCCTTTTTGAAGGGGTTTTTTTATGGATATTGAAAATTTATTCGAAAAATTAATGTTGATAGGAAAGCCTCGTTAATCGAGGTTTTTTTGTAAGTGAAAATTCTTTTTGTTTTGCTTAAGTAAGCTTGTTCTCTGCCGATAAGTTTTTACAGAGGGAGATTGAGTTTATGAAGAAGCAAGACATTACCAAGGGATTAAAATATTTCTTCAAAAAATTGGAGAAAAAATCCGCTGAGCTTGACGAGGAAAGGGCTTCCTTTGTTGCCTCAAGCCGTGATGTGCCTTTTGATCAGGTAGAGACTTTTTCTCGTGCTTTGATGACGCAGAACATCTTTATTCATACGGTTGGGGTGAATGGTAAGCATGAGTCAACGATTTTATCGAAAGCCATGTTCAGTATCAATAAGGTGGTTCGATTGTATTATTCCACGAGTTTTGATGAGTCGGTTCAAGGTTATATTCGTTTGAGACCATGTTATAAGCAGCAATTAATTGTGGTTGAGCGTATGCATGGCTACAGGCCAAAACCTGAACTATTGTATGCGAGCATTGATGAGTGTCATGTCATTCGTTTTTTCTCGAATTGGATTGCAAAACGCATTGATTGGAATAAAACCAAAATCGGTAATCTTGATTTGTATAAGCGTTTTAAAGAAGTTGAGCGTCAGGAATACGAAGAGAGAGTTGCAGAAGAAATCGCGCAGTTGGAAGCGATGGAGTTACAAAAGACCCTTGATAAGCATTTTGGCAAAGAAAGCCGTTTGCCAATTAGGAACATGGCACCTTGATTGGATGACATGGATTTAGTGGTTACGATTGACTGCTAAGTCCGCCAAACTGGTTAAGGCTGTTTTAAATGCAGATTCTGGTAGTGATCCGATTGCTTGCTTAGCTTTTTCAGCTTCTTCCTTTGCAAAGCGGACGGTGTAGTCGATTGCACCACTGTTTTGAATGATTTCCGTCACTTCCTTGAGTAGCTTTAGCCCTTCAGTTTCGATTGCTCTACGGATAATCTGTTTTTGGTCTTCCGATCCATTTTCCAGAACATAAATCAAAGGCAGGGTCGGCTTCCCTTCGGCTAGGTCGTCACCGATGTTTTTGCCGAGTTCTTCTTCATCCGCCATATAGTCCAACGCATCGTCAATTAGCTGGAAAGCTGCTCCCAGGTGTTTGCCGTATAGAGTGAAAGCCGTTTCGTACTCTGGGGTGTTCGCCAGTACTGGTCCTAAAAGAGCAGCGGCTTCGAATAGTTTTGCTGTTTTTCGATGGATGACTTCCAGGTAGCGTTCCGCGGTCGTGTCGGCATCATGACAATTCAATAACTGAAGTACTTCTCCCTCTGCTATGACATTGGTGGTCTCTGAGAGGATTTCCATGATGCGCATCGAACCCGGTTCAACCATCATTTCAAAGGATCGGGAATAAAGGAAGTCACCAACCAGCACGCTTGCTGCATTGCCCCAAACTTCATTAGCGGTCTTGTTGCCTCGACGAGTGGAGGACTCATCAACAACATCGTCATGCAAAAGTGTTGATGTGTGGATAAACTCGATGACCGCAGCCATATTGTGATGTTGGCTGCCTTGATATCCACAAGTTCTGGCGGATAAAAGAACCAGCAAGGGTCTAAGGCGTTTACCACCACTATTGATGATGTAGTGTCCGATTTGATTAATCAAAACAACATCTGAGGCCAAACGGTTTAGAATCAAATCATCCATTTGTTTGATGTCATCAATAATCAGTGCGCGAATATCGTTAAGAGTCATAGAGTTTTATTAGAATATAAATAAGTTTGCAAAGTTTATTATGAATGAGGGTCGGATTCAAAGCTTTCATATGGAAAAGGGTATAATTAATGAAGAAATGATGAGGGGATTTATCATTCGTATTAATTAGTTAGATTTTTTTTGAAATTCAATTGACCTAAGTTTAAAAACTCATTATAATCCCGCCTTTGCCGTAATTTGGCGTGAAATACAGAATTTAAAAAAATTTCTGAAAAGTAGTCCTTTGAGCCATTGTAGCAGTAGGTCGGGAAAAACGACTGGATGAGTTGGCTATTTGGGATGTTTCAGGTAACTATGAAACCGGGAGTTTCCAAGAATGTATGCGGTAATTAAAACCGGTGGTAAGCAATATAGAGTCCGTGAAGGTCAAGTATTGAAAGTTGAATCCCTAAACGCAAGTGAAGGTGATGCAATTGAATTTGACCAGGTTATGATGGTTGGTGAAGGTGCTGATGTTAAAGTTGGTGCTCCACTTGTTGAAGGCGCTAAAGTTGCTGCAACTGTTAAGTCTAACGGTCGTGGTAAAAAAGTGACGATCATCAAATTCCGTCGTCGTAAGAACAAATCACGTTCTAAGCAAGGCCATCGTCAAAACTATACTGAAGTAGTAATCGGTAAGATTTCTGCTTAATACTCTGAGTTAGATACTTAGATTTCGATTAATAGAACTTGAGCTACTTCTGAGTAGGGGGTAGACAGGTTAACAGGAGATTGTCACCATGGCTCATAAGAAGGCTGCAGGTAGTACAAAAAACGGTCGCGATTCTAATGCTCAGCGATTAGGCGTAAAACGCTTTGGTGGTGAGCTAGTTTCTGCTGGTAGCATCATCGTTCGTCAACGTGGTACTAAGTTCCACGCGGGTGATAATGTTGGTCGCGGTAAGGATGACACTTTGTTTGCAACAGCTGACGGTAAAGTCGCTTTTGTAACAAAAGGTAAGCCAGTACGTACTTATGTAACCATTGAAGCGTCTGCGTAAGCTCAGCTTTAATTGTTACTAAGAAAACGCCCCGCATTGACGGGGCGTTTTTGTTTCCAAAGAAAGAAAATTTCACCAACTATATTTGAGAAACGAAAGCTTTTATAATGGAGCATTCGTTTTTGTTTTTATTTAGATGCAAAGTCAAAAAAGAGATAGGCATGCAATTTGTAGATGAAGCGGCAATCCATGTAGTCGCCGGCCGAGGTGGAAACGGTGTGGCGAGTTTTCGTCGTGAAAAATATATTCCATTTGGTGGCCCTAACGGGGGCGACGGCGGTGATGGCGGTAGTGTTTATCTTAAGGCTAATCGCAATCTGAATACTTTGGTGGATTTTCGTTTTACCCGTGACTATAAGGCTCAAAATGGCCAGGCAGGAATGGGGCAACAGAAAACGGGTCGAGCGGGTGAGGATTTGTATATCCAAGTTCCAGTGGGTACTTTAGTGCGAGATGTCGATACCGAAGAATTGATCGGTGACCTGATTGAGCATGATCAAGTGCTTTTGGTCGCACAGGGCGGGCGTCATGGTTTGGGTAATATCCATTTCAAAAGCAGTACCAACCGTACCCCTCGCCAATTTACGCCGGGTGAACCAGGTGAAGAAAGAAATCTGCAGCTTGAGCTAGCGGTATTGGCGGATGTCGGGCTGCTAGGGCTGCCGAATGCAGGTAAATCTAGTTTGATTACCGCAGTTTCTGCAGCGAGACCAAAGGTTGCAAACTATCCTTTTACCACACTCTATCCAAACCTAGGGGTTGTGCGAGTATCGCCTGAATCCAGTTTCGTTATCGCGGATATTCCTGGTTTGATCGAAGGCGCCTCGGAAGGGGCAGGACTGGGTATACAGTTCTTGAAGCATTTGTCTAGAACAGGTCTTTTGCTGCATGTTGTGGATATCGCACCGATGGATGAGTCAGATCCTGTCGAATCGATTCGTGTGATTGAAGCCGAGTTGGAAAAGTACAGTGAGCATCTTGCCTCTAAAGAGCGTTGGTTGGTTTTGAACAAAACAGATCTTTTGTTGCCGGAAGAAGCGCAAGAACTATGTGACAATATTGTTCAGCAAATTGATTGGCAAGGACCTGTGTATTATATTTCGGCGGTCAATAGAGAAGGCACTGAGGCTTTGGTCAAAGACATTGCCTATGCCCTGCATCAAAATCGTCAGTATGCCAGAGAAGTATCGGACGAAGCATCCGAAAGCGATATTTTGGATTAATTGCATTGGATTTTAGCGAGAAAAATTAGCGTGCAAAGTCGAGAAGCAGTCAAAAAATCTAAGCGTTGGGTCGTAAAAATCGGCAGTGCCTTGCTGACGGATGATGGCAAAGGGTTGAATCTGTCCGCAATGAACCAATGGGTTGAGCAGATGGTAGCCTTGAGAAATCAGGGAGTTGAAGTGGTGATTGTCTCGTCCGGCTCAGTTGCAGAAGGGATCAAGCGTTTAGGTTGGGCAAAGCGTCCAACGGAAATCAATCAACTTCAAGCGGCCGCTGCTGTAGGACAGATGGGTTTGATTCAAGCCTATGAATCAGCTTTTTCAAAGCATCAAATTTTAACGGCACAAATTCTCATGACACATGACGATTTGTCAAATCGTGCTCGGTATTTGAATGCTTCAAATACCATTCAGACACTACTTCAGCAAGGCGTGATCCCTATCATTAATGAAAATGACACGGTCGTAACCGATGAAATTCGTTTTGGGGATAATGACACTTTAGCAGCGTTAACCGCCAATTTGGTGTCGGCGGATATTTTGGTAATTTTGACCGATCAACAAGGGTTGTATGACGATAATCCGCGTACCAATCCGAATGCGAAACTCATCTCCGAAGCGCATGTGAGTCGCAAAGACATTGAAGCCATGGCGAGCCCAGAAGGTGGTTTGTTAGGTAAGGGCGGCATGTACACCAAAGTTATGGCTGCAAAGCGTGCAGCTCGTTCCGGCACGGCAACCTTTATAGCTTCGGGTAGAGAGGCGAATATTTTGCCAAGGTTGCAGTCCGGTGAGCAAATCGGCACCTTGTTGATTCCTGATTTGGAGCCAATGACAGCGCGTAAGCAATGGTTAGCAGGCCACCTGCAGGCAAAAGGCCAGTTGGTGCTGGACGATGGTGCGGTACAGGCGCTAAAACGTACAGGCAGAAGTTTGTTGCCGATAGGTGTGTTGGAAGCTTCGGGGCAATTCCGTCGTGGTGAAATGGTGGTGTGTGTCAATCAGCAGAATCAAGAAGTGGGCCGAGGTCTGGTGAATTATGATTTTGACGATGCACAAAGAATTATCGGCAAGCCGTCATTAGAAATAGAATCCTTGCTTGGGTATAACGAAGGCGAGTTCTTGATTCATTGCGATAACTTTGTATTGTCTGAATAATCTCTTTTCTTTCCCGTCTGAGTTCTGCTTACCCCAACCTGGCAGATCTTGATTAAAATCTACCAGGTTGGGTGCTCAATATTTTTCCTTTCTTATCCTTGAAAAACAGAAAAGCGTCACTATATTCTTGACAGCTTTAAATGATTGTCTAAAATGTTTAGCACTCTCATAGATAGAGTGCTAATTGAAAGCGATATATTTATGAAATCAAATCATTTTTTTAGGAGTAATGTATGAATATCAAACCTTTGCATGATCGCGTTGTAGTTCGCCAAGTTGAAGAGCAGAAAGAATCTGCTGGTGGTATTTTGCTACCAGGTTCTGCACAAGAAAAAGAAAATCGTGGTGAAGTTGTTGCGGTTGGTCCAGGTAAGGCTGCGGATAACGGTTCTATTATCCCTATGACTGTGAAGGTAGGCGACAAAGTGCTTTTTGGCCAATACTCTGGTCAAGAAGTAAAAGATGACAACGGTCAAGCGCTGAAAGTAATGCGTGAAGACGACATCATCGCCATCATTGATTAATGATTGGATAGTGCATTTTTTAGAATTGTCTAAAATATTTGAACAAATAGATTTAAGTAAAAGGAATACACAATGGCAAAAGAAGTAAAGTTTGGTTTAGATGCCCGTGAAAAGATGGTTGAAGGGATTAACATCCTTGCAGATGCTGTTAAAGTCACACTAGGGCCAAAAGGTCGTAACGTTGTACTAGAGAAAAGCTTTGGTGCACCGACTGTGACTAAAGACGGTGTTTCTGTTGCTCGTGAAATCGAACTTGAAGACAAGTTCATGAACATGGGTGCGCAAATGGTTAAAGAAGTCTCTTCTCAAACCAATGATGTTGCAGGTGATGGTACAACAACTGCAACCGTTCTTGCGCAATCAATCGTTCGTGAAGGGATGAAAGCAGTTGCGGCTGGTATGAACCCTATGGATTTGAATCGTGGTATCCACAAAGCAGTTGAAGCTGTTGTTGCGGAAATCAAAGCGATGTCTGTTCCTTGTACAACTTCTGAAGCAATCGCTCAGGTAGGTACGATCTCTGCGAACTCTGATGCGACAATCGGTAAGATGATTGCAGACGCAATGGAAAGAGTTTCTACTGAAGGTGTTATCACTGTTGAAGAAGGTTCTTCTCTTGAAGATGAACTGGTTGTGGTAGAAGGGATGGAATTTGACCGTGGTTACCTATCTCCTTACTTCGTGACAAACCAAGAAAAAATGGTTTGTGAATTGGAAACGCCATTCGTTCTTCTTTATGACAAGAAAATCTCTAACATTCGTGAGTTGCTGCCAACTTTGGAAGCTGTTTCAAAAGCAGGTCGTCCTTTGTTGATTATCGCTGAAGATGTTGATGGTGAAGCGCTAGCAACTTTGGTTATCAACAACATGCGTGGTATCGTGAAAGTGGCTGCGGTTAAAGCGCCTGGTTTCGGTGAGCGTCGTAAAGCGATGTTGCAAGACATGGCGGTATTGACTGGCGGTACAGTTATTTCTGAAGAAGTTGGTTTGACGTTAGAAAACGTAACTTTGGATCTATTGGGTGAAACCAAGTCTGTAGTTGTTGGTAAAGATTCAACGAAGTTGATTGACGGTGCGGGTTCAAAAGATGATATCGAATCTCGTTGTGCACAAATCAAGTCTCAAGTTGAAAACACGACTTCTGAGTATGACAAAGAAAAACTTCAAGAGCGTTTGGCTAAATTGTCAGGCGGTGTTGCAGTATTGAAGTTGGGTGCGGCAACTGAAGTTGAAATGAAAGAGAAGAAAGACCGTGTTGACGATGCACTGCACGCAACTCGTGCTGCGGTACAAGAAGGTATCGTTGCAGGCGGTGGTGTTGCTTTGGTTCGTGCTAAATCAAAAATCAACGTGGCGGGCGATAACAACGACCAAGACGTAGGGGTTAAGATTGCATTACGTGCAATGGAAGAGCCTATGCGTCAAATTGCTACTAACTGTGGCCTAGAAGGTTCTGTTATTGTTAGCAAAGTGATGGAAGGTGAAGGTAACTTCGGCTTTGACGCAGCGAAAGAAGAGTATGTAGACATGATTGCAGCAGGTATCATTGACCCTGCTAAAGTAACGCGTTCTGCACTACAAAACGCAGCTTCTATCGCAGGACTTGTCTTGACGACTGGAGCAGCGATTGCTGATCTTCCAGCTAAAGATGGCGGTTCTGATGCTGGCGCAGCAGGTGGAATGGGGGGCATGGGCGGTATGATGTAATATCTACCGAGCATCGCTCTTTCTAAAAAGCCGGCTTATGCCGGCTTTTTTGTCCTTAAAAGAAAGGTTGCTGAATAAACTAACGCTGATTTTTTTGCTGTTTTCTGGCAAAATTACAGGTCTGTCTAAAAGAATTTTGAAGGTCGTAAATAATGAAACAAATTAAGGTTGGAATCGTCGGTGGAACAGGTTATACCGGTGTGGAATTGCTGAGAATTCTGGCAAACCACCCGAATGCCGAAGTTGCGATGATTACTTCTCGTAGTGAAGAAGGGGTTGCTGTCGCTGATATGTATCCCAACCTAAGAGGGTTTTACGACCTGTGTTTTTCGGTGCCTGATGTCGAGCAACTACAAACTTGCGATGTGGTGTTTTTTGCGACACCACATGGCGTAGCGATGAGCATGGCGGAATCGCTAGTGAAAAAAGGCGTCAAAGTTATCGACTTGGCGGCTGACTTCCGTCTTGAAGACTTGGATGTCTGGCAAAAATGGTACAAGCACGAGCATACAGGAAAGCACTTGTTTCCAAAGGTCGCTTATGGCTTGCCTGAATATTACCGTGATGCGATTCAAAAGGCTGACATTATTGGAAATCCGGGATGCTATCCAACCAGCATTATGCTCGGATTGTTACCGCTGGTGAAGGCAGGCTGGATTGATTTGAACTCAATCATAGCTGATGGTAAGTCAGGCGTAAGCGGTGCGGGTAGAGGTGCTAGTGTGGCGATGCTGGGCGCAGAAATGAGCGAGAGCTTTAAAGCATATGGCGTTGCCGGACATCGTCACTTGCCAGAGATGAAAGAAAAGCTTGCACAACAAGCTGGAAAAGACGTTGGGCTTACTTTTGTTCCTCATCTAGTGCCAATGATTCGTGGGATGGAAAACTCGATTTATGCCACGATGGCAGTTGAAAAATCTCAGGCTGAAATCCAGGCTTTGTATGAGTCTGCTTATCAATATGAACCTTTTGTCGATGTAATGCCGGCGGGAAGTTTGCCTGAAACACGCATGGTGAAAGGTTCCAATATGTGTCGTTTGGCGATTTATCGTCCAGAAGACAGTCCATTGGTTGTGGTAACTTCTGTTATCGATAACTTGGTCAAAGGCGCTTCCGGTCAGGCAGTGCAAAATATGAATATTTTATTTGGCTTGCCGGAAACAACGGGGCTACAACAAGTAGCGCTATTGCCATAATTAACCTATTAGTTTCTAGGACAAAGCTGTCCTTACATTCTTAAAAGAAGGGTTTTGGGTTATAATACCTTTCTTAGAATTGATAACGCTCTGAAGGAGGTCGTTATGTCAGAAATCCCAACTCCAGTAAATTTTACGGATGCCGCCGCTTCAAAAGTCAGTGGTTTGATTGAAGATGAAGGTAATCCTGAACTTAAACTGCGCGTGTACATTACCGGTGGAGGTTGTTCTGGCTTCCAATACGGTTTCACTTTTGATGAAAACCAAGCGGAAGACGATACTGTTGTAGAAAAAAGTGGCGTCAAACTAATGATTGATCCAATGAGTTTTCAATACTTGATGGGCGCTAAGATTGATTATCTTGAAGACTTGCAAGGCGCACGCTTTGTGATTGAAAACCCGAATGCAACGACTACGTGTGGTTGCGGGTCATCTTTTAGTGTTTAATTTGTAAATAGGCTTATGGAATATATCCCAGGATTGGCAGGTGTCCCTGCTACCAAATCAGAAATTTCTTTCATTGATGGTCAGAAAGGCATTTTGTCATACCGGGGCTACGATATTATGGAGCTGGCGGAGAAATCTTCGTTTGAAGAAACGACGTTGTTGCTACTCTTCGGTCGCTTGCCAACCAAAGAAGAGTTGGGAGCGTTTGATCAGTCTCTACGTCAATCTCGTCGCGCTAAATTCAATATTCGTGAAATGATGCGCAATCTACCGTCAACAACACATCCAATGCACATGTTGCAGGTGGTTGTTGCGAGCTTGGCGAGCTTCTATCCAAGTACCGAATATATGAAAGGTGGTACTGAAAACCAAGCCTATATCAATGACGTAACCGTAAAAATCATCGCTCACATGGGGACCTTGGTTGCTATGTGGGAACACATGCGTAATGGTTATGATCCAATCGAACCGCGTACCGATTTAAGCTATGCCGAAAATTTCTTGTATATGGTGACGGGTGAAGAGCCGGATAAAGACTGGGCGCGTTTGTTGGACGCTTGCTTGATCTTGCATGCGGAGCACACCATCAATGCATCAACGTTCACCACAATGGTGACAGGTTCGACTTTGGCAAACCCTTGTTCGGTTATTGCTTCTGCCATCGCTTCTTTGTCAGGTCCTTTACATGGCGGTGCCAACCAAATGGTTATCGAAATGCTGGACGAGATCGGGCGCCCTGAAAATGCACGAGCTTATATCGAAGACCGTCTTGCCAAGAAGAAAGTGATTTGGGGGATGGGGCATCGTGAGTACAAAACCAAGGACCCTCGCGCTACGATTCTGCAAAAGCTATCCAGTGATATCTTGAAAAGTAAATCTGGCAGTCTAAGTATCGCGTTTGATACTGCGCAAGAAGTTGAAAGAGTCTGTGAAGAGCTGCTGGGGCACAAAGGGGTTTATCCAAACGTCGATTTCTATTCTGGTATTCTTTATAAAGAAATGGGGTTTGACGCTGGTTTGTTTACACCTATTTTTGCGGTAGCGCGTTCTGCTGGTTGGATGGCGCATTGGCGTGAACAGTTACAAGACAACAAGATTTTTAGACCAACTCAGATTTACACAGGTGTTGGAAGTGCTTGTTATATTCCATTGGAGCAGCGTGGTCACGGTGACCCAGACTTTATGGATAAATAGCCACCTGCTGAACAAGCTTGAATTTTAAATGCCCGACTTTTGTTGGGCATTTTTATTTGTTGCGAAAGGCATGACCCAACCTGGCAGATTTTTGCAAAGAGTCGGTGTGTAATACTCTGGGGTTAAGGTAGCCAGACGCCGCCGAGAATGGAAGCTTTAGAAGCACCGGTGATTGATTGTAATTCGACAGGTTTTTTGTTCAATCTTTGATCGGCTAGCCAAGCCATCATCATGGCTTCTATGGCGTGCGGGTTGACGCCATAATCAAAAGCAGTCTGTACTTCAACGTTCAAAGCAGTCTGTAATCTGCTTTTTAAAGTGCTGTTCTCAGCGCCTCCACCCGATAAGATTACTTTTTCAACATCAAAGCCACGTATTGCATTCGCAAGCGTTTCAACCGTTAGTTGGTTGAGCGTTGATATTAGAACCTCGGTTGACAGGTGTTTGGTGTCGAATTGGTTTAGCCAATTCAGATTGAATAAATCTCTTCCTGTGCTTTTAGGAAAGGCTTTTGCAAAGTAAGGCTCTGCCAGCATTTTCATTAGCAGCGTTTGGTCGGGGTTGTGAGAGGCAGCAATAGCACCGTTTGCATCATAATTTATGCCCAGATGCCGTTGGCAAATTTCATCCATTAAACCGTTTGCAGGGCCTGTGTCCGCGCCAATGACATTCCCGTTTTCCGACAGTAAAGAGACATTGGCGATGCCGCCTAGGTTGATAATAGCCAAGCGTTCATTGTTTTCTTGGAATAGTGTTTTGTGGAATGCCGGTGCCAGCGGGGCACCCTGACCGCCATTGGCCATGTCGTCAATGCGAAAGTCGGCCACAGTTTTGATGCCGGTTTGTTTGGCGATAAAGGCCGGGTGACCGATTTGTATTGACATTGAAACGTTTGGGTCATGAAAAATAGTCTGCCCGTGTGAACCAACGGCCTTAATGTGGCGATTAGTGAGGTCATTTTTTTTCAGGAAGCGGTTGATGTTATCGCTATAGAGTTGACCGAGTTCTGATTGTAGCTTGGCAAGCGAGTGTAGTGATACGTCACTACTTAAGTTTAGTGCATGTAACTCGTCTTTCAGTTCAGTCGGGTAGGGAATGGTGTCAAATACTAGGCATCTAATAGTGCGAGAGTCATCAGAAATTTCAGTCAGCGCAATGTCGACACCATCTAAGCTGGTACCTGACATTAACCCTAAGTAGAGAAAGCTACTCAAAGCGACTCGCTAGTTGCGTGTTTTGAGGGGTTAATCTGTCCAGTTGGCTATGCATCAAGGCAGCATACTCGACAAATTGCGTGCGGTACTTTTTCGGAACCGGCGCAGCGTCTGGGAATTTGACCTTCATGGGATCGACAAATCGACCATTAATGCGGAATTCATAGTGTAGATGAGGGCCAGTTGCTAACCCTGATTGCCCGATGTAACCAATGACTTGCCCTTGTTTTACCCATTGCCCTTGTTTGAATTTTCCAAAACGCGACATGTGAGCATAGACCGTGGTGTATTTCCCAGCATGTTTGATATAGATGACTCTACCGTAGCTATTGCTCCAGCCACGCTTGACGATCTGACCTTCACCCACTGCGTGAATTGGGGTGCCAACAGGTCCGCCATAGTCAACGCCACGGTGCGCGCGCCATTTTTTGAGTACTGGGTGGAATCTCATTGGTTTGTAAGTGGAGGTGATGCGCACATAGTCTACCGGGTTGCGCAGGAAGGCTTTCTTCAAGTTGTGTTTGTGGATATCGTAGTATCCGATGTTTTTACCCTTAGCGCTTCTAAGGAGGAATGCGGTGTGTTTGTCATCGCCCGCTGTTGTTACTTCTGCCGCTAAGATGTCACCATCGCCGACATATTGGCCGTCAATAAAACGTTGTTCGTAAATAACTTTGAATGGGTCGCCAGGGCGAAGCTGGCGGATAAAGTCAATTTCCCAATTGAAGATGTCGGCAAGATTCATAATGGTGTTTGCACTTAACCCTGCATCCTGGCCGCTTAAGTAAAAAGAGTGCTTGATCACGCCGGCGGTTGAGACTATTTTGGTTTCGACAGGGTGCTCAACGGCTTGAATTTTGAACCCTTCGTCAGAGCGTGTTAATTGATAGTGAAGCCCGCGAGTTCTTGGGTAGTCAATCTTTTGTAGTTCTCTGCTTTGATCAACCCAGATGTGTAAGGTGTCTCCAACACGGAGTTGGGTCAAGTAACGGCTATTCTTCAGTTTTTTGATTTCAAAGGCTGTAGCTGCGCTGATGCCTAGGCTATCCAGCGCCTCGGATAAAGAACCGTTTTTTGGAATCTTGACCGAGTATTTAGCCCATTTAGCTGAGCTAGTTTTGTTTGAGATATCAAGACCTAAAGAAGGGTCTAGTTGTGAGTGAAGTGGTGGTAGCGGTAAGGTTTGTTTCTCAAAGGGCTGGCTCGCATCAGAATTAAATGCATAGAGACTCACCAATAGGAGCGATGTGACGATAAACCCCAATTTTTTAATGAAAGCCTGCACGAGAGTGTTCTTACCTAACTGAAATTTTTGAATGTATGGTTTCTGATTATACTGAAAACCGGAATAGAATCTAGCGGAGTCAATTGTCAGATTGGCAAATTGATGCTATCTGACAGCAACTGTAATGAATAGTACGGATGTTGTTTGGCCTTTAAATTCCCCTTCTTTTTTTGAGCAGTCTGTCATTTGGTGCTTGTTCACTTTGCACCAGCTGCGAATATCCTTTTCGGCTCCCATATCTGTGCATTCAATAGTGATGGTATCACCCGACGCTGCATTGCGAATGGCTTGCTGCAGTTTGATCACCGGCATTGGACATCTAAGTCCTTTAGCGTCTATTGCGTAGTTTTCAGGCATTTTCTTCCTAATTTTGTGACTTTAAATTGGTATAATTATCAGAATTTTACGTGTCGAACACGAATAGAAACATTTTAAACGAAAAAACATCCCGAAACACTCAGATAGGAAACAATTCAAGTGTCTTCAAACGCAGCAACCGATATTTTAACTTTTCAAGGGTTAATCCAAACATTGCAAGCCTATTGGGCTGAACAAGGGTGCGTTATCATGCAGCCTTATGATAACGAAATGGGTGCAGGAACTTTTCACCCATCCACATTCCTAAGATCAATCGGGCCAGAGCCGTGGAGAGCGGCTTATGTGCAGCCTTGTCGCCGCCCGACAGATGGACGTTATGGTGAAAATCCTAACCGTTTGCAGCACTATTATCAATTTCAGGTCATGCTGAAGCCGTCGCCAGACAATATTCAAGAGTTGTATTTGGATTCTTTGCGCAATCTAGGGATTGATCCGTTAGAACACGATATTCGTTTTGTGGAAGATAACTGGGAGTCACCAACATTGGGCGCTTGGGGGCTTGGTTGGGAAGTCTGGATGAATGGCATGGAAGTGACTCAGTTTACCTATTTCCAACAAGTTGGTGGTTTGGAGTGTCGTCCGGTGACAGGTGAGATTACCTACGGTTTGGAACGTATCGCCATGTATCTGCAAGGGGTGAATAGCGTTTACGATTTGACTTGGGTAAATGGGCCAGAAGGCAAAGTCACCTATGGAGATGTTTTCCATCAAAATGAAGTCGAAATGTCGGCATACAACTTTGAAAAGGCGGATACGGATATTTTGTTCCGTACGTTTGATGAGTGTGAAACGATTTTTGCCAAGTTGGTAGAAGACAAGTTGCCTTTACCAGCTTATGAACAAGTATTGAAAGCCTCTCATGCATTTAACTTACTGGATGCGCGTCATGCCATCAGTGTGACCGAGAGAGCGAGATTTATCGGAAGAGTAAGAGCAATGGCTAGACAAATTGCTGAAGCCTATTATGAGGGGCGTGAAGCCTTAGGGTTCCCATTAGTGAAAGATGGAGGTGCCCAATAATGACGATGACGACAGCAGATTTTTTGGTCGAAATCGGGACGGAAGAGCTTCCACCGAAAGCATTGAAAAAATTATCTGAAGCCTTCGCTTCAGGTATTCAAGCAGGTTTGGATGAGGCTGAGTTGTCTTATGGCACAGTCAGTATCTATGCCTCTCCTCGTCGTTTGGCGGTGAGAGTTGAACAACTTCAGCGTGTTCAAGCAGATAAAACCGTCGAGAAAAAAGGGCCCGCGAAAAAAGCGGCTTTTGACGACCAAGGTCGGCCTACCAAAGCCTTGCTTGGGTTTGCTCGTGGTTGTGGCGCAGAGGTCAGTGAACTTTCTGAGGTTGAAACCGATAAGGGTACTTGGATGGTTTACTATCAGGCGCAACAAGGGCAAGCTGCCGAAGTATTGTTGCCTGAAATCGTCAATCAATCCTTGGCTAAACTGCCGATACCGAAGCGTATGAGATGGGGGGCGTCTGATGTTGAGTTTGTTCGTCCAGTGCATTGGGCGTTGATGTTGTTGGATGGTGTCGTTGTTCCTGCCGAAATTCTAGGGTTGAAAACAGGCAACACCACGCGTGGTCACCGATTCCATGCGCCACAAGAAATTCAAATTACTTCTCCTTCTGTTTACTTGAATACACTGGAAACAGAAGGGAAAGTGAAAGCTGACTTTGCTTCACGTTCTGACATGATTCGTGAGCAGGTTGAAGCGGCTGCACAGTCGTTGGGCGGTATTGCCGACATTGATGAAGATCTGTTGGAAGAAGTCACAGCATTGAATGAATGGCCGCAGGCTGTGGTGGGTGATTTCGATGAAGTATTTTTATCGGTACCGTCTGAAGCGCTGATTTCTGCAATGAAAGGGCATCAAAAGTATTTCCACTTGCTAAACCAAGACGGTAGTTTGATGGCGAAGTTCATTACTTTCTCAAATATTGAAAGTAATAACCCGGATTCAGTGAAGAAGGGGAATGAACGCGTTATTCGACCAAGATTGTCGGATGCCAAGTTTTTCTGGGATCAAGATCGTAAGCAATCGCTTGACGACTTTTTACCACGTCTGAAAACGGTTGTTTTCCAACAAAAGCTGGGAACTCTGTTCAATAAGATTGAACGCCTTGAAACCTTGGCGGTCAAAATCGGCAAGCCATTAGGTGAAGAACCACAGCTTTTGGAAAGGGCTGCACGTTTATCCAAGTGTGATCTGATGTCTGAAATGGTTGGTGAGTTTCCTGAATTGCAAGGCATTATGGGGCGTTACTATGCTCTGGAGCAAGGCGAGAATGCCGCAGTTGCAGATGCGTTAGACGCACAATATCAGCCGAGATTTGCGGGTGATGATTTACCAAATTCCGGCGTTGCGCAGGCTTTGGCGATCGCTGACAAACTGGATACCATTACCGGTATCTTTGGTTTGGGTCAGGTGCCTACTGGAGATAAAGATCCTTTTGCGTTGCGTCGTTCAGCATTAGGCTTGCTAAGAATCATGATTGAAAAGCAGTTGAATCTGGATTTGATGTTACTGATTCGCGAAAGCTTGAAACTTCATGATGAGGTTGAAGCATCGGATGCATTGGCAGCAGATATCTACGATTTTATTGTCAGTCGCTTGAAAGCTTACTATGCTGATAAAGGTATTTCAGCTGAAGAGTTTGAGGCGGTTAGGGTTTGTGAACCAAGTCATCCGATAGATTTTGACAAGCGTATTGCTGCGGTTCAGCAGTTCAGTGCGATGGACGAAGCGGAAAGTTTGAGTGCAGCAAATAAGCGTATCTCGAACATATTGAAAAAGTTGGATGAGCCTTTTGCAGAAACGGTTGATACTAATTTGTTCGAAACAGATGCAGAAAAGAACCTGTTTGCTACTTTAGATGAGCTGAGAGAAGAAGTCAGTCGTTTGATTGCGGATAGAGACTACGCGCAAGCGATGCAGACATTGGCGAAAATCCGTCAGCCTGTCGATGTATTCTTTGATGACGTCATGGTTATGGCAGATGATTTGAACGTTCGCAACAATCGTTTGGCTTTGTTAAACCAGATTTATCAACTCTTTTTGCAGATTGCTGATATTTCACGCTTGTCAGCTTAATTCAACCAAACGGGCGATGTCATTCGCCCGTTCTCTTTTGTGTATATTGTTGTCTTATGAATAAAATCATTGTTTTGGATCGTGATGGTGTTATCAATCAGGATTCGGACGCCTATATCAAACACCCGAATGAATGGATTCCCGAATCAGGTAGTGTTGAAGCCATTGCAAAGCTGAAAAAAGCAGGGTGGACAGTTGCTATTGCCACCAACCAATCCGGTGTACGACGAGGATATTATTCCCGTCAGACGTTGCATGCAATGCATCAAAAATTCGTTGGACTGCTAGCCGAGCATGGTGTTGCAGTTGATTGGATTAGCTACTCGCCTTATGTGTCTGAAGATAACTCTCCTTGTCGAAAGCCTGGTACAGGAATGCTACAAGCCATACAAAATCGCTTCGATGTGTCTTTGGCCGGATGCCCGATGATTGGCGATTCAATTGCCGATATTCAAGTCGCTCAGGCAATGAACATGCAACCACTATTGGTTAAAACCGGCAAGGGCGAACGAACGATGGCAAAAAATGCGTCTGAATTGTCTGATGTACCGGTTTACGACAATCTTTTGACGGCTGTGGAGAGTTTGTTATGAAGTTTTTGACAGCAATAAGATCGATCATATTTTTTACAGGACAAATTATTACACTGATTTTTTTTGTGACGACTGCTCAGGTTTTATGGGTTGCATCACCCTCTGCACGCTATGCGTACATTCACCTATGGGCGCGTTTTACGATTCGTTGGTTGAAGTGGACTTGTGGGGTGAAGTATCAGGTCTACGGGCGCGAAAATCTGGATGTATCCCAACCTGGCGTAATCCTTGCTAAACATGAGTCGGCATGGGAGACTTTTGCGTTTCAGGAGTTTTTTCCTCGCCAAACCTTTGTATTAAAACAAGAATTATTGAAAATTCCTTTTTTTGGATGGGGTTTAAGGATGATGGGGCCGATTGCGATTGATCGTAAAGCTGGCCGAAAATCGATGATGCAAGTCATTAATCAAGGGAATGAAAAGCTTGCAGAGGGTGTTTGGGTCGTAATTTTTCCGGAAGGTACCCGAACATCATATGGAAAGATAGGCAAAATCAATACGGGCGGGGCAATCCTTGCCAATCGATCAAAAGCCAAAACCTATTTTGTTTCGCATAATGCAGGACAATGTTGGCCTTCAGGCAGTTTGCTTATCCATCCGGGGATGATAGATGTTTACATCAGTCCATCGATTGATCCAACGGCATTTTCAGTTGAAGAAATCAACCAACAACTAGAGGATTGGTTTAGAACGCACCTACCGTCCCCTCCCGAAGAGAGTGGAGGTGCTTAAAACCTACA
Organism: Hydrogenovibrio marinus; assembly: GCF_013340845.1. NCBI lineage: Bacteria > Pseudomonadati > Pseudomonadota > Gammaproteobacteria > Thiotrichales > Piscirickettsiaceae > Hydrogenovibrio > Hydrogenovibrio marinus. The sequence goes on from NZ_AP020335.1 coordinate 417,002, forward strand.
ATAAATGAGCAAATTAGCGAGCATCATCGGATTAATTCTGGGTTTAGTTGTCGTCCTGTTCAATATGGTCGATTTTAAATCAGGTCAATTGCTATCCGCGTTCTTTAATTTGCAGGCTTTATTGGTGGTTTTGGGCGGTACATTCGCTGCCGCTTTCATAAATTATCCTTTGAATCAGATAGCCTGTTTCTTCAAAGGTATCGGTAAAGTGCTTGTTGCCGAGCCGGAGTCGGAATCAAAAATCATCGAACAACTCATGTATCTATCTCATCTAGCCTATACCAAGGGAGAATTGGCCTTGGAAAAAGAGATAGAGAATCAGTCAGACCGATTCCTGACGTTTGCTTTGACAGAAATGATGATTTATCGTGATGAAGAACATCTACGATTAAGTCTTGAGAATCACCTTAACTCCATGCGCATGCGCCATTTGAATTGCCAGGATGTCTTTAACAATATGGCTTCCTATGCGCCAGCATTCGGTATGATGGGGACGGTAATGGGGTTGATTATGATGATGACTTCACAGGTCGGTGGAGGCGATGCTGCCAATGTGGTTGGGCAGTCTGAAAACATGTTGAACTCGCTGTTGACCGGGATGGGGTTGGCGTTGGTGACAACTTTCTATGGGGTGCTGTTCGCAAATTTTATTTTCATTCCAATGGCAGGGAAGCTAAAAGTGCTCTCCGATGCAGAAGTGGTAAAAGATGAAATCATTATCTACGGTGTGATGGGGCTGAAACAGAAACTGCCACCATTGATGATGAAAGAAAGTCTACTTTCCTACGTTAATCACAAAACCAAGCAGAAGCTAGATTTAGAGCTTCATTAGAGGCCAAGGAGAAACCATGAAGCGTATGCTCCTTAATCAGTCCAAACAAGAAGCGGAAGTCGAAGCGAGCGGCTTTTTACAGCTTAAGCGCTATCGTTCGTCTCAAATTATTTTCATCGCGCTGTTTACCTCTCTATTAGCATTGTTTGTCATTATTATCGCCATAGTCGGTATCGAAACCAGTCAGGAAAAACGCAGCTATCAAAAAGTCATCAATGCACTCTACCGAGATGTAAAAACGCAAGCTCAGAAAGATGGAATGAGCTGGTTGGAGGTTGATAATACGGTTGCAAAAGGTGTCAAACTTACCTTCAAACCTGAGCTCTTTGAGAAGAATCAGCTTTTCGCAGCTGCTCGTGCAAAAATAAACCCTTTATATTTACCCTATTTGAACCAATTGATTCAATTGCTGAAACAAGTGGGTTTTGAAAATTACGCTCAAACGCATAAATCTTTGGTTAAGGCTATTCAGATTGAGAATGGCGATGAGTTGATCATGACGCTTCGTGTAGAAGGCCATACTGATGCAGGCACTTTGGCAAAAACCGCTTTATATCAGAGCAATATTGAGCTTAGTGGCTTCAGGGCTTACGCCATTATGAATTACATTCAGCTCTATAGTCAGATTCCCGGAGATCGATTTGGTATTGCCGGTTACGGCAGCTTGCGACCTATTTCCAGTAATTCTATGGATCCCATTAATCGTCGTGTTGAAATCTATCTGTTGCCTCAAATCATCACCAGGCCAGAGGAGCAGTCATGAGTGTTAAATCCGAAAAGATCAAGTCAGGTTGGCTTTTGTCTTTTGGCGATATGGTCACGCTTTTGATTACGTTTTTTATTTTGATGATTGTGTTGAACAAAGGTGAAATTTCAAAAGTTCAGAAATGGCTGGAAGATGACTTAGATCAGATATCTATTGAGTTGACGGATAGATTGAAAGATGCCATTTTCATCAAGGTAAAAAGAACTTCGCTGGGGGTGGAGATTAATATTAATAACGACCAAGCTTTTGTAGAAGGAGGATTTAAACCATCCGAGAGACTGGCAAAAGAGTTAACAGAAGTGGGAGAAGAATTGAAAAAAGTTCCATTGTTGACTGAAGAGCAATCGAAAGTCCTGCCTGCTGGTATTGCTTATGATGCAGGAAAACAAGGGTTGCATTTACGGCGGGAAATCTCCATTGCCGGTTATACTGATAATGCAAAAATCAATCCGGAATCAAGTCTAAGAAATAACTGGTTCTTAAGTACCATGAGGGCGGAAAGTGTAATGCAGCTTCTGTCCACTTCGAGTGGGTTGCCGCAGGATTTATTCGGGATTGCAGGTTATGGTATGTATCGTCCGATTGCCTCAAATGACACCTTGAACGGTCGTGCCAAAAACCGCCGGGTGAAAATTGTCATCACGGCTAACTTCACACATCAAGAGAAGTTGGAAAAGTAACTGCTATGCTAATTTAGTCTTTGTGCGGTAGCGCATAATTGCCTTTGTGAGAGGTTACTCCCTTTACTTGAAACCCAGACACATCCTGTTGAAGTTTTATAGCCTGCTCTGTCAGATGAGACGCGTTGGCGGCAGTTTCTTCAACCAATGCTGCATTTTGTTGAACAGCACTGTCTAATTGCGAAATAGCTTGGTTTACTTGACCGATACCTGTTGCCTGCTCTCTAGCGCTGACGGTGATTTCAGCTACAATTTCGGTTACAGTTTGCACACCGTGATTGATTTTGTCGAAAGCTTCGTTGGTTTCATTAAGTTGCGAAGCCCCTTGATTTACTTTTGCGACAACTTCATCTATGAGCTTTCTAATGTCATTGGCGGCATCCGAAGATTTTCCGGCGAGGCTTCGGACTTCACCGGCAACAACCGCAAAGCCTCGACCATGCTCTCCGGCACGAGCAGCTTCAACCGCCGCGTTAAGTGCCAATAGGTTTGTTTGGAAAGCTATGCTGTCAATCAGTGCAATGATGTCACTGATGCGTTCACTGGACTCTTGAATGCGAGACATCGACTCAACGGAATTTTGCATAACCTGACGACCATCATTGGCAAGTTTCATGGTTTCCGTAGCCAATTGGTGTGCGCGTTGGGCGTGATCGGAAGTCTGTTGTACCGTAGAAGTGATTTGCTCGACAGCCGATGCAGTTTCCTCTAAAGAGGCTGCTTGCGATTGTGTTCTTTCCGATAGGTTGTCGTTGCCTTGAGAGATTTCAAATGTCCCTTGCGCGACTTCTGACGAGGTACTGATGACCTGTGTCATAGAGTCATTCAGTTGACTCACTGCATGCTGCAGGTTGTCCTGCAAAGCTTTCAAGTCACCACTGAATGTTCTGGTCATACTGTAGGCAAGATCACCTTGGCTCAGGTGTTTGGTTGCAGTGTTCAGTTCCTGAATACTTTGGGATATTTCGGAAACCGCTTCATTGATGAAGGACTTGAGTTCTGCCATTTGTCCTTTTGCTTCGCCTGTAACACGTTCACTAAAGTCTGAGACCATTACCTTTTGCATCACGCCGTTGATTTGTTGAATGATGGTATCCATGTTCTGCATGGCAGTGTCGATTTTAATGCGGATATTGCCTTTGACTTCAGGGTTCATGCGTATGGAGAAGTCACCATTAGAAATCGCATCTCCAATATCTTCCAAAGAATTCATGGTGACATGTACACTATCAACAGATGCGTTTACTCGGTTTTTCAAGGTTTCAAGATCCCCGTGAACATTCACTGTACAGCGTTGTTCAAAGTTACCATTTGCTACTTGTTCTAGATTACTGTTGATGCGATCGAATACGTTTTTTAGGTCGCCTGTCAGTCCATTGAAACAGCGAATGACCTGTCCAACTTCGTCCTGATATTTGGCATTCAAAACCTTTGAGAAGTCATTGGTGGAGGTGATTTCCAAAATGCCTTTTTCCATTTCTTTGATTGGTCTGACGATTTTTCCAATAAGCGTGTTATACATCAAAATGAAAAAAGCACCGACAGCAACGAGCACAGCAATGATGAAGTAAATGGTCATAGACTTTACGCCCTCAATGCTATGAGAAAGTTGGTCACTGTGTGCTTGAAGGTTCGATGTCTTTAATGCACCAGTGTCAGACAGAATTTTCTGGATGGTCAACCAGTCCTTTAATGCTCGATCTAGTTGAATGTGGAGAACACTAAAGGCGGTGGTGAAAAAGACACCTGCACCGGCCATCATGACAAGTAAGATGATACTCAAGGTTGATATTTTTGCCCGGCTCCATAAGCCAGCTTTTTGGATTTCGATGTTGTTGTCCATAATATTAAAGCTCGTTTGGTCACAAGAGTGCTGGTTTTAATATTTACAGTCTAGCATAAAACCTATGGATTCTTACCTAGGTGAAAAGTGGAGAAACCCACGGTTTTATAGGGGGTAATTGCCTAAAAAACGGGTTTTAACAACGGGGTATATAGATGTGGAAATTCTGGATTTTTAAGATGAAGCAACTGGAAGTTGCCAGTTTATCGGTGTTTGGCCATGCTGTTGCAAATAACTGTTGGTCTTAGAAAAGGGTTGGCTACCAAAAAAACCACGGTAAGCAGAAAGGGGTGATGGGTGTGGAGACTCAATCACAAAATGTTTTTTTCGGTCGATAAATTTTCCTTTTTTCTGAGCGTAAGCGCCCCACAAAATGAACACCAAATGCTCATTATTTTCGGCCAATAGATGTACGATTTTATCGGTAAACTGCTCCCAGCCTTTGTTTTGGTGTGCGTTGGGCTTACCCGCTTCCACGGTTAGAACGGCATTTAGTAGCAAGACACCTTGATCTGCCCAGGGCTGCAAGTAGCCTGTATGGGCATTGTTCACGCCTACATCGGTTAAGAGCTCCTGATTGATATTAAGTAGGGATTTTGGCAAGGGAGAGACGCCCGGTAGTACAGAAAAACTTAACCCATGGGCGTGTCCGGGTGTGGGGTAAGGGTCCTGCCCGAGTACAACTACCTTAACTTGATCGAATGGCGTAGAGTTAAGCGCGTTAAACCAAAGGCTTCCTTTCGGTAAGATGGTTTTGCCTTGTTGTTTTTCCGCGAGTAAAAAAGCCTTCAACTGCTGCATATAGGGCATATCGAATTCTTGTTTGAGTTTTGATAGCCAGGATGCTTCTAAGTCAATCATGTGGTTGGTATTTGTCATAGCTTTTAGTTGGTCACGCGTGTTTAAGGGCAAAGGCGATCTATTTGCCAGTCCTCGCCTTCTTTTAGGTAGCGAAAACGATCATGTAAGCGGTTTGGTCTACCTTGCCAAAACTCAAAAAGATTGGCTTTCAATTGATAGCCACCCCAGTTAGACGGGGCAGGAATTTCCTGGTCTTGGTAAGTCGTTTCAGCTTGTTGTAGTCGCTGCTCAAGTGTCGCACGATCTGTGACCACTTCACTTTGTTCGGAAATTAATGCAGCTAGCTGGCTGCCTCTTGGGCGGCTGTGAAAATAAGCCTTGGATTTTTCGGGGTCAATTTTAGAAATTGTTCCCTCAATGCGAATTTGTCGGTCAAGCTCTGGCCAGAAAAACAAGAGTGCAGCTTTGGCATTATTTGCAAGTTCATGAGCTTTCGCACTGTTGTAGTTGGTGTAGAACACAAAACCTGAAGAGGAAAATTCCTTTAAGAGTACGACTCGACTGTGGGGTTGTCCTTCAGCATCGACCGTGGTGACTGACATGGCGGTCGGATCTTTAATCTCTGTTTCTTGGTGAGCGAAAGTCATCCATTTCGTGAACTGCTCAAAAGGATTGGTGTCAATCTGGTCTCTATCAAGTGAAGCGAAGTTGTACTCGCGTCTCTCAGAGTGATAATCACGATTCGGCATTGATATGTCTCTATTTTGAGTTAATTTGATGTCAGTGAACCTATTGTTCACAGATATGATTTGGGTTGAATCTTGGTGTTGTCTCTTTTTTTATGTAATATAGCGGAGACTCGTTTGTAACTCAACATACGAGCATTACCGAAAAGCTAAAATCGTCATTAAATTGTTTGCAGGAGTTGTTGCTAGTGAGCGGAAACTATAATGCCTCAGAAATCGAAGTTCTAACAGGGCTGGATCCAGTTCGAAAACGCCCTGGGATGTATACCGATACCACTCGACCTAACCATTTGGCACAAGAGGTTATCGACAACTCTGTGGATGAAGCGCTAGCAGGTTATGCCAGTGAAATTATCGTCACTCACTATAAAGATGGCGGTATGTCGATTGAAGATAATGGGCGAGGAATGCCGGTAGATATCCACCCTGAAGAGGGCGTGCCTGGTGTTGAAGTTATTCTCACTAAGTTGCATGCAGGTGGAAAGTTTTCCAATAAGGCCTATCAGTTTTCAGGTGGTTTGCACGGTGTGGGCGTTTCTGTTGTCAATGCCTTGTCAAAACGTGTTGAGGTTGAGATTAGACGTGATGGTGTTAAATACCAGATTGCTTTTGAAAACGGCAACCTTGTTGAACCATTGACGGAAATAGGCAAAGTCGGCAAAAAAAATACAGGAACCAAAGTTACCTTTTGGCCAGATGCCAGCTTTTTCGATACGCCTAAATATGCGCTGTCGAAGCTAAAGCATTTGCTCCGTGCAAAAGCGGTGTTGAGTCCCGGGTTGCAGGTAACTTTCTTTGATGAAATCAGCGACGAAAAATGCGAATGGTACTATGAAGATGGTTTGAGAGACTATTTGAATCATGCGCTGGATGGTATTGAGCGTTTCCCGGTTGAAGGATTTGTTGGGGATGTGAATGGGGAACATGAAGGTGTTTCCTGGGCGATCGCTTGGTTAGCAGAACCTGCGGAAGCGCTTTTAGAAAGTTATGTTAACTTGATTCCTACCCCACAGGGCGGGACACATGTCAACGGTTTACGCTCGGGAGCGACTGATGCCATTCGTGAGTTTTGTGAATTCCGTAATTTATTGCCGCGTGGCATAAAGCTGACGCCTGAAGACGTTTGGCAAAATGTCGCATTTGTTTTGTCAGCCAAAGTGCGAGAACCTCAGTTTGCTGGTCAGACCAAAGAGCGTTTGTCTTCGCGTGAGTGTGTGCCATTTATTTCCGGTGTGGTTAAAGATGCTTTTAGTTTGTGGCTGAACCAACACACTGAGATTGCCGAGAAAATTGCTGAAATCGTTATCAATAACGCACAAAGCCGTAATAAGAAAGCCAAGAAAGTTACCCGTAAAAAGATTACTTCCGGTCCTGCATTGCCAGGGAAGTTGGCGGATTGTACTGAGTCGGACATTAATATGACCGAGCTATTCCTGGTGGAAGGAGATTCGGCCGGCGGTTCCGCAAAACAGGCACGAGATAAAAACTATCAGGCGATTATGCCGCTACGTGGAAAAATTTTGAATACTTGGGAGGTAGATTCCTCTCAGGTTCTTGCATCACAGGAAATTCACGACATCAGTGTGGCTGTGGGGGTTGATCCAGGTTCCAGAGATTTGTCCGGTTTGCGCTACGGTAAGGTTTGTATTTTGGCGGATGCGGATTCTGATGGTGCACATATCGCTACCTTGATTTGTGCGCTGTTTGTTAAGCATTTCCCTGCGCTTATTGAAAATGGACATATCTATGTCGCGATGCCACCGTTGTATCGTGTCGATGTCGGTAAGCAGGTGTTCTATGCCTTGGATGAAGCTGAAAGAGAAGGGATTATTGATCGCATAGAGACCGAAAAATTACCGGGTAAGATACAGGTAACGCGATTCAAAGGTCTAGGGGAAATGAACCCTTCGCAATTACGTGAAACTACAATGTTGCCGGCAACTCGTCGTTTAGTTCAACTGAGCATGGACGAAGCGGAATCAATTCCCATTATGGATATGATGTTGGCGAAGAAGCGTTCAGCTGATCGTAAAGAGTGGCTGGAAGAAAAAGGCGACTTGGCTGCGGTGATTTAAGATTTGACCTAGGCAGAGAAAGTTAATAAAAATCTGCCAGGTTGGGGTTAGCTGTTGTCGGGTTTGTGGTGAGTCTTTTTGCCAAGCTGATGTAGGCGTTCTTTATAGTCGATAAAGTCTTGAATGTAGTCTTTGATCTCGTCAGGAACGTCTTCAAAACGGATGCCTAATAGAAATCCATTGTCCGCACTGTGAAAGTGCTCGACAAATCCTGTTGTGCTCAGCTCTCTAAAATAGCCTTTTGCAGGAATCTCAAAGAACACTTCAACACGTGTGCCGATACTGGCTCTTTTCGGGCTGATAACTACCACGCCACTGATGGATATCTCTGTTAAGACAGCGTCAACAGTAACGGTTTGGCCTCTGACCCTTGCAGCACGTTCGGTATGTACAGATGGATTGTTGAAGAGCATGTGGTGTCTCTGAAACTCTTAGTTATTATCGTTTTGAAAGTTATTTTAATCCAATCGATGATGAAATCGAATAAATTCGTGGATTGCCGATTCGTAGTTCTTTAGAATCCCGACGAATTCTAGCCCTAAAAAACAGTCTCCTCTAATTGAGCTGTTATGCGTGATGACTGCTGAAAGGGTAAGTGGCGTTCCGCCGTTGGTCGGTAAATTGAACATGATTTGCACTTCTTTGCAAGTGATGTACTCTGAATAGACGATAATCCCTGCACCGTGAATGGAAAGGTCGACCATTTTGCCTTGTAATGTATTGTTTTCAGGCGTTAATAAGGTAACGGGTCTTTCGGTCGAAACCCGTTCGTAGTGGCGTCTGTTAGGTATTATTGATTTCATGTGTTTAGAGATTGCGCATTTATTCGAATAGATTTCTATGATAAATTAACTTGATAATCATGGACAAGATTCATCATACCGGATTTAGAGGAAATAACATAATGTATAGCCTTCAGGTAGAGAATATTAAATGTGGTGGTTGCGCCAATAGCATCACCAAAAAACTTTTATCGTTGGAAGGTGTCGCTGATGTTCAGGTCGATATTGAAAACGGTGAAGTCCGCTTTGAGGCCGACAACGAAAATCAAGTTGAGCAGGTTAAAGCACAATTGGCCGGCATGGGATATCCTGAAGCCGGTACGATTCAGGGAATGGCTTCGGTGGGCGCAAAAGCGAAATCTTTTATTTCCTGTGCCGTTGGTAGCATGTCTGACAAAGCATAATCGAACGAACCTAATTTAAACCTTTAGAGAAAAGACGACGCATGAGCCAGCAATCAATCAACTACGAAGGCATCGAACATCAAACCATAGCTCAATTTACCGAAAAGGCCTACTTAGATTATGCGATGTACGTTATTTTGGATCGTGCACTTCCGCATATCGGAGATGGTCTGAAGCCTGTTCAAAGACGGATCATTTATGCGATGTCAGAGCTGGGGTTGAAGGCTTCTTCAAAGCACAAAAAATCTGCGCGTACCGTTGGGGATGTGTTAGGTAAATTCCATCCACATGGTGACTCTGCCTGTTACGAAGCCATGGTGTTGATGGCACAGGATTTCTCTTTCCGCTATCCATTGGTTGACGGGCAAGGCAACTGGGGGTCTGTCGATGATCCGAAATCGTTTGCTGCCATGCGTTATACCGAGGCCAAACTGTCAAAATTCAGTCAGTTGTTGCTGGAAGAGATTGGGCAAGGTACGGTGGATTGGGTACCGAACTTCGATGGCTCTCTAAATGAACCCAGTGTGTTGCCGTCTCGTGTGCCTCACGTTCTATTGAATGGTACTTCTGGTATTGCCGTAGGGATGGCGACGGATATCCCGCCTCATAACCTCAAAGAAATCGTCGGCGCCTGCGTTGCCATTCTGGAAAACAAAAACATTACCGATGAAGAAATTTTTGAACACGTTCCGGGGCCGGATTATCCAAACCGTGCGTTGGTGATCACACCAAAAAGCGAAATGCAGCGTTTGTATCAGACTGGAAATGGAACCATTCGTCAGCGTGCGCGTTACGAAGTGGAAGATGGTGTGAATGTGGTGGTTGATGCCTTGCCGTTTCAAGTTTCCGGTTCCAAAGTATTGGAGCAAATCGCCGCGCAAATGCGTGCGAAGAAATTGCCGATGGTTGTAGATTTACGAGATGAGTCTGACCATGAAAATCCAGTCAGAATTGTTATCGAACTACGTTCACGCCGCATTGATGTCGAGGCAGCCATGCTTCACTTGTTTGCCACCACTGACTTGGAAAGAAGTTATCGCGTTAACCTGAATGTGATTGGATTGAACGGGCGCCCTCAAGTCAAAAGCTTAAAAGATATTTTGACCGAGTGGTTGATGTTCCGTCTTGAGACCGTTAGAAAACGTTTGCAATACCGCTTGGATAAAGTGCTGGCAAGGCTGCATATTTTGGATGGTTTGCTAATTGCCTACCTCAATATTGATGAGGTGATTGCCATTATCCGAGAAGAAGATAAGCCTAAGCCGGTTTTGATGGAGCGTTTTAACCTAACGGAAACACAGGCAGAAGCCATTCTTGAGTTGAAATTACGTCACTTGGCGCGCTTGGAAGAGATGAAAATCCGTACCGAGCAGAACGAGTTGGACAAAGAGCGTCAAATGCTGGAAAAAACGCTTGGCAGCGAAACCAGAATGAGAACCTTGGTGAAAAAAGAATTGATTGCCGATGCTGAGCTTTATGGTGACGAGCGTCGTTCTCCAATTGTTAGCGCTGAAATGGCTCGAGCTATGAGCGAACAAGATCTTTTGCCGTCTGAAGCGGTTACAGTTGTACTGTCAGAAACAGGATGGGTGCGTGCGGCAAAAGGTCATGATATTGACGGTCGTGCTCTGAGTTATAAGTCAGGAGATTCCTTCAAGCATCAAGCGCAAGGGCAAAGCCGACAAACGGCAATCTTTTTGGATTCGACTGGGCGGGCTTATGCATTGGCAGCCCATAGTTTACCTTCGGCAAGAAGCCATGGTGAGCCGTTAACCGGTCGCTTGAGCTTGCCGACAGGAGCCAGTATTGAAAGTGTAATTTTAGGGCAGGATCAAGATCGCTTTATCCTTGCCAGTTCTGCTGGGTATGGTTTTATTGCCCAGTTAGAGAACTTATCTTCGAAGAACAAGTCCGGAAAAGCGGCACTAAGTGTCGATAAGAGCGCAAAAGTGCTTCCGCCTTCTATCGTGAAAGAAGGAGATTGGGTCATTGTGACGACTAGCGAGCCAAGAATGCTTGTTTTTGAACAATCCGAGTTGCCGGAAATCGCAAAAGGGAAAGGTAATAAATTGATTCAAATGCCCAAGGGGGAAGCGGTGACGGCAGTATTTGCCTTTAGTCCTGGCGCTAAATTAGAGTTGGTTGCCGGTGATTATGCGAAGCCTTTCGGCCCTACGGCAATAGAAGAAGCCTTCTCCGCTAGGGCTAAGAAAGGAGTCACTTTGCCAAGAACCCTGAAACAGGTCACTGAAATTCGTTTGGTTAAGGAATAGAGTCTAAAAAAATAAAGTTGGTCTTAAAGTTGCTTAAGCGACTGTAGAGATTTTTAGGCTTGTAGAAACATTATGAATATTATTTCAAAACCTTTAGCCATACTGATTATTATCGGAAGTTTCATTGGCGGTTTCCTCATGGAAGGGGGCGTGCTTTCTTCGTTATGGCACCCTTCTGAGTTGGTCATTATCCTTGGGATTGCATTTGGTGTGTTCCTTGCAGCGACACCTGTCTATGTCTGGGGTAAGACGATGGTTTACTTGGGGCGCTTTTTCAAAGGTGGCCGCGTCAATAAAAAGATATATGTTGAGCTATTGGGCTTACTGGATGAATTGTCCCGTTTGGCTCGTGCGCAAGGGGTTCTTGCGTTGGAGGCTCACATCACTTCACCTGAGGACAGTTCAATCTTTATGAACTATCCACTGATTCTTAAGCATAGAGAGCTTAAGAAATTTATCGTCGATAACTTTTCTTACCTATTGTTGAACCCACCACAAGCGTTGGATTTCAAACATTATTTAGAAGATCAGATTCACGATATCATTCATTCTATGATGGAAGTGCCGCGCGCGACCGGTAAGATTTCCGGGTTACTGCCTGGTTTCGGGATCGTGGCTGCGGTAATGGGCGTTATCCTGACAATGAATTTGTTGGGTGGTGACATGGATGTGGCAAAAATTGGTAGCTCAATCGGTGCCGCTCTTGTAGGGACTTTGACGGGTATCTTTTTCTCATTTGCTGTTGTTGCGCCCTTTACGCATGCAACAGAAGTGATGATTCGTCAGGATCAGGCAATTTTTGAAGTGGCGGCGGCTTTCCTTTATGCGTTCTCTCATGGGGTATCGCCTAGTATGGCCGCAGAGATTGGTAGACAACGTATTCCGCCAGATTTTGAAATTAAGCGCGATGGTCCTTAAATTGTGATTATGAGGCGTCGAGATGAGTGGATCCAGAATGTCAAAAGGTAGAGGCAATCATTGCGAACAAGAAGACAGTGCATGGGAAATTGCACTTGCCGACTTGATGACCGTTTTAATGGTGTTCTTTTTGGTCATGTGGCTGACCTCTATTATTGATCCTGAAAAACGAAAAGCCTTTGTTGAGAACCTTGTTGGTGAAAGTGGCGGGGGAGATAAGGTTTTAAAACAGGATGTCACTGCACAGACAGCGCCTATCAAACCACCAATTGAGCAAGAAAAGCCCGTCACAGAACAAGAAGTTAAGAATGCAGTTGCCAAAGTCAATCCAAAAGATATCGACATTGAGCAAACGCCAGAAGGTATCAAAATTACTTTGAGATCGGATAGCTTCTTTGAAAGTGGGCGTGCCAATATTACTGACAAAACTAGAGAACAGTTGGAAAATCTGGGTGAAACCCTTGCAGGGCGCAAACAGGATATGACCATCACCGGTTATACCGATAATGTACCGATTTCTAACTTCCAATTCCCTTCAAACTGGGAATTGTCGGCAGCTAGGGCGGCAACTGTTGCCAGAACCTTTATCTATATGGGAGTAGAGCAAAAATACATCACCATTGAAGGTAAAGCGGATAATGAACCTGTTGCGCCGAATAACAGTTCTTATGGACGTTCGTTGAACCGCCGAGTGGTTATCATGATCAAGAACAAGAAAGTGGCTCAGCCTCCTCGACCGGTAGCCGGACAAGTAGCACCGCCAACTTCACGCTAAGTTAGTTGCTCGAGCAGATCGGGCAGTGTGGATCTTTCTTCAAGTTAAGGGTGCGTATATTCATCGTATAGGCATCCAAAATCATCAATTTTCCTGTCAGTGTAGGCTTGTCTAATAAAGCTTTAATGGCTTCAATTGCTTGTATCGAACCAACCATACCCACTACGGGTGCCAGTACACCGTTTTCGCTACAAGTCAGCTCCTGACCTGAATCTTCTTTATACAAGCACTGATAACATGGGGAAGTGTCTTTTCTAAAGTCAAAAGTCGACAGTTGCCCCTCCCAACGAATGGCTGCGCCAGAGATTAAAGGTTTTTTCTGAGCATAACAAAGGCGATTCAACATAAATCGTGTCGAAAAATTGTCAGTACAATCAATCACGACATCCGCTTTTTCGATAATGGCTTCAAACTCTTGTTCGGATAAATTGTAGTCATAGGCAAAGATGTCAACAAAGTGATTCAGTGCTTTGAGGTTTTCTTCGGCAGACCTGACTTTTGCCATGCCAATATTGTTCTCACGATGAACAATTTGGCGTTGCAGGTTGGAGTCATCAACATTGTCAAAATCAATAAGGCTCAAAGTACCTACGCCGGCAGCAGCTAAATAGAGCGATACCGGTGAACCTAGGCCACCGAGGCCGACAATTACGGCATGGGACTGAGTGAGTTTCAATTGACCATCATAATCTACTTCCGAGAGTAGGATTTGGCGGCTATAACGGCTCAGTTCGTCATCGTTCAATGATTTCATCTTGAATCCTTTTTGTTCTTATATTGCCCTAGGGTCACTCTTGGGTTGTGTCCGTAATCGTAAATGGTTTCCACTTGTTCAAAACTGTTGTCGGCAAAGAGCTTTTGTAGGGCAACTTCTTGATCAAATCCATGTTCTATCAACAGCCATCCGCCTTCAACTAAATGGTTTCTGCTTTCTGATATCAAAGTGCGTATGTCTTCCAATCCATCCTGCCCAGAGGTTAATGCTGTGAGTGGTTCAAAGCGAACATCTCCCTGAGATAAATGAGGGTCGTTTTCAACAATATACGGTGGATTGGAAACAATTACTTCAAAACGAGCATTTACCATGGGTTCAAACCAGCTACCAGTGCGAAAATCAATGGACAAGCCATGTTGCTCGGCATTTTGTTTGGCAACTGTCAACGCCGCTGGTTGTAGATCCACCGCGAGAGCTTCTATGTAGGGTGCTTCATGCTTGAGTGCACAAATAATGGCGCCTGATCCAGTGCCTAAGTCCAGCACTCGGGCATTAAGCCCATCTTGATGGAGTTGCTTAATTTTTAGCAATGCTTGCTCTACCAGTATTTCTGTATCAGGGCGTGGGATTAGCGTGTCAGAAGTGACTTTGAAATCCAATCCCCAGAATTCCTTGTTACCGGTGAGGTGGGCGACAGGTACCCCAACCTGGCGTTTTTTCAGCAATTCAGAAAAGTGTTCTGCCTGCTGGGCGGAAAGCTCATGTTCCGGCCAGGTAAAAAGGTAGGTACGGTCTTTGTCTAGAGTGTAGGCAAGCAGGATTTCCGCGTCCAGTAATGGCGATTCAGAGGTTAGGGTATTTCGCCCCAGATTGAGTGCCTCGGCAATCGTCATGTTGACCTTGTTATTGCTCGCTCAAGGAGGCAAGTTGTTCCGCTTGATATTCATTGATTAATGGATCAATGACTTGTTGTAAGCCGCCTTGCATAACATCGTCAAGCTTGTAAAGCGTGAGGTTGATGCGGTGGTCAGTAACGCGCCCTTGCGGATAGTTGTAGGTACGGATACGTTCGGAGCGGTCTCCGGAACCGACCAAGCTCTTACGTTCCTGTGCGATTTCCTGATCGTGCTTACGTTGCTTTTCATCCATGATGCGCGCCGCCAATAGTGACATGGCACGGGCACGGTTTTTGTGCTGAGAACGTTCATCCTGACATTCAACGACCGTTCCAGTCGGAATATGGGTGATACGAATTGCCGAGTCGGTTTTGTTGACGTGCTGTCCCCCTGCGCCGGAGGCGCGAAAGGTGTCTACTTTCAAGTCAGCAGGGTTCAGTTCAACCGCTTCAACATCAGGCGCTTCCGGCATGATAACAACGGTTGCTGCGGAGGTGTGAACACGCCCTTGCGTTTCCGTTGCAGGAACGCGTTGTACGCGATGAGCACCGGACTCAAATTTCAAGCGAGAATAAGCGCCATCACCAATGATTCGGGTGATGATTTCTTTATAACCACCATGCTCACCTTCCTGAGCGTTAAGCACTTCAATCTGCCATTTCATGTTTTCCGCGTAGCGGCTGTACATGCGGAACAAGTCTCCAGCAAAAATAGCGGCTTCGTCCCCACCTGTTCCCGCACGAATTTCCAAAAAGATGTTGGAATCATCGTTAGGGTCTTTTGGAAGCAGCATTTTTTGTAGCGCCAACTCAAGTTCTTCAAGTTTCTTGGATAGGATTGGAAGCTCTTCTTGCCCCATTTCTTTCAAGTCAGGGTCGCCAGAGGCAATCATATCCTTGGCTTCGTCCAGATCACTTTCAGCTTGTAGAAACTGTGTATAGGCTTCCACCACGGAACTGATTTGCGAATGCTCTTTGTTGAGGTTCATGAACTTGGTCTGATTGCTGATGATTTCAGGATCAGACATCAGGTGGTTCACTTCATCCAAGCGTTCTACGAGCAGGTCGAGTTTTTTACGAATAGAGTCTTTCATTACGAGTTGTCTTTATAAAGTGTGGCGTACTAAGAAGTATGCGTGTTGTTTGGTTTGTCAGCTTCAAATAACAGTTGTTTTGCAGCATCAATGATGTGTTGCTCACCTTTAAGTCCCGCATGATGTAGGTTTGCCGTTGGCGTGTGCAGAATTTTGTTGGTGAGCTGATTAGCCAGCTTTTTGATGACCTGTTCTGGATGTTCACCTTTTTGCAGAAGGGCTAAGGCATCTTCAATCGCATGGTCTTTGACTTGATAGGCTTGCTGACGGTAATGCTGTATCAACGGGCTTGCCTGTAGCGATGCATGGTATTGCATCATGAAGTTTTCAGCTTGAGAACTGACGATTTCTTCCGCTTCCAAAGAAGCGTCTTTGCGAGATTGTTTGTTTTCTTCGATGATGGCGGTGAGATCATCTACCGTATAAAGGTAGACGTTATCCAGTTGCCCAACTTCCGGCGCAATATCTCTAGGCACAGCAATGTCGACGATAAACATAGGCTTGTGTCTGCGAGTCTTAAGTGCTGCCTTGATATCATTTTGATTTAGAATAGGTGTCGGGCTTGCAGTTGATGCAATAATCATATCTGCTTCATGAAGGTGGTCACCGATTTCGTTCAAGCCAATCGCATAGCCACCAAGTGCTTCGGTGATCTGGTGAGCTTTCGCCAACGTACGGTTGGCAATAATCAACTTGCCGATATGGTGCTCTTTCAAATGGCGGGCAACCAGCTCAATGGTTTCTCCGGCGCCAAGCAACAAAGCCGTTTGATCGGACAGGTCACCAAAAAACTGTTTAGAAAGTGCTACAGCAGAAAAAGCGACAGAAACTGGGCTTGAACCTATTGCCGTATCGGTGCGTATTTGCTTGACCGTTTTGAAAATATGTTGGAACAAAGCGTCCATGCGTTGGTGGATGCTGTCCGACTTTTGCGCCAGCGCGTAGGCATCTTTAATCTGTCCGAAAATCTGAGGCTCGCCAAGAATCAATGAGTTCAATCCACTAGAAACACGCATGATATGTTTGATGGCATCGAGGTTGGTTTTCTTGTAGAGATAATCCTGCAGGCTTTCTGGCGGAAGATTGAAGTAGTCATGTAGCCATTGCTCAATGACACCTTCTTCTAAGGATTTCAGGTTGCAATAGATTTCCGTGCGGTTACATGTCGAAAGGATCATGTATTCATCACTAGGACATTTCTCTTTCAGTTCTCCGAGTGCATGCTGCACCTGTTCCTGTGAAAAAGACACCTTTTCACGGACATCCACAGGGGCTGTTTTATGATTCACGCCCAACACAAATAATTTCATTGAAGAACCGATTTTTAATAAAAAAGAAAAAATACTGCGCTAAAGAGGCGTAATTTTGCTAAATTATGCATCTAATTGCAAGTTTATGGATAGATTTCTGTGCAGAATTTCCCTTCAAATTTCAAGACGATTTTATCCTTTTTCTCCATCACCTCTCTCATCGTTTTGATGTCTGCCTGCAGTCAAAACGTTAAACCAGATGGGCAAACAGGGAAGACGCCTACAAAATCCGCCACGCCAAAAGTGACTAAACCTGAGCCAAAAGTGGTTTATCGACACTTTCCGCCGGATGTTATGTATAAAGTGATGGTTGCTGAATTGTTAATCAAGCGCGACCAAGCTTCTGCTGCCTATCCATTGATGTATTCAGCCGCACAGGAGTCGAAAGATCCTGGGTTGGCCGAGCGCGCATTCCAATTGTCGATGACGACTTTTAATTTACAAGCCATTGAAGATGCCACCAATTTGTGGCGAGAAGTTGAACCAAACAAAGCTTTGCCTTGGAAAGCATCTTATTTGATGTCGGTTCGCGCCGGTGACATCAATACTGCCATGGCGCAGTGGGACCACTACAAGACCTTATCTGGCGCGCCGATTGAGTCCGTTTTGATTGAAACCGGGCTAAAAGTCAGTCAGTCGGCTGACCGTGCGAAAGGGTTAGAGTTTTTAACTAAGCTAAAAGACACCTATCCAAAAGAACCTGCGTCTTATTTTGCATTAGGGTTGGCGTCTGTTAACTACGGCGCTTACCGCAAAGCGATTCCAGTGTTGGAAAAGTCTGCTGATTTGTATCAAAAGGGCAGTGGCAGTACGAGTTCAGAAGACTCAATTGATCCTGAAAAAATTAACAGAGAAATTTATTTGTTGCTGGCAACAGCCTATTTGAAGTCAGACCAACCAGAGTTGGGGATGGAAAAAGTTCATCCTTACCTTGACGATCATGAAGAAGATTGGGAGCTGCAAGAAAAATTTGCGCGCTTAGAAGTGAAGGCAGGGCGCTTTGCTGATGCGGAAAAACGCTACCTAAAGGTTTTGGAACACGAACCTAAAGCATTTACTTCGAGATTATCTGTAGCATTGTTGCAGCTAGAACGCAAAGATTACAAAGATGCCATTAGCAATCTGAAGCAATTGCGCCAATTGCCTGAGTATCGCTCAACCGCAAACTATTATTTAGGTTTGGCCAGCCAAGGGCAGGGCGATTTCAAGCAGGCCGTTAAATACTATCAGTCAGTCAAGACAACGGACTATTACTTGGATGCGCAGCTACATATTGCCGAAATCCGTTTTCCGGAAGTTGGGCTGGAGCGTACGCTGGAAATCCTGAACAGCCTGCAAGCAAGAAACGATGATCAACGCGTTAAGTTGTATCGTGCACAAGCCATTTTCTATAAGTTAGCGGGCGAAAAGCAAAAAGCCGTCAATATGTATTCTGCCGCGCTGCAGTTGCAACCAGAAAATGTCACGGTGCTGTTGTCTCAGGCGATGATTTATTATGACTTGAAGCAATATAATTCTTATGTCTCGAATATTAAACGTTCATTGAAGGTTGAACCAGACAATGTTGAAGCCTTGAATGCTTTGGCGTATTTCTATGTTGAGCGCAATGAACATTTAGATGACGCTGAGAAGTTGCTGAAAAAAGCACTAGCGCTTGCACCGGATGAATACTACATACTGGATAGTCGCGGTTGGTTGTATTACCAACAGGGTAAATACGACCAAGCGGAAGCGGATTTAAAACGTGCTTTCAGTATGCAGAAAGATGACGAAGTTTTGATTCATCTGATTAAGGTGAAATGGAAGCTAGGTAAGCAAGATGATGCCAAAAACCTTTGGAATCAATATCATCGAAACTTTCCTGAAAATACAGAGTTACAGGGTTTGATAATTCAATTGGAGAAGTAGGTTCCAATTTTGCTATCATTCCTTCATCGTTTAGGATTTATTTTTTTAAAATCCTCTTGATTTGAATTCCATAAAGTGGATAATACGCTCCTGTCTTCGATGACACATATAGTTGGGCTATCGCCAAGCGGTAAGGCAACGGGTTTTGATCCCGTCATGCGCAGGTTCGAATCCTGCTAGCCCAGCCATTATCCTTACAGAATTCATCAAAACATTTTTCCTTGTCCTACCCATTAGGAGACGCCTTGAATGGCCTATAAAAATGTCCGATTGTTTGCTGGTAATGCAAACGTTAGTCTAGCAGAGAACATCTCTTCCTCAATTGAAATCCCTCTAGGCAAAGCTGATGTCGGTCGTTTTAGTGATGGCGAGATCATGGTACAGATCAACGAATCTGTTCGTGGGAAAGATGTCTATGTACTTCAACCTACCTGTACACCAGAACCTGCTGTCAACTTGATGGAGTTGTTGGTGATGATTGATGCACTTAAGCGTGCATCGGCTAAACGTATCACAGCAGTTGTCCCTTACTATGGTTTTGCCCGTCAGGATAGACGTCCTCACTCAGCTCGTGTACCGATTACAGCAAGATTGGCTGCGGATATGATTACCGTAGCAGGCGCAGACCGTGTTATCACGGTTGATTTGCATGCAGACCAGATTCAAGGTTTCTTCGATATTCCGGTAGACAATATCTACGGTTCACCAACATTGGTTGCAGACATGCGTACCTCTAAACATATTGTTGAAGACGATATGATGGTGGTATCACCGGATATGGGTGGGGTAGTTCGCGCTAGAGCAGTTGCTAAAGCCCTAGGTTGCGATATGGCGATTATCGATAAACGCCGTCCAAAAGCTAATGTAGCACAGATCATGAATATTATCGGTGATGTTGCCGGTCGTGACTGTATTTTGGTCGATGACATGGTCGATACCGCAGGAACACTTTGTAAAGCGGCTCAAGCATTGATGGAGCACGGTGCAAAAAGCGTCACGGCTTATGTTGTGCATGCGGTACTATCGGGTCCAGCAGTAGAAAATATCAATAACTCTGCCTTGACTGAGTTGGTGGTGACCGACACGATTCCATTGTCAATCGCAGCCATTGAATCCAGCAAGATTCGCCAGGTGACCATCGCGCCGATGTTGGGTGAAACCATTCGCCGTGTTCATCAGGAAGAATCGGTTTCTGAGATCATGCCGATTCGCTAAGAACGACAAATATCAAATACCTAAAAAGCCTTGAAGAAAAATCGGGGCTTTTTTGTTTCTAAGTCTATTATTTTTATCGTTTTTCTGTATAATACCGCCTTCATTTCCATGCTTGGTCGCGGGCATGGAGTTTCTGTAATATTGAGAAATAGCGATTTCTCAGTTTTTTTGGAGTTAAAAACATGAGTCAAGTATGGACTGCAGAACTTCGTACTGAAGAAGGGAAAGGTGCGAGCCGCCGCCTTCGTCATGCGGGGAAAATCCCAGCAATTATTTATGGTGCTGGTAAAGATGCTAAATCTGTTTCACTATCAAGCAACGCGGTTGAGCACACACTACAAGATAACGATATGTACAACACTGTGCTAACCATTAAAGGTGCTGGTGATGAAGAAAGCTGCGTTATCAAAGATCTACAACGTCATCCTGCTACTGGCATGATTTCTCACATCGATTTCCAAAGAGCGTCTGATGCTTCTTACATCGTTAAGCGTGTACCTTTGGACTTCCAAGGTAGAGCAAGCTCTCCTGGTGTGAAAATGGGTGGTTTGATGTCTTTCATGCAACAAACTGTTGAAGTTCGTTGTTTGGCTAAAGACCTACCAACTAAAATCACAGTTGATGTTTCTAAAATGGAAGGTGGCACAAGCCTACGTCTTTCACAATTGGAAATGCCTGCTGGTGTTGTGCTAACAGCTTTGACGCACGGTAGTGCTGACTATGACCAAGCTGTAGTAGGTATTGGTAAAATTAGACGCTAATAAGCGCCTAAAAAGCTAGTCTGAAAGCCCGCATATGTCCTCTGTTAAGTTAATCGTCGGTCTTGGTAACCCAGGAGCGAAATACGAACAGACCAGACATAATGCGGGTTTTTGGTTTGTGGAGGAAGTTGCCAGGCAATACAGTGCGCAATTTCGTCCAGAAACCAAATTTCTCGGAGAAGCCGCTCGCATTCAACAAAACGGGATGGATTGTTGGCTTTTGAAGCCGACCACGTTTATGAATCGAAGTGGCCATTCGATCCAAGCCCTGGCAAACTTCTACAAGATAGAGCCTGAGTCCATTCTTGTGGCTCACGATGAACTTGATTTGCCGCCAGGTGTCGCCCGCTTGAAAAAGGGCGGCGGACATGGCGGGCATAATGGCTTGAGAGACACTATTGCCGCTTTGGGTACAAAAGAGTTTCAACGTTTAAGGTTGGGAATTGGCCACCCAGGTGACAAAAGTCAGGTAGTCGACTTTGTGCTTAAAGCACCTTCAAAAACCGAATTTCAGCAGATTGATGACGCTATTTACCAAGCAACTCGAGTCTTGCCCGATTTGCTCGTAGGCAATGTCGAAAAAGCCATGAATCAACTGCATACCGAAACAAAATAGCCGTTCAGAATTTAAGATTTAGGAGAACAGAATGGGAATTAAATGTGGCATCGTCGGGTTACCTAACGTTGGTAAATCAACCCTGTTTAATGCATTGACCAATGCCGGTATTGAATCTGCTAACTACCCGTTCTGTACTATTGAGCCAAACGTTGGTGTAGTTCCAGTTCCAGACGCAAGAGAAGATGCGCTGGCAGAAATCGTTAAGCCAGAAAGAGTGTTGTCTGCCACCGTTGATTTCATGGATATCGCTGGTCTGGTTGAAGGCGCCTCTAAAGGTGAAGGTTTAGGCAATAAATTCCTCGCCAACATTCGTGAAACAGACGCTATTGTTCAAGTTGTACGTTGCTTTGATAATGACGACATCGTTCACGTTGCCGGCAAAGTTGATCCGGTTTCCGATATCGAAATCATCAACATGGAATTGATGTTTGCCGATATGGAATCTTTGGAAAAGGCCATTCAAAAAGTACAACGTGTTGCCAAGAGTGGTGACAAATCCGCTGCAGGCAAGCTGGCCGTTTACGAGCGCGTATTGAAAGAAGTTGAAGAAGGTAAACTGGTTCGTTTGATTGAACTTGATAAAGACGAGCTTCAACTGTTGAGAGATTTGCACCTGTTGACCATTAAGCCAATGATGTACATTGCCAACGTCAACGAAGATGGGTTTGAAAATAACCCGCACTTAGATGCAGTACAAAAAATTGCCGATGCTCAAGGTGCTGTTGTGGTTCCGATCTGTGCCGAGATTGAAGAGCAATTGACTGAGTTGGATGACGAAGAAAAAGCAGAATTCCTATCTGAAATGGGTCAAGAAGAGCCTGGGCTTAACCGTGTAATTCGCGCCGCCTATGACCTTTTAGGGTTACAAACCTACTTTACCGCAGGTGTCAAAGAAGTGCGCGCTTGGACAGTTAAAAAGGGGGCTACTGCCCCTCAAGCTGCCGGTGTTATCCATACCGATTTCGAAAAAGGCTTTATTCGAGCAGAAGTGACCGCTTATGCTGACTTTATTGAGTATAAAGGTGACTCAGGAGCAAAAGCTGCGGGTAAACAACGTTTGGAAGGGAAAGAGTACATTGTACAGGACGGGGATGTGATGCATTTCCGCTTCAACGTTTGATAGATGCTTACTACACAAACAAGTTCAAATGTATAAGGTAAAGTTTAATTAAAAATCTACCAGGTTGGGTGTTGTCAACCAGCTCCCAACCTGGTAGATTTTGCGTTTTTGTTAACAAAATATGAAGAAAAATCGCGCCAAGCAATTGACAAGATTCATAAACAAATTATAATACGCAACTTCTTTAGGCTACATAGCTCAGCTGGTTAGAGCACATCACTCATAATGATGGGGTCCCAAGTTCGAATCTCGGTGTAGCCACCATATTCCAAAAGCCGTCTTTACGACGGTTTTTTTATGTCTGAAATTTGTTGTGAACTTCGTCACCCAGTCAGTAATTCACTTTTAGTGTGCGGCTTGTTTTGTGTGAAATCAAGGGTTCAGGTGGTAAAGAAATCGGCATCAAGGCCGATATTTAAAATAAATAATAATGCGTATAAAATGGTAAAATGCGCTACTTTAACAGCCTGCAATTCGAGCCACAGCCGTTTGTCGATGGGCTTACTCATTTGCTAGAAATAAAATAGACATTTTCAGCGCTTACGATTAAATTAGTAGATACGCGCACATTATTGTCAGTCAGTACTATTCGAGGATGAAGGATTGATCTTAAATTGGAATGCATATACTCGGCGTCTTGTGCTGTCTGCAGTTATCATTGTGTTGACTGCGGTGTTCTTCCTGAATGCCTTTTTCCATTCGCAAATCACCCAAGCAGAAAAGAATGAACTTAATCAGTATGAAGGGTATTTGCATGAAACTATCGGCAACCTTGTTCGTCAGAAACAAGCGACGACGCAGGTATTGGCAATCGCGCTTTCCAACTCTATTGATTTCCGTAATGTCCTTAAACAAAGACCCGCAAATCTGCATGAAAGATTAAAGAAATTCACCGATGAGCTGGCGCTGCATACGGGATATAAATCTATCTGGATTCAGGTGATTGATACAAAAGGTGTGAGCATTGGTAGAAGCTGGACAACAGTGGCAGGCGATAGCCTTGCAATGGTGCGTAAAGATATTGCGGATGTTTTAAAGAATCCTAGAAAAATCAATAACTTCAGTGTCGGAAAGTTCTCATTGACCTTTAAATCTTTGGCGCCGATTTTTGATGAAAATGGCAAGCTCTTAGGGATATTGGACGTTATTTCACAAGTTGACTCTATTGATCGAGATTTGCAAACCAGTAGTGGTGTGAGTTCTGTGGTGCTAGTCGATAAACGTTATCGCTCACAGTTGACTAAAGCGCGCACAGGCACATTCGTTGAGGGTTACTATGTGGCGAATGCAGGGGTTTCGAAATCTGTTTTGAATATGATTTCTCAGTATGGCGTGGACAAACTGTTTCATGCGAAGGGTCATATCATTATTGATGGTACTTTGGTTATCACCACACCATTGAAAAATATCTTGGGTCAAAAGATTGGGGTTTGGTTGAGCTTCAAACCGATGAAAGTGGTTGACCTCTCTAATACACGTCAACTATATAAGAATTATGCAATGGGAATGGCGGCGACAATACTTTTCTTGATATTGTCCATGTTGTTGTTCTACTTCAAGAAAAAATCGGATTTAGAACGCCGCTTCTTCTATCAGATCTTCGATGAATCTTCGGAAGTGATTTATGTCACTGATAAGCACCGCGTGGTGCAAGCCAACAGACAGTTCTTCTCATTGTTTGATGATATCTCGACTGTCGAGCAGTTTAATGACAAATTCGATTGCTTGAGTAACGTGTTGGTTGAAGAAGAAGGGTATTTGAGTCGTTATGTTGATGGCATGCTTTGGCATGAGTATTTGCTACAAGACCATCACAAAACCCTGTTGGCGAAACTGAAGACAAAAGATGGCATCAGAACCTTCAAGGTCAGGATCAATAGCATCAGTAACAGTTTTGGTCACGACTATATCAGTGTACTACTGACGGACATTACAGAAGAAATTCGATATAAAGAAGAGTTGGAACACCTGATTATCCATGATGAGTTGACGGGTATTTACAATCGCCATTATTTCAACGAAACTTTGGAAGAAGAAATCAAGCGGGCGCACCGTTATCAAGTACCTTTTTCTCTGATTTCCTTTGATGTCGATTACTTCAAGAATGTGAATGACGACTTTGGTCACGACATCGGTGACACCGTCTTAAAAATATTGACGAAAGAAGTTGCTCGCAGTTTGAGAGATACCGATAAGTTCTGCCGAATTGGGGGCGAAGAGTTCTGTATCTTGATGCCTGAAACGGATTTGGAAGAAGCTGCCACCACGGCAGAGCGTTTAAGAAAAGCTGTTCAGGAAATTCCTTATTCTGACGTTCCGCGTGCCGTGACGATCAGTTTGGGGGTAACCAAGCTCAATCGTTGGGATAACGCTTCTACGCTCTACAAACGTGCTGATGTGGCGCTGTATCAAGCCAAAGACAAAGGTCGAAATCGCACCGAAGTGATTGCCAGTTAAGCCACTCGGTATTCACCGTTCTGCAAAGCTATTCATTCCCGCTACAAATCTGTTAGCATACGCCTGTTTTTTGTGGAGAAAAGTCTAT
Organism: Hydrogenovibrio marinus; assembly: GCF_013340845.1. NCBI lineage: Bacteria > Pseudomonadati > Pseudomonadota > Gammaproteobacteria > Thiotrichales > Piscirickettsiaceae > Hydrogenovibrio > Hydrogenovibrio marinus. Next base: position 442,079 of record NZ_AP020335.1, read on the forward strand.
GGGTATCTTGCCGCACCATCTTTTATATTCCGACGCCCATCTCTGGTTGTTTGTCGATGCCGAAGGCTATGTCACATTGGGACTGACAGATTATGCTCAAGAGACTTTGGGAGATATTGTTGAAGTCTTCTTGCCGCAAGAGGGGGAAGAGCTGGCCGAAGGCTCGGAGTTGATGTCGCTTGCAGGCGAAAGAAACCATTTTGAGATTTTCGCCCCCATCAGTGGTGAGGTAATTGAAGTAAATGAAGAGCTCAACCACAACCCGACCCTAATTAACTATGAACCCTACGACAGTGGTTGGTTGGTAAAGATTGCGCCTGCCGATAGCGAAGAGCTGGAAGTGTTTTTAACTGACGAAGAATACGAACAGTTAATCGGTTACTAAGCGTTAGCGGCTGCTGTTAAACCGTGCTTTGCATGGCATGATGAAATAAATACACAGGATTAATTATGACTACCGAAACGCCAAACTTGGCAATGACACTGAGGCTGAAGAAAAACGAAGACCGTCGCCTTAAACAAGGCCATATGTGGATTTACAGTAATGAAGTCGATACTCAAGTATCGCCGTTGAAGAGCTTTGAGTCCGGACAAGTAGTGACAGTGGAGTCCTCTAATGGCAAGCCGTTAGGCATCGCCTACATCAATCCGAATACACTTATCTGCGGACGTTTGTTGAGCAGAAACCCAAAGGTAGAGTTTAATCAGGCATTCCTTAAAAAACGCATCCAAGCGGCATTAGCATTACGTGAGCTGAATTTTGATGCGCCCTATTATCGTTTGGTATTCGGTGAGTCTGATGGCTTGCCGGGGTTGGTGATTGACCGTTTTGGCGATGTATTTGTGGCGCAAATCACGACAGCAGGTATGGAGAAGATGAAAGCGGAAATCACGCAGACCATCGAAAACCTGTTTCATCCTATCGCGTTGGTCTATCGTAACGATACTGCCAGTAGAGCGCTTGAGGGCTTGGAGTCTTACGAAGAAGTTGCGATTGGCACGTTGCCAGAAAGCATTGTCATTGAAGAGAATGGCGCCAAATTTCAGATTCCGGTGGAGAGTGGACAAAAGACTGGCTGGTTTTATGATCACCGCATGGCAAGAAAGCGCATGCAATCTTTGGTGCAAGGCAAGCGTGTATTGGATGTCTTTAGTTACCTTGGCGGCTGGGCGATGGAAGCCGCGGTTGCGGGTGCCGCAGAAGTGGTTTGTGTTGATGCCTCATCTGCCGCTTTGGATGGTGTGGAAATTAATGCGGAGCTGAACGGTGTGGCCGACAAGTTGACGACCTATGAAGGCAATGCTTTCGATGTATTGAAAGTCTTGGTTGGTGAAGCGCAAAAATTTGATGTGGTGATTGTCGATCCACCAGCGTTCGTCAAGCGCAGAAAGGATTTGAAGTCCGGGTCAGAAGGTTATCGTCGTATTAACGAATTGGCAATGCGTTTGGTGGAAAACGATGGCGTATTGATTTCGGCTTCCTGTTCGCATCACATGTCGCGTGACGACCTTTTGCAACAAGTGCAATCGGCGGCAAAACATATTGACCGCACGATACAAATGTTCGACCAGGGACATCAAGGTCCGGATCACCCGGTGCATCCTGCGATTGCAGAAACAGAATACCTCAAATCATTCTTTTTCAAAGTCAGCAAAACTTGGTAAAGTAATAGAACGACTATAGCGCGTAAGGCAGGTACGGAGCCAAATCATGCACCCCCATTTACCAAAGGCATCAATGTCGAATTTGATGCTGAAAAGACTGATGCAAAACTGCTTCTGGGATGAAGAAGAGCAGCAGTTGTGGGTGGATTGCCGCAAAGTTTTACCGGAGCATGGTGTGATGGCGATTCCAAGTTGGGATCGTATGATGCTGAGCTCTGATCCAATCCCGGATTACCCGAAAGACTTTGCTTTGCTCTCTCCCTCTGCGCACCCACAGCTTTCCTATTGGCAAAAGCAAATACCGGCTTGGGTGAGAGAAAGTTGTGCGTTGTTTCCGACCCATCAGCTCAAACTGTTGCATTATGTCGGGCGCTATCCTCAGTTGTTGGAATTGTTGGATCATTCTCCGGTACTGGCATGGCGACTGATGACCTCACATCTGAGCGAAGAGGATGTGGTTTCCATGTTGAACGATAAGCGTACTCAGTTGGTCGAACAACTGGGCTGGCCGGGCAAGGTGGAAACATTCCGTTTTTTGAAAAAGCTCCGTTTGCGACAAGTTAATCAACAGATTGCCGAGCAGGTTGATGTCTGTTTACTGGATGAAAAACGTTTAAATGCATTGCAGGCATTGCCAAGAGTTAATTCCATGGCATTGTCTTTGGCGGCAAGATTCCCTGAGATGATTGGTTGCCGTCTGCATTTGGCGCTGGCATCCATGCCATGCCGCCCGATGCAATGCCAGAGCATGATTGCGTTGTTGGAAGACGTCTATCGTTTGGCAGAACATTTGGCATTGCCGATATCCGAAATCAATAAGATTGCCAATACCCGCTATTTGGTTGAAGTCGAAAAGCTTTATAACGATTGGTTGCAGTCTGCGACTAATGGAGACGCAAGCGAGCAAGAGCTGGCGCTGACCGACGTTCCTAGAAAGCTGACCACCTACGAAGAGGGTTTGGCTTTAAGCGCGCTGCAGGGGCATGCTTGGTTTGCCGATTGGCAAAGTGCAGACAAATCAATGAACGGGCTGTACGCTATGCAGGTGAATGAAGAGGTGGTTGCTTTTTTGTTTGATGAAACTCGCCAGGAAGTTTTGAGAGTCAGACAAATGCAGAATCAGTTGCCGACCTCTGAACAACTTAGCCGCATTCATTTGTGGTCAACGCAAATTGCGAATGACATGAATAAGTCTGCAAGCTGAAAGCTGGATTGCGAAAAAGAAAATATCAAAAATCTGCCAGGTCGGGGTATTTGTCTACACCCCCAACCTGGCATTTTTTTATGGCAGTAGGGTTTCCGTTCCCATCAAGTCTTCGTAAGTCTCACGAGGACGAATTACAAAGGCTTGATCACCATCCACCATGATTTCTGCCGCTCTTGGGCGCGTATTGTAGTTTGAGCTCATGGTGAAGCCGTAGGCGCCAGAAGACATTACCGCTAGGAAATCACCCGCTTTTAAATTCAGCGTGCGATTTTTGCCTAGGAAGTCGCCAGTTTCACAGACTGGGCCAACCAAATCCCAGCTGGTGTCTTCACCATCCGTTCTTGGTGTGACCGCTTGAATATGCTGGTGAGATTGATAAAGCGCCGGACGAATCAAATCATTCATGGCGGCATCGATAATCGCAAAATTCTTGTGGTCAGTCGGTTTTAGATATTCCACTTCTGTCAGCAATACGCCAGCGTTACCGGCAATGGCTCGCCCCGGCTCAATAATGACTTCGATACTTGGATCGTTCAATTTAGTCAGCAATGCTTGAATGTAAGTTGCGATTTCCGGTGGTTGCTCATCGGTGTATTGAATCCCTAGTCCACCGCCTAAGTCTAGGTGATGGATTTCGATGCCTTGTGCAGCCAAGTCAGATTTTAGTTTCAAGACACGTTCCAGGGCATCAACAAAAGGCGCGATTTCCGTCAACTGAGAACCAATGTGGCAATCAATCCCTTGGATGGAAATGTGCGATAGTGATTGTGCTTTTGCATACAGCGCAGGCGCTGTATTAATATCGACACCGAATTTATTGTCTTTTAAACCCGTAGAAATATAAGGGTGGGTTTTTGCATCGACATCCGGGTTGACGCGCACAGAAATTGGCGCGACTTTGTCCATGGACTCTGCCACTTCCTGAAGGCGATCTAGCTCGGCGTGGGATTCGATGTTGAAACAACGAATGCCGACTTCCAATGCACGACGGATTTCAGAAGGTTTTTTGGCAACCCCGGAAAAAACGACTTTTTTCGCGTCACCACCAGCTTTGAGAACACGTTCCAATTCGCCTTGTGAAACGATATCAAAGCCGGATCCCAGTTTTGCCAGCACGTTCAATACCGCCAGATTTGAGTTGGTTTTCACCGCATAGCAAACTAAATGTGGCTGAGTGCCGAAAGCTTGGTCAAACGCTGTCCAGCGCGATTCCAGTGCTTTACGAGAGTAAACGTATAGCGGCGTGCCATAGCTGTTTGCCAGTTCCGTCAGAGCAACATTTTCGGCATGAAGGGTATTGTTGCGATATTGAAATGCGTCAAAACTCATAATGATCCTGTTATTGTTCAGTTGTTGGCTGTGCGTCGGTTGCTGTTTTTGCTTTATCTGTTTCTAAAGCCTTTTTAGCGCGTTCTTCTCTGGCCTTCAGTACGGCGTCTCTTTCGGCTTGGTCTTTTTCCATTTGAGCCTTTTGAGTGTCCGTTGGAATATAGAGTGGTGCTTTGCGTCCGCACCCTGCAAGTAGCAATGTCATCAATGCCGAAAGCAGAAGAAAACGACCGATTCTTGAAAAATGGTTCATAGTGCTTACTCTTTACGCAGCCAACTGTTTTAAAATGGGACTTATTTTAGCAAATTAGCTACAAAACATATCAGAGAGTTTTTTATGTCGAATACCTTTAGTCCTCCCAAGTCGCCAATTGTGATTGAACCAAAGCAATCTCAAGCTGAAAACTGTGTTATCTGGTTGCATGGTTTGGGCGCGGATGGTCATGATTTTGAGGGTATTTTGCCTCAGTTGGATTTACCACAGGAAGCGGCTATTCGCTTTGTTTTCCCAACGGCTCCCATACAACCGGTCACCGTGAATCTGGGTGACCCGATGACGGCTTGGTATGACATTAAAAGTTTGAACTTACTGGCTGAGACGGATTGGCAAGGAATTGCCCAAAGTGTTGAATATGTACATGTCCTGATTCAGGAACAATTGGATGCAGGAATCGACAGTCAAAATATACTGCTGGCAGGATTCTCGCAAGGTGGGGTGATAGCATTGTATGCAGGATTAACTTATGAGCGACCGCTGGCAGGCATCATGGCATTATCCACGTATTTTCCTGACCCTGAACAGGCATCTGAATTTTTACAGCCCAAGGCTGAACAAATGAATCTCTCGGTGTTCTACGGGCATGGTAATGCGGATCCTATTTGCCCTTTAGCGGCGGCTGAAGCTTCTAAAAACACGCTGGAGAAATTGGGGTTAGAGATTGAGTGGCATGTTTATCCGATGGCACACCAAGTCTGCTACGATGAAGTCAGGCACATTAGCCAGTTTCTCAAATCCTGCTTACTACAAGATTAGGGCTAAGAGATAACCATTCCCCCAACCTGGCAGATTTTTATTTGATCACGCGTTCAGATATTGAAGTTTGGGGTCGATACAGGTTAAATAGAAGTTAGAAAACACAGTTAAAAAGTCAAACACAACAAGGATTAGCACTAGGTTTTGTATGCCAAATGTCAGACGATTTTTCCGCTATGATGTCGAAATTCCGATCTACTTCGAAAAAGTAGAAGAATTGGATATTCTGAATCCCGTCTCAAGAACGCAGTTGATGTCGCAGCGGGAAGAAGTGCATTTGGCGGATTTGAACGACCAAATCAACAGCTATCTAGAGAAGGTGTTTACCGTCGACTCCAATATGATGCATATTTTCCATGTGTTGAATCATCGCATTGAATTTATGGCTTGGTTGTTGGATTGCTTAATCTCCAATCAAGACCCCTCTGCTAAGCATGATTACAAATTCCGTATTCGTGAAAATAATCGCATGCATTTTCCATCGATAAAAGACAACTCAAAAGTGAAGTCTTTGATTGAGGGGATGGATGACTGTATTTCAGCGCATTTGGCTGAGTTGATTGAGTCGGTTCAGAACAATATCGAAGGCAAAATTTTCTTATTCCCTCGTAAAACACAATCGCTGTTTGACCCAACCTTGTTTGTAACGAATTTGGATTCTTTGAGTGGTCAGGGCGTTGCAGCAGCAAAAGTGTTTGTGTTGATCATTGAGAAGCTGAATCTTTGGGAGAATGTTTTTATCCGGTTGAAGGAAAGTCGTGAGTTGATTTCCGATCCCGATAACTGGCCGTTAAGACAGGTGAATCTGTCGGCTGGCGGCTTCCGAGCGAAAACGGATGACTTGTTTCCTAAGTTTACGATGTTGAATGTGTTTATGCGATTGAAGGATGATATTCTCATCTGTCGAGGTAAGCTGGTCGCCAGTAAGCCTGCTAAGAATGCGAAAGAAGGCGAGCCTAAAAACGATTTATTAGTGGAGTTTGACTTTCTAAGCTTGGAGAACGCGAGAAAGATTACCTACTTCATTCAGCACACAGAACTCAAGCACGCGATGGAAATGGACTTTGTGTTGATGAAGTAGGGCGTCAGCGCTTAACTAACGTGATTCTTTTGTGTCGCGCGACTTTGTTGTGCCAAAGCAATCTTAACGCGATTGATTTCCACCAGTTTTCTTAGCCATTCTTCAAAATAAAGGTAGCGGTTTTCTGAGCGTTTCAACAACTCGCTGATGGTGATGCCCGGTTCATTCATCGCTAAGCCAATGGCTTTGAGTAGCAATTTGATGTGTTCCGTTTTCATTTCAGGAAACAAATCGAAATAGGTTACTTTGGTCAAAATCACAGCGTCCAGCGCACGGAACCATTGTGCAGTGGTAAGTTGAAAACGTTTGGTCAACTCTGGATAAGGGCCTTCTTTACGCATCTCGATCAGTTGCTTCAGGCGATAGTACTGAAGCAGGTCCGCCGCTGCTGGTCTCAGCAGATTCGGTAACGGGTCGAGAAACCCTGTTTCCATACTATGATTCGTACCTGGCATCTAGTGTCCTCTAAAACTCGTAATTAAGGCATTCATCAAGTTCAAATTCTTGAATCTTATGCTGTAAAAAATCTTGGTCACGACCATTTGGAAAATCGAAATTCACCGCGATACGTTCTTTGTACTGATCGTTGATACTGCGAATATCGACCACCGTTCCATCAAATTGCAAAACGCGCTTTTCATCTGGGAAAAAGAAGAATATATCGACGCGTTCAAACTCCTTGAAACGTTTGGTGAACAACATTGCTAGCCCGCAAGCACTAACGTTGCCTCTCACGGCTTTCCACTGGTCTGGGAAAAGACGCATAATGTTATCGTCGTTGATTTGGCGGTAAGCTTCCAAATAGGTTTCCATGAAGCCACACAGCGCAACAATTGCCTGAACCAGAGGGATCTTTTCAAACTGCTCTTTGGCGAAATGATCCAATATCTCGTCGATCTTAAAAGCAAAAGGCAAGTTGGGATCGGCTTCGAAATGTTGGTCAGTTGATTTGTCGATGCTCTCGACCATCGCACTCAAAAATCTCAAATATTTTTCTTCGATATGTTTGAAATAAGTATAGGTCTTAGGTGATGATTCTTTCAAGGCGTTGACCTTGGTGAACCCTTGCTTTTGTTGATTAACCGATAGCCAATAAGCCGGATCCAGGCGAGGATTGATCCCTCGGGAAATCTTCTCTGCACCTTGCCCGAAGAACTCTATGCAGGCTATAACTTCGGTAAACAGCTCGGTAATCAGAACTTTTTGATCTTGGACACGATCCAGCCAATACAAGGTGTCGCGTTTCTGCTGTGCAATCAGACTTTTAATTGTTGGCGGGAAATAGTCGATACCTGTTGCAAAGATTTCACGGTCTTTGATGGGAGAACTTGGCGCGATAAAAACCCTAACAGGCATATCAATACGGAAATATCGACGGGAGTTCTGTTTTAGAAACCAGGTTTTCATGCGATAAGTTGACTCTTAAATATAAACAATTGCTTAATTAAAGCAATAACCGTGCAAATTTGGGTTTTTACCTGCTTTATTTTCTTTTTACGCGGTAAATAGCAACTTCACCCAGTAGGTTTGGGATCAGTTTCATTAAAATACTGGATTCATGATAACGATTGACCACCGCTCTATCAACGACTTGGATGTGTTTTTCAGCGCACAAGTCTTCAAAGTCTTTGAAAGTACAAAGATGGATGTTCGGCGTGTCATACCAGGTATTCGGTAATGCATCATTTTGAGGCATACGGCCGTCCAATAACAGTTGTGCACGGTTGCGCCAATGCCCAAAGTTAGGGAAAGTGATAATGCTTTCTTTGCCGATTGTTAGCATTTGATCAAGCAAAATATCCGGGCGTCTGACCACTTGAAGCGCTTGAGTCATGATGACATAGTCGAAAGAATCTTCATCAAAATAGTCGTAGATGTCATGGCTGTTTAAGTTGCTTTGGATAACATTGATGCCTGCGGCAATGGCCTGGATATTCTTTTTAGGGTCGATTTCCATGCCATAGCCAGTGGTGTTGCGAGTCGTTTTCAGATAGCTCAGCAATTGACCGTCACCGCAACCAAGATCCAATACCCGGGATTCGTCTCGAATCCATTTTGAAATCAGTTTAAATTCAGGAGATAGTGTTGCTTTAGACATCTTGCTCTCCTTTTGCGGTTAAGTCCTTTTGCACAACTTGACTCAGATAGGTGCGGAAGACCTCTTCATAATGCTCGTTTGGTAGTAAGAAGGCGTCATGACCATGGCTTGATTCGATTTCGGCATAACTAACATCTGCATCGTTATCAAGCAGTGCTTTGACGATTTCATGCGAACGCTCCGGTGAAAATCGCCAATCTGTCGTGAAAGCGATAACCAGAAACTTCGCGGTAGCACTGGATAAGGCTTTTGTTAAGTCATCATCAAATTCGGACGCCGGGTCAAAATAGTCTAGTGCCTTTGTCATCAACAAATAGGTGTTGGCGTCAAAGTTCTGCTTGGTGGCGAATTTTTCACCCTGATAGCGCAAATAGCTCTCCACCTGGAACTCGACTTCAAAGTTATAGTTCAGTTTGCCTTCACGCAGTTCACGACCGAATTTCGTGCCCATCAAATCGTCGGACAAGTAGGTTAAGTGGCCGAGCATACGAGCCAGCGCCAAGCCTCTTTTTGGTGTGGTTCCGGCTTCAATGAAACGCCCGTCGTGGAATTCAGGATCAGTCATGATCGCGCGGCGAGCAACTTCGTTAAAGGCGATATTCTGCGCCGATAACTTAGGTGCAGAAGCAATCACGATAGCATGTTTGATTTTATCTGGGAAGTCGATTGCCCATTGCATGACCTGCATACCGCCCATTGAACCACCGATTATGGCTGACCAAGCGTCAATGCCTAAGTGTTGGCGTAGTTCATTCTGGCTGTTGACCCAATCTTTGCAGGTCACAATCGGAAAGTCAGGGCCGTAAACTTTTCCAGTTTCAGGGTTGGTGCTGGCGGGGCCAGATGAACCGTGGCACCCGCCGAGATTGTTGGAGCAGACAACAAAAAACTGGTTAGTATCGATAACTTTTCCAGGGCCAATATAGTCATCCCACCAGCCTGGGTTTTTATTCCCTTCATGAAAACCTGCCACATGCTGATGACCACTTAAAGCGTGGCATATTAGGATGGCATTGGATTTTTCTGCGTCAAGGGAACCATAAGTCTCATAAGCGATGTCGTATTCAGGCAATACGGAACCGCACACCATGTTTAAAGGTGTGGAGACATGCAAAGTTTGGGAACTGACGATACCGACCGATTTCATGGGCGTTATTTTACTCGATTCTATAGGGTATTAAGCAACTAATCCTTGCCCGATTTGTGCAATTGAACCGACAACAACGATTTGGATAAGTTTGATGACAAGAATCGCAACGAGAGGGGATAAATCCAGCCCGCCAATCGGAGGAACAACTCGTTGAAATGGACGCAATATTGGCTCCGCAAGTTGATAAAAAATTGCCACATTCGGATTGTAGCCTTGAACGACCCAGCTCAAGACAGCTTGAATGATGATTATCCAGAACATCATGTCCAATATCTGATTTAAAAGCTCGGTAACAGAATAGATGACAATCAGAAGGAAGCTGTAGTCACGCCCACCCAGCCAACCAATCAAGTAGGCGGAAACACCTTCAATTACCAGTGCGGTAAGTAGGGCGCTCCAATCCCAGCGACCTCTAAGGGTAAGGATTTTATTGAAAGGCACGCAAAGTGGATTGGTGACTTTGGCGATAAAAGTGACAATTGGATGGCGCCAATCAACATAAGCTGCTCTGAGTAAAAACCTCAGAATCAGCGAGAATACGATTAATCCGGCAATAAACTGGATTAAGAACAATCCGCCTTGACCTATTGGTGACATAATCTTCTCCGTTTGTGTATTTTGATACGACTGATCAAGTGTTTAATGCTGTTCTAATTTTTTCGGTGGCGGGCAGTCGGAAAGTTCATCTGCCAGCGTTTCCGCACGAAGTTTAGCACACATCATCGCCTCTGCAACAATGTCCTCCAGACGATTGCTTTCAAAAGATTGGATGGCTTTTTCAGTGGTGCCATTCGGTGAGGTTACGTTTCTACGTAACTGAGCACAGTCTTCTGAGCTTTCCAGCGCCATTTTTGCAGCACCAAACGCAGTTTGAATGGTCAGAATTCTAGCAGCTTGCTCACTTAATCCCATACCTTGAGCGGCTTTTTGCATAGCTTCCATAAATAGGAAATAATAGGCAGGTCCAGAACCAGAGACCGCTGTGACGGTATCTAAATCGGATTCAGTTTTGACCCATACGGTGATTCCAACCGCTCGAAGAATGTTTTCAGCCTGACTTTTTTGTTCTTCGGACACGAACTCGTTTGCGTAAAGTCCTGTAGCACCACTTTGAATCATCGCAGGCGTGTTTGGCATGCAGCGCACCACGGCAACCTTGCCGCCAAGCCAGCGTACAATATCAGTGGCACGAACACCAGCGGCAACAGAAATGATAAGCGGGTTTTTCTGTTGCATGGCACCACCGACTTCTGTGCAGACGTTCTGCAAAACTTGAGGTTTAATAGCCAGAACCACAATATCGGATTGCGCTACTGCTGAAGCATTGTCTTCCAGGCAGGCGATACCAAGTGTTTGGGAAATGGATTGTCTTTTAGATTCGTTTGGATCGGTGGCAATGATATTGGTGGCGGGAAAGCCACTGGCAATAAGTCCCTTGATCAGGCTAAGCGCCATGTTGCCCGAGCCGATAAAACTGATTTTGATATTAGAGTTCATTGTGTTAACCACTCCCTGTTGCTATTAGCGGTCAACACAATGGCATTTGATCAGCTCTAAAACTCTCCCCATTCATCGCAACTTTCCATTTCTAGTGTGGAAGGTGGCGGTGTTTGGGTGTCTGTATCGCTATGGAGAGTGATATCAGAAGCCGGTTTATGTGTTACCGCTATTTTTGGTTTGTCTGTGGAAGATTTTACCGAATTTGACGTCGCTGAAACAGTCTTTGTCACAGGTTTTGGTTGAGAAGTATGTCGGGTTTCTGTCCCACCCATGGCAATATCTTTTTCAAGGGCTGTGATTTTATCAATCACATCTAGGCTCATGGACTCAAGTTTATCCATTTCTTCAGTGGCTTTCTCAACGTCACCGACATCCACTAAATCCAGCACGGAACCGATGAAAGCATGCAGGTTTGAGTGAGCGTGTTCTAGTTCCGTATATGACGGTAAATGGCTCACGACTTTTCCAGGACCGTAAATCCATTTACCAAGAGCGCATTGAGTGCCATCGGATGCTGTGTTGCGATCAAAGTCAATATCCACATGGTTGATATAGGCTCTGACTTTGACACGCCATTGTCTGTGCCCTCGACGAGCACTTGAGAAGTCGAAGCCCATGGTTTCTGCGGGTGTGTAAAGGTGAGACATGAAATGGTTGATAGTGAAAGCCAATATAGTATGGTCCATCGCTTCAGCCATGTTGCCAAGTTGCTCTGCTGTTGCAGTTGATTCTTCAACCAAAGCCGCATTTTGTTGTACAGCGCCATCAATGCTTGTGATGGCTAAGTTAACCTGGTCGACACCTTCCGATTGTTCGTGGCTGGACGCCGCGATCTCTTCAATAATCTGGTTGACTTTATTGATGGATTCCGCAATACCATTCAATGCCTCTCCGGAGTTTTTGACATGCTGTGTTCCTTCGGAAACCTTCTGCACCGTATCCTCAATAAGGTTGCGGATATCTTTTGCTGCTTCCGCTGATTTACCAGCGAGATTACGAACCTCTCCGGCAACCACCGCAAAGCCTCGTCCATGCTCTCCGGCACGAGCCGCTTCAACCGCTGCGTTAAGTGCTAACAGATTTGTTTGGAAAGCGATGTTGTCGATCAGGCTGATAATATCGTTGATTTTTTGACTGGATTCATGGATTTGTTCCATGCTAGCAATGGCATTTTCCATCACAGTGACGCCACTGCCTGCTTGTTGAGCGCTGTGTTTGGTGACTTTGCTGGCTTCAATAGCATTGTCTGCGTTTTGTTTAACGGTGGAGGTCATTTGTTCCATGCTGGCAGCGGTTTCTTCAATGGAGGCTGCTTGTTGCTGTGTTCTGTCGTTCAGCTCAATGCTTGAGTTACTTATTTCAAGCGCGCTACCTTTTACGCTGTCTATGGCATTTTTGGTTTGCCCAATTAGAGAACCGAGATTATCGACAGCAACATTCAGTGCATCTTGCAATAGTGCAAAACGACCATGTGCAGGCGTTTCTATGTGGTGGTTTAATACACCATCAGCCATATCAGTAGCAACTTTAATGGCCTGGTTGATTGGCATTTCTAAAGCATCAATTAATTCATTGATGGATTCACTGACTTCACGGGTGACGCCCGATATTTTTGAAACATCAATTCGCTTATCTAGGATTCCAAACTTCATTAAATCAATAGTGTGTTTGACTTCTTCAAGGATGACAAGGTCTTGTGTACGATCTACCCATTCTACGAGCGTGCCAATACGTGATCCGGTACGATCTTTCATTGCCATAACGTGCAATTCAAAATGGAGATTACTGATTTTGATATTTGCCTTCATTTCATCAGGCATTTGATCAAGCATGGCTCGATTGTGAGCAGGATTTTTATGGAAAATATCTATGTTCGAGCCAATCAGGTTTTTGATATCAAAGCTGGGAAATTCTGATTTGATCTGTTCATACTTTTCTTCAAAAAGGTCTTTTAGCCGCTCGTTCATATAGGTGATGTTGTAGTTTTTGTCAGCAATCATCACATTGCAGTCGGTCTTATCAAGAACTAACTGCATTTGACGAGCCTTGTCTAGCTGTGAAGCCGCTTCTTCGCAGCTTGCTAGGTAAGCAAGTGAAACAGATTCCATACTTTTGATTAGTTTTCCAGATGACGATCTAGCATCAACATTTTTGGAATTTAATATGTCACCGCTAGCAAGTTGCAAAAGCTGTTTCGTGTACTTCGCATAGTTGCGTTCTTGCTTAAAACCAACCCAAATAAGAGAACCCAATAAAAGAGTAAGCCCTGCATATTCCAGTGTAACGTGGGCGCCTAAAAATTTGGTTGCGATGATAGGAAGGAGTGCAATCGTCGCAATGGACGGAAGTAGCGTTGTTAATTTGATGCCTGCGAATATATTGAGCTTTTGCCAGTTGATTCCGTAATAAATTTGTCCATAGTGAATATGGGCTTTGCCGGAAGCAATATCCTTATAGGCTTGTGTTGCAGCTTTCTTTTGTTCTTCATTAATGGCAGATCTAACCGACATGTAACCAATGGGTTTCCCATTTGCAAAAATAGGAGTGGCTTGTGCCAGAACCCAGTAAAATCCACCATTTTTTCGACGGTTCTTTACTAATTGACTCCAAGTAAGACCACTTTTGAGCGTTTTCCACATGTCCTCAAATACCACTGGTGGCACATCGGGGTGACGAATGATATTGTGGGGTTGTCCAATTAGTTCATTACGAGTGAACCCACTTGCTGCCTCAAAAGCATCATTACACTCAATAATATTTCCAACTAAATCTGTTTTTGAAACAAGGTGAATGCCTTGTGGAACTTTGTACTCTTCGTTAGTTATTGGCTGGTTATTTCTCATAAGCGTCTAAGAGCTTCCTTGTTAGGTACAAAAATCGGATGTTTAAAAATATAGCTTTTAGTCATACTGTCTTCAATATTGCCTGAATAACATTACTTTTTGTAGTGTTTTTTTGCTTAGATCACCATAAAACTTTTTTGGGGCGGATGAACTTAACTTATTGAATTTCATTAAAGTTCTAAAAAAACGGTCGATAAAAAGTTAAACAGAATAATAAATGCCGCTCACACGGACGTTCAAGCGCTCAATAGGATGTGTTGTTCTGACGGTCGATAATTCGATTTGTTTATGAACGAGTAGCGCTTAAGGCTAAAAGTGAGGTGTAGACCAGTGTCAAATTCAATCATGCCATCAAGTGAAAGTGTTTCAGATTTGCTCGGCCAAAGTGGTCGTGCTGCTACGGTTTTGTCAGAATTATTGAAGAACCGTCAGGATCATGAAGACGCCAACAACAAAAATAAGTCCGGTTTTCCGGTTTCGTCGTTATTGGATAGCTTTTCGCCTTCCAAGGCATTGCAACAGGCATCTTATGCTTCCAGCGCACAGACGCAGTATGCCTATAGCAATACCATGACCTTGAATCTCACCACGAAAGAAGGTGACCAAGTCAGTGTCGACTTCCGCCAGCTTTATGCCGAGTACAAATCCTATCAAACACAGCAAAGTGTCAAGTCAGGACCAAGCGGCGCCCGTTATTTTGAAAGCACACAAGCAATGGAATCCACAGCCTTTGAAGAACGTTTCGGTTTTTCGGTAAAAGGTGATTTAAATGACAATGAAATGAAAGCGATTTTTGATGTCTTTCAACAGGTGGATAATTTGGCAAATCACTTCTTTAAGGGCGACATTGAGAAAGCCTTCAAAAAAGCGGTGGATTTGAATGTTGATTTCGGTCAGTTGCAAAGTGTGAGTGTTAATTTACAGCAAACACAAACCTATGCGGCGAGTTACCAACAGGCAGCAGCCTATCAGCAACAAGGTAGCAGTGATGTTGCCAGTGCGAATGGCGCTACCCCTGGTTCTTCTGTTGTAGCATTGCCAGCGTATTTGCAAAAAATGCAAAACGTGGTCGATACCTTGAGTCAGCAGTTTGACAATGCCCGTCAGATTGCTGAAAAAATGCTTGCTGATGTGGTCGCATCACGTTTCCCTGAAGAAGGAACGCAGTCGATTATTTTGCAAAGACTTCAAGATTTGCATGATGCACTTATCAACAGAGTACCGTTGAGTGAAACGACATTGAAACCCAGCGGTATTGTGATCAATCCTAATAAGGAAACGGCTACGGATGCCGTGAATACAACGCCTGCTACCAATCAGGATGTTTCTGTCGCCTGATTGTTTGGTGTCAGCGATAAGCAATCAAAAACTGCCAGGTTGGGGGGATGGTCTGCCTCCAGCCATAACTATTTCCCAACGTTCAAAAATATCAGCCAAAAAAACTAGTCTATTTTGCTTAGCCCATTTACTATGAGTGTAAAAAATAATAAATGGTGGCACGCTTATGAGAACGATGCAGGATGCATTTGTCATTTTTTCGGTTGTTTTTACGCTCTTAATCACAGTGTTAGGGTTTTTCTGGTACCAAGTCTGGTGGACATTCGCTGTTTGGCTACCACTATTATTGCTTGGTGTGCATGACATCTTGCAAACCCAACATACCATTCTCAGACTCTACCCTGTTTTAGGTCATATTCGTTATCTATTTGAATCCATTCGTCCTGAAATTCAGCAATATTTCGTTGAAGATGATACCAATGGTAAGCCCATTAGCCGTGAATTCCGTTCCTTGGTCTATCAGCGTGCAAAAGGGGAAAGAGATACTATCCCGTTTGGAACGCAGTTTGATGTAACCCGTGTCGGATATGAATGGACGAATCACTCGCTTTTTCCCGTTGAAGCCATGGTGGAAGATCCAAGAGTGGTTCTTGGCGAAGGACGCTGCCGTTATCCTTACTGTTCTGCTCTGATTAATATTTCTGCGATGAGTTATGGCGCATTGAGTCAAAATGCGATTCGCGCACTGAACCTAGGTGCCAAGCTAGGTAACTTTGCACACAATACCGGTGAAGGCGGGCTGAGTCCTTATCATCTCGTGAATGGTGGAGACTTGGTTATGCAGATCGGCACCGGATATTTCGGTTATCGCACACATGATGGCCAATTCGACCACCATAAATTCACTCAAGCGGCAAAATTAGAACAGGTCAGAATGATTGAAATTAAGTTGTCTCAAGGTGCCAAACCTGGTCATGGCGGCCTGTTGCCCGGCGCAAAGGTGACGGAAGAAATTGCCGAGATAAGAGGAGTGGAAGTCGGAAAAGATGTGGTTTCTCCACCGATGCACAGTGCATTTGATTCGCCTATCGGGTTGTTGAAGTTTATAGAGGAATTACGAGAAATATCGGGAAAACCCGTTGGCTTTAAATTGGCGGTGGGGCGTACCGAGGAGTTTCTTGCACTTTGTAAGGCAATGCTGGTGACCAAAATTGTGCCGGACTTTATTACCGTAGATGGCGGTGAAGGTGGTACGGGAGCAGCTCCTATTGAGTTCTCTAACTCAATGGGCACACCGTTAAAAGAAGCGTTGTATATTGTGCATAACGGTTTGGTGGGCTGTGGCTTGCGAGATCAGATTCGTATTATCGCTTCCGGTAAGATATTGTCTGCTTTTCATTTGTTTCGTGCGTTGGCGCTGGGAGCGGATACTGTAAACTCCGCGAGGGGGATGATGTTCGCACTCGGCTGTGTTCAGTCATTACATTGCAATACAGATAAATGTCCAACGGGGGTCGCCACTCAAAATCCTAGACGTTCTAAAGCGCTCGATGTGCCAAGTAAGGCACAACGGGTTGCTAATTATCAGGGTTCTGTTATTCACCATTTCAAGCAAATGTTAGCAGCGGCGGGTTTGAGGTCAACAACAGAAATCAGTGCGAGTGATATTTATCGACGAGTCAGTGAAACACAAGTAAAGACTTTGGCGGAAATTTATCCGGTCATGCCTGCTGGCGCGTTGTTGGACGTCGACACCATTCCAGAGGATTGGCAAGGGTTTTGGGATAAGGCCAATCCGCATTTCTGGTCAGACTATCACAGCCAAGTCGTTGCAGAAGAAATGACGGGTTAAGTTAGGATTTACGGAGTGTTATAGTTTCGAGCACCGAAGATGTCGGTGCCGATGCGCACGATCGTGGCACCTTCAAGAATTGCGGCTTCCAAGTCGCCAGACATCCCCATGGATAAAGTATCCAATGTTTGATTCGGTAGCTGTTGTTGTAAGGTTTTTAGCAAATCTTTCATTTTCTTAAAGGGTTTGCGCTGTTCTTCCAACCCGGTTCGAGGCGAGGGGATTGCCATCAACCCGCGTAATTCGATGTTAGGCAACTG
The DNA here is from genome assembly GCF_013340845.1 of Hydrogenovibrio marinus. Taxonomy (NCBI): domain Bacteria; kingdom Pseudomonadati; phylum Pseudomonadota; class Gammaproteobacteria; order Thiotrichales; family Piscirickettsiaceae; genus Hydrogenovibrio; species Hydrogenovibrio marinus. The sequence goes on from NZ_AP020335.1 coordinate 459,375, forward strand.
AGCAACTTCTTTTGCAACGGAAAGTAGTTCTGTTGGTGTGAAGCCTGACTTGGTTGCTTCATCATCAATATTGACTTCAAGCAGAATCTTTAGCGGCGGTAAATCTGTTGGGCGTTGTGCACTTAGACGTTGCGCAATTTTTAAGCGATCCACACTATGTACCATGGTGAAGTTTTCCGCAATGGGACGCGTCTTGTTGGATTGAATCGGGCCAATAAAGTGCCACTCCAAATCTGGGCGAACTTCGATTTTCTCCAATGCTTCCTGAAGGTAGTTCTCGCCAAAACAAGTTTGCCCGGCTTCCGCCAAAGTGATGATGTCTTCTATCGGTTTGGTTTTGCTCACCGCCAGTAATGAAACATGGTGATCAGGATCATGTTGACGGATTTTATCCAGCACTTGTTGATAGCGTTGTATCAGTTCAGGGTTCGACATGGAAACGTCTCTTTAACATTAAAAATTCATTATTCGGACATTATACAAGGGTTAGAATGAAGACGTCACACATGAAAATCAAGATGGCATGAGCATATGCAAATGAAAAAAATACAATCAAGTGATGTTAGCTATCCTTATGACGAAAAGATGGCATGTCAAGACTATGAGAAAATTAAACAAAGCCTGCAAATAGAGCTTTTGAAGTTGCAGCATTGGATGAGGCAGGAAGGTAAACGTCTCATTGTTTTGTTTGAGGGTCGAGATGCCGCCGGTAAAGGAGGAACCATCAAACGGTTCATGGAGCATTTGAACCCGCGTGGTGCGAGAGTGGTGGCATTGGAAAAACCGACAGAGACTGAAGAAGGTCAATGGTACTTCCAGCGCTATGTTGAGCATTTTCCGACAGCTGGTGAGATGGTGTTTTTTGACCGCTCCTGGTACAACCGCGCTGGTGTGGAACGTGTGATGGGTTTTTGTACCCCATTGGAGTTCACCCGCTTTATGCATCAGGCTCCTGAATTCGAGCGCTTGCTGGTTGAAGACGGCATTGTGCTCATCAAACTTTGGTTTTCGGTCGGTCAGAAAGAGCAGCTGAAGCGTTTCAAGGAACGTAAACACGATCCTTTGAAACAGTGGAAGTTAAGCCCAATCGATTTAGCGTCTTTGGATAGATGGGATGATTACACCCAAGCGAAAGAAGACATGTTTTTTCATACCAATACCGCCGATGCACCTTGGACGGTTATCAAATCAAATGATAAGAAACGTGCGCGCTTGGAAGCCATGCGCTGTGTGCTGAATCATTTTGATTATGCTGAAAAAGATTCAAAAGTTGTCGGTGAAGTTGACCCCCTTATTGTCACCAGTGGTGAAGCGATTTTTACCGATGATTGATAGGGCGGGTTGTGACACGCTAAAAAGGAATGAGGTGTAGAGATGCATTACAAAAGACATGCGAAAGAAGTCGTCGTCCGCTTTAAAAGAATGTTGGAACCGGAACAGGTAGACACCATTTCGGAAGAGCATTTCGAAGAACTGGAAACTTTGATTGCCGCAGCACTTGGCGTGGTGGACTCACAATGTAAACATGAGATTGCGCAAAAGGTGGCGTTGCTGGCAAAAAGTTTGAAACATGAAGCCGAACATGTCGATACCCATTATCTTGAAGATATGGACTTGAATGGAATTCTGAAAGACGATTGAAAAATGGGCAAAAAAAAGCCCTCAATATGCGGGAGGGCTAAACTAAGGAGGTGTAAACATGAAAATACATGTTTAGACAAAGCCTCAACCTTGTCATGGGTTCATCTTAACGCAGTTATATTAGTGGGTTCTTATCCAATAGCGACAAGTGTTTAGCATTTCGCAGTACCAAAAACCAAATATAGTCAAAAACCCCATATTGTCAGGGTTTATCAAGAATTCGTTATGGATTCGTTAAGGATTCTGAAGTCGATAACCCGCCAGCGCTCTTGCCATGAAGTTGTCGATTGCCATTCCGATAATGCCGTATCAATTTTGCCTTCAAAACACCCGGGTAACCCCTTTTCAGAACACAGTCGGTTGGGAATTTTCCAGTCCTCCAACAATGGACAAGCGCCAATCGCTTCTGGCGGGAAATCTTCAAATAAAAACTTGGCGGGTTTAACTGTGAATGGAAAGTTTTCAGACGCTTCTAACAACGCAACAAACTTATTGTCTGGTGCAGCGCTTTGTGCAAAGTGCAACAGGTTCGCTATGTTAAGGTCGGATGCGAGTAAAAGGGTTGGACCTTGCGTCGGCTCCGGCGCCAAGCATTCCTGAAAAATCTGCCAGGTTGGGGTATCGACATTGGAGCGAATGGAATCGGTATTTTCAATATCAATATTGGATGTGGACAAGAATTGTGCTTCACTTCCTTGTTGGCGAAAAAGCGCTAAATCACTGCCATCGATGTTGAGTTGAAACCCGAAGGGAAGCGGTGTTGCATCATCCAATTCGACGCTGGTGAGCCACCAGCCACCAGCTTGTTCGGTTTGGTTGAGAAAACGCATGAGTCTTTCGAGGGCTTAAAACCGGTAAAACACTGGCGTGTTTACACCGGATTGTTTTGATAAACCGGACGGCCTTGGAAATAGGTCGCTTCAATTTGGCCTCTGAACTCCCAACCTTGGAAAGGCGAGTTATCTCCTTTACTGATCATCTCTTTGCGCTCTAGAGTCCAGTGGGTTTCTGGGTCAAAGATACAGAAGTCAGCGGAGTTGCCGGTTTCTAGGCTACCGTGATGCAATCCGATGATATTGGCCGGGTGGTTGGTGACCTTCGCCAATGCTTGATTAAGGTCCAGAACATCTTCCTCTACCAGTTTCAAAGTCAAAGCAAGTAGGGTTTCCAAGCTACTGATACCCGGAGCGCTTTCACCGAAAGGTAACAGCTTGTCATCACGATCCAGCGGAGTGTGGTCACTAACGATGGCATCAATCACGCCCATCTTCAAACCGATACGAAGTGCCGCTTTATCATCATGGCTCCGCAACGGAGGCGTGACATGGAATAGTGAGTCAAAATCCATGACATCGTATTCTGTCAAATGCAATTGGTGGGCAGCGACATCACAGGTAACCGGCAATCCATGTTTTTTTGCATCAGCAATCATTTCTACGGAACGAGCGGTAGAGATAAGTGAGAAGTGGGCGCGAACCCCAGTTTCTTCTACCAAAATCAAGTCTCTAGCCAATGCTGCAGTTTCTGCGGAAGCAGGGATTTCAGTTAGACCTAAACGCGAGCTGACGACACCGCTGTGTGCGACCCCGTTATTTTTGAGGTTTTTGTTTTCCGAGCGAAGCATCAGTAAGATGTCATTACTGGCAGCATAAGCCATGGCATTTTTCAGTGTAAGCGAGTTTTGAATCGGTGAGTTGGCTTGGCTCAATGCGATACAACCGGCATTTTTCAGTGCTGCCATGTTAGACAGATATTGTCCGCCAAGTTCTTTGGTAATTGCGCCGATAGGCAAGACAAACGCGGTCGCTGCTTGGCGCGCACGGCGTTGAATAAGTTCAGTAACGGCTTGTGAGTCGTTGACTGGCATAGTGTCTGGCGGACAGCAAATGGTGGTGATACCGCCGGATACGGCTGCTTTTGTTTCAGAAGCGATGGTGCCTTCATAATGACTGCCTGGCTCGGCAAGACGTGCTTGTAAATCAACCAGTCCCGGGAAAAGCCATTTACCGGTGCCGTTGATGATTCGGTCTGCTTCAAACCCTTCAGGTGCTTCTTTACCAATGCCGAGGATTCGACCTCTCGCCACATAAAGGTTGGTGACCTGGTCGATATCCTGTTGTGGGTCTAAGATTCGGATGTTTTCAACCATCAATCTCATTCTGAAGTCTCCATCATGTTGAGGTCTAACAAGGCTTGTCGTTTTTCTTCTTGAAGTTCCTGTGAGTTGCGGAAGATGATGGACATGACCGCCATTCGCACCGCAATACCATAGGTTACTTGTTCAAGTATGACGGACTGTTCACCATCGGCAACTTCTGAATCTATTTCTACACCGCGGTTAATCGGTCCAGGGTGCATGACGATGGCATCAGGTTTTGCGTAGGCCAAGCGTTCTTTGGTGAGACCATAAAGGTTGAAGAATTCTTTTTCACTTGGCAGTAAGGCACTTTTCATTCGCTCATTTTGTAAGCGGACATTGATGACGACATCAACCCCTTCCAGTCCTTCTTCGACATTGTCATAGACATGGATGCCGAGTGCTTCCGGGTGGGAAGGTAGTAGGGTTTTTGGGCCAATGACGCGTATTTCACGTGCCTCAAGAATGCTGAGTGCCTGAATTTGCGAGCGCACGACGCGAGAGTGTTGCACGTCACCGATAATCGCCACTTTCAGGTCGAAAATATCACCCTTGTGTTTGCGAATGGTGAAAACATCCAGCATTGCCTGTGTCGGGTGAGCGTGTTGTCCATCACCGGCATTCACAACATGCACATGGGGTGCGACGTGCTTGGCAATAAAGTGCGCGGCGCCACTTTCGCTGTGTCTGACCACGAACATATCCGCCAACATGGCTTCCAGATTCCATAAGGTATCAAGGAGTGTTTCGCCTTTTTTGGTGGATGAGGTTTCGATGTTGAGGTTGACGACATCGGCAGATAGACGTTTTTCGGCAATTTCGAAAGTAGTCAGTGTTCGGGTGCTTGGCTCAAAGAAAAGGTTCATGATTGCTTTACCATGAAGCGTGTCGAGCTTGTTGATTTCGCCGGTCAGTGGGTCAATGAAGCTTTCGGCGACATCGAGAATTTCGGTTAGATGATGATGTTTAAGTCCTTCCAGCGTCAGGAAATGACGCAGTTTCCCTTTTTCATTAAGCTGAATGTTGGGCGTAGAAAGTCTCATGGAAGCTCCTCTAAACGATGTCTACCAAAAATCTGCCAGGTTGGGGTGTAAAATTGTGCTTATTGTACGTCTTTTATTCGCTGAGGTCAGCGTGATTTTTGACTGACTCAAGCCAATTTTCCAAAATAATTTGTGCGGCATGGTCGTCGACATTTTGTTTGGCATGTTTGCGACGTTTTTCCGCTTCGATAGAGCTGAGTTGCTCTTCGATAAAAAATACAGGGGTGTTATAGCGTCCGCTTAAGCGTTGACCGAATTTGCGCGCCGGCTGCGTCAAAGCTTGCTCTTCGCCATTCAATCGCATCGGTAATCCGACGACGATGGCAACGGGTTTCCATTGCTCAAAAATTTGGGTGATAGTCTCCCAATCCGGCTTGCCATCTTGGCTGTTGACGATGCTAAGTGGGCTGGCTGTGGCGGTAATGGTTTGTCCAACAGCAACACCGATGCGTTTAAGACCGAAGTCGAACCCGAGAACCTGTCCTTCGATAGGTTTAGAGGCAGGTAAGGTCATGTCAGTCGTGCCCCGCGTCGCTGCTGAGGTTTTCTGGTGAAACGCCGAGTGTTCCCATAGCGACTTCCCAGCGAGATTCAACCGGGACATCGAATAACAAGGATTCGTTGTAAGGAATAGTCAACCAGCTATTGTCTTGAATTTCTTGCTGTAACTGGCCTTTTTCCCAACCGGCAAACCCGAGGCATGTCAGGAATTTCTCAGGACCTGTTCCATCGGCAATGGCTTTCAAAAGGTCTTCGGAAACCGTCATGGACAATCCGTCCTGCAATGCCATGGATTTTTGCCAGCAGTCTTCGCTCTTGTGGAGGATAAAACCATGCTCAACGTCCACAGGACCGCCAATTAAAACCGGCTCTTCAAGCATTGGAGAGTCTTTTTGGATTTCCAGTTTGAAGTGTTCCAATAGCTGGGCGGTGGTCAGTTTATGTGGCAGGTTGATGACCAGTCCCATCGAACCATGCTTGTTATCTTCAACCATGTAAATGACAGTTCTCTCGAACCAAGTATTCTCCAAAGAAGGCATGGCTATGAGAATTTGGTGTTGGAAAGAGGTCAACGAAGTCATAACGGCATTATAACAATTTTGTTTTCATTCTCCTCGGAAAAGCGGTTCCGAGATGTAAGCTTGGCTATTTCGCCTTGTTTCCCATCAAAGTCAGATAGGGTTTCATGGCATCTGTAATGATTTTATTACCCTTGTCATCAACCAAATAGGCTTTGGTGATCCCCATCTGTTTAGCGATTTTTTCCCAACGTTTAGGGCCGGCAACCATCAGAGCAGTCGATGCCGTGTCAGCAGTGGTGGCATCCTTGTTGATTACTGTGACAGACAAAAAGTGTTCTTCAGGATAGCCAGTGGTGGGGTCAAGAATGTGTGCATAAGTTTTGCCCTTCCATGTGAAGTAACGCTCATAGGTGCCGGAGGTCACAATGCTTTCATCTCCCGAAAGTTTGACCATACCCATAACAGTTTTCGGATTTTTTGGGTCTTGCACGCCGATTCTCCATGCTTGGCCGTCTTTAGTGCCGATAATGCGCATATCGCCACCGATATTGACGATGGCGTTTTCAATGCCTGCCGATTTCAGGGTGTTAATGGCTCTATCAAGCGCTAGCCCTTTGGCGTTACCGCCAAAATCGAGTTTGACATTAGTGTTGGTGCTGGAAAGTTTGTCGCCATCAAAGTGGATATTGGCAATTGAAGGACGGCTTTTCAGCCAAGCGTTGATTTTGTCTTGCGGCGGCGGCGGTCCATGCCAGTCTTCAGATTCAAATCCCCAGAGCTTTAACAGGTTGCCGATGCCGGGGTCAAACAAATAGTCAGACTCTTTAGAGAGATGTTGGGATTTGACGATGAAAGCTTTAACACTTTCCGGTACAACAATAGATTGATTGTTTGCAATGGCATCGTTGACCTTACTGAGTAGACCGCCTTTTTCCCAAGCATGCCACTCGCGGTTGAAGTGATTGAAATCGACTTCAATGGCATGAATCGCCGCCATGGCTTTATCTTTTGGGGTGTTGACGATTTCAATATGCACAGCAGTGCCGAACACATAGAATGTCTGGCGTACCACATCCTGTACTGAAGACGTGCCGCATGCAGTTAGCCAGAAAGTCAACAGCAGTAGAAGTGGTAAGCGAAACAGGCGAAACATCCTAGTTCAGCAAACCTTCTAGGTGGTCGAATAGTGTGCCGGCGATATTGAGGTGATATTGTTCATCCAACTCGCGGATACAAGTTGGGCTGGTGACGTTGATTTCGGTAATGTAATCACCAATCACATCCAAGCCGACAAAGTACAGACCTTTGGCTTGCAGGGTTGGGCGAATCTGTTCACACAGCCAATAGTCGCGATCGGAAAGTGCAATGCCGACTCCTGTGCCACCAGCAGCAATATTGCCGCGCGTTTCACCTTGTGCCGGGATGCGTGCAAGTGCATAAGGCACTGGCTCCCCATTGACGAGCAGAATGCGTTTATCGCCCTCAGAAATTTCGGGCAAATAGATTTGCGCCATAATGTGGTGTTTGCCGTGTCCGGTCATGTTTTCGATAATGACGTTGATGTTCGGATCATCTTTTTTGACACGGAAAATGGAGGCACCGCCCATTGCATCCAAAGGTTTCAGAATCGTGTCCTGATGGTCTTGGATGAAGGTTTTGATTTTGCCAGCATTGGCAGAAACGATGGTTGGCGGAATACACTCCGGGAACCAGCTAGCGAACAGTTTTTCATTGGCATCACGTAGAGTTTGAGGCTTGTTGACGACCAATACGCCTTCAGCTTCGGCAAGCTCCAGCATGTGGGTGCTGTAAAGATAGTCGTTGTTGAATGGCGGATCTTGACGAATGAGGATGATGTCCAAGTCACTCAAGGCGGTATCAGCGGAGCCGCCAAAGCCGAAATATTGTGATGTCGTGTCGGACTTAGGTCTATCCCAGACTTTCAATTCAGAAGTGGTTGCGAAAGGTTTGCCGTTTTTCAGGTAAATGTCCTGCGGCTCCATATAAAAAAGAGCATAGCCTCTACGCTGGGCTTCAAGCAACATGGCAAATGAGCTGTCTTTATAGGGTTTAATCCCGTCGATAGGATCCATGACTATGCCGAGTTTGATTTGCATCAGGTGTCCTTTTTTACGCTTCTAGAGAAGTGTCTTCAATGTGATTTTGCGCATTGTTCTGTTTAGCATCGGCAATCTCTCTGGCTGCTGCAATCAATGCCAATCGTGCGACCACACCGTAGGCATAGAAGCGATTCGGGGTAGCATCACAATCTTTTGATTGGTCTGGTGATACCAGAGACCCTTCAAATGAGAGTGGTTCAAAATGCATGCCCGGAGAATTCAGGTTATCGGTTGCCGTTTTCCCGGTGTGAACGCGATAGAATCCGCCGACCACTTGGTTGTGAATCATGTAAACCACCGGCTCGGCAACGGCGCCTTCCCAGGTTTCATGGGTGTAGACGCCTTCTTGAACCAGCATTTTCTCCGATACCAAGCCTTCTTTGGCAGACGCCATTTTGTTGCGTTGCTTGCGGTTCAGGTTGAGGATGTCTTCCGAATCTTTTACTGACATGATCGCCATGCCGTATGTACCGCTATCGGATTTGACGATGGCAAACGGTTTACAGTTGATATCATGCTGGTCGTAATGTTTTTGAGTAGTTTCAAGTACTTGATTGACGGCTTTGGCAAGATTCTCTAAACCAGTACGTTCTTTGAAATTAATGGGGCCGCACTGTAATGAAAGAGGGCTGATCAACCAAGGGTCGATATCAATCAACTCAGCAAACTCTTCCGCCACGTTTTGATAATGGGTGAAATGGTGCGTTTTGTAGCGGTTAGCCCAGCCCAAGTCCAGAGGTGGTAACAAGGTTTGGTCAATATCTTCCAGAATTGCAGGGCGTCCAGCGGACAAGTCGTTGTTCAGCAATACTGCACATGGAAAAAAGTCATCGACACCCACACGTTCACCTTGACGTTTGATTGGCTTGATTGTCAACACTTTGCCGGAAGGCAATTCGATTTTTGTGGTTTCGGTGATTTCAGGGTTGATGCTTCCAATATGTACTTCATAACCCGCCAGCGTCACGATCTCTTGTAAAGTGCAAAGGTTTTCCAGATAGAAAGTGTTGCGCGTATGGTTTTCCGGGATGATAAGTACACCATCAGTAATCGGGCAAGCTTGGGTAACCGCACTTTGCGCCGCTTGAATCGCCAAAGGTTTCAAGTCAGGGTGCAGATTGTTGAACCCAGCCGGAAATAGGTTGGTGTCCACTGGCGCGAGCTTGTAGCCGGCGTTGCGTAAATCAACAGACGCATAGAAAGGGGCTGGCGTTTTTTTGAACTGCTTTCTGAACCAACATTCAATATCCGCTTGGTGACTCAATAAAAGGGATTCCAACTTGTATAGTGGACCGCTTAGAGCAGTCTGTAAATGAGGGACTTGTGAGTTCATTCGTTTCTCTGCGCTGTGAAATTGGAGGTTATTATAAGCAATCGACGAGAAGACAGATAGGGGGCAGTAAGGATAAACCTCGAACAAACCATGGAGGATTGTCAGAAATCTCCGAATTTTGCTTGCAAAATTGCCAGTACAGCCATGCCTGCTGTTTCCGTGCGTAGAATGCGGGGGCCGAGTGTAACGGGGGTCATACCTTTGGTTTGTGCTAGCGAGACTTCTGCTTCTGTTAATCCGCCTTCGGGGCCAACCAGTAGATGAATGGTGTTTTCTCCAAACTCTTCTATGCTTTTCATGCTTTGTGAAGCATAGGGGTGAAGGACTAAGCCTTTGACCGAGGTTTGAAGGGCAAACCATTCTCCAATCTCTAGCGGAGGCAGAATGTCTGGCACGACATTGCGATTGGATTGCTCACAGGCGTTGATCGTGATTTCCTGCCAGTGCTGTAATTTTTTATCGATTTTGTCGTTTTTGACATCACAATGCTCCGTCCACAAAGGTTGTATCGCAGTAATCCCTAGTTCCACACATTTTTGAACGGTGAAGTCCATGCGATCTCCTTTAGAGATACCTTGCAATAAAATTGTTTGGATTGGGGATTCGTTTTCCGGGATGGAAACACGGTCAATCACGACATCCGCAGTACGGCGACTGGTGTGAATCAAGGTGGCGAGCGCTTGCTTGCCTTTGCCGTCAAACAGCTCAACGGGACGCTCATGTTTGAGGCGAAGCACAGTCAAAGCGTAGTGTGCTTGCTCTTTAGTGAGCGTAAGGGTGTCTCCAGTTTGAAATTCGGTGGGAAAGTAAAACCGTGAAATTCTCATGGAGACGTCCGCTTGGTGTTGATTAAGCGTTTTTGAATGTCAGTGACTTGGCGATATCCAAAGTCGGCTGAGTTTGGTTCATGCTATAGAAGTGAATGCCTGGAGCGCCTGCATCCAACAAACGTTGACACATTTCGGTGACGACATCCTGACCAAAGGCTAATAGGCTTTCTTTGTCATCTTCAAAGCTTTCCAGACGACATTTCAGCCAGCGAGGAACTTCCGCACCGCAACCTGCCGAAAAACGTACCAAGTTTTCGTAGTTGGTAATCGGCATCACGCCTGGAATAATCGGAAGGTCAATGCCATGACGTTCGCAGTTATCGATGAAGTACAAATAACTGTCTACGTTATAGAAGTATTGAGTGATGGCGGAGTCCGCACCTTGTTCGACTTTATGCTTGAACCATTTGATTCCGACTTCACAGTTGCGTGCCTGTGGGTGGGTTTCAGGATAAGCTGCCACTTCAAGGTGGAAAGTATCGCCTTTTTCCTGTTTGATGAAAGCAATCAGGTCGCTGGCGTATTTGAACTCACCCGGATCCATCATGCCAGAAGGCAAATCACCGCGTAGTGCGACAATGCGTTTAATGCCCAAGGCTTCATAAGTATTCAGCAGTTCCAACACACTTTCGTGAGTGGCACCGATACAGGTAAGGTGAGGCGCAGCGTCGAAAGGGGTGTGTTGCTGAATGTAACTCACGGTCTCCAACGTTTTCTCTTGAGTCGTGCCGCCGGCGCCATAGGTGACAGACATATATTCCGGTGCCATGCCACCCAATTCGGTGATGACGGTTTTCAGTTTGTCTACGCCCGCTGGCGTGCGTGGTGGAAAAAATTCCAGGCTCAGTTTTTGCGGATATTTCTTTTGTGAATTCATTTCTCATTCCCCAAAAATCTACCAGGTTGGGGTTTCTAAAGACCCAGCCTAGCGACTTTTAGTTGATTCGGCGTTTTAATTATAGGCCAGCATCGGCTCTTAGTGCTTCGGCCTTATCGGTTTTTTCCCAAGTAAATTCAGGAAGCTCACGACCAAAGTGACCGTAGCTAGCAGTTTTTTGATAGATCGGACGATAAAGATCCAACATGGAAATTAATCCTTTTGGTCTTAAGTCGAAGTGTTCGCGCACCAATTTCTCAATCAGTGAAACGGCAACTTTTTCAGTCCCAAATGTTTCGATGCTGATAGAAGTCGGCTCTGCAACACCAATCGCATAGGAAACCTGGATTTCACATTTATCAGCAAGACCAGCAGCAACAATGTTTTTAGCGACATAGCGGCCAGCATAAGCAGCAGAACGGTCAACTTTTGATGGATCTTTCCCTGAGAAAGCACCACCACCGTGACGCGCCATCCCGCCGTAAGTATCAACGATGATTTTACGACCTGTCAAACCAGCGTCACCAACCGGCCCGCCGATAACGAAACGTCCAGTTGGGTTGATGTGGTACTGCGTGCCTGAATGTAGCCATTCTGCTGGCAATACCGGCTTGATGATCTCTTCCATTACCGCTTCGTGCAAGTCTTTGTTTGCGATGTCTGGGCTGTGTTGGGTTGATAATACAACCGCATCAATAGCAACTGGTTGACCGTTTTCATAACGTAAAGTGACTTGGCTTTTTGCATCTGGACGCAACCAGCTCAATACACCGTTCTTTCTCAGTTCCGCCTGTTTTTCCATCATGCGATGCGCGTAGAAGATTGGTGCAGGCATCAATACATCGGTTTCGTTTGATGCGTAACCGAACATTAAACCTTGGTCGCCAGCGCCTTGCTCATGCTCGGCAGACTCATTGACACCCATTGCAATTTCTGGGGATTGTTTACCGATCGAGCTCAATACGGCACAAGTTGAACCATCGAAACCAAGATCACCGTGGTTGTAACCGATGTCATTGACGACTCTACGAACCAATTCTTCTTGGTCAACCCAAGCTTCCGTAGTGATCTCGCCACCGATCAGTACCATACCGGTTTTAACGAAAGTTTCACAAGCAACGCGTGCGCGTGGATCTTGCTTCAAGATAGCATCCAGCATGGCATCGGAAATCTGGTCGGCGATTTTGTCTGGATGCCCTTCGGAAACGGATTCGGAAGTAAATACTGTTGTTGTCATGATAAAGGTCCTCATTCTATGGATTCAAAAAGTGAGGTACGGAAATCAAGGCGGAAGGAATAAATAGAGGTTTCCTCGCTTTAGCCGTACTTTTTATGCGCCCGCAAGCTGATTAGTCAAATCGGCGCTATGGTGCTTATTGTCTTGAAAATGAAACGATTATGCAAATTTTTTTGAAAGTGGTTTTTGGAATGTCGAGTTGCGTTTGTGTAGAAAAAAACTCAATATTTTGCGTATAGATACTTACTTGGAAACAAAACTTTCATATGTTCGTCACATTGACAATAATTTTGAAATATTAAGATACCTCGCTTGTGGATAAAAAGGCTACGGAGCGCTACATGTCGGATTCGTTATTGTGTGAAGAAACGCGGGCTAGGTTGGCCGATACTTCTCTGGGAAGAGAGCTACTGGCGGTTTTTCAGCATGAAAATATAACGACCCTTTTTCAGCCGATTGTTAATCTGAAAAAGCGTAGTATTTATGCATTCGAATGTCTTACACGCGGCCCAGAGAATACGCCACTTTACTCTCCTATTAATTTGTTTGGCTTGGCGGATGATTTGGGGTGCCTGTTGCAAATGGATGTACTGGCTCGGAATGTCGCCATCCGTAATTTTGTATCCGCAAGCAGCTTTCATCAAAACCAAGCCAAGCTGTTCATTAACGTGACCGTCAGCTCGCTCCTGGACAAAAATCACCGTTCGGGTAAAACGCTACAACTTTTAGCGCAGAGTCAGTTGGACTTGAGTCAGGTCGTTATTGAAATCACCGAATTACAACCCATTGAAGATTGCGATATCTTTTTGAAGGCGCTGAATCACTATCGTTCTATGGGCTTTAAAGTCGCGATTGATGACTTGGGTTCCGGCTACAACGGTCTGAAACTTTGGTCAGACGTTAAGCCTGACTATGTCAAAATCGATAAACACTTTATTTCCAATATCGACTCTCAAGCTGACAAATACCGTTTCATGGAGACGATTGTTATTTTGGCGAAAGGGTTGGGGACTAAAATCATTGCTGAAGGGGTGGAAACCGAGCAGGAACTTTACATTCTAGAGAAGTTGGGCGTTGATCTGGTACAAGGGTTTTTACTGAAAAGGCCTTCCGCTTTGCCGGCGTTGTCCTTGTCATTTAAATGGCCGGATAGACGACAAGTTACCGTTACTGACAATGAGACGGTCAAGGTCGTCAATAAGCATTACAAGTGGGTCAATCCGAATGAAACCGTGTTTGAAGTCGCAGAATATCTATTGAACAATCCTGATGTGGTGTTTGTCCCTGTGGTGGATAAAGGTATTCCAACGGGAATGGTTTGGCGACATGCATTGATGAATGTGCTGGCGACCCAATATGGGCGTAATCTTCATTCGCGTAAGTCAATCAAAAAGTTTATGGATGAGCCGCTTGTCTACAATATTAAAACGCCGTTGGTTGATGTGAGTAATGACATCACAGAAATGGGCGCACAGGAAAAATCGGCATTTATCATCACTGAAAATGGTAAATATGTCGGCTGTGGCAGTTTTATGGATCTATTGAAAGTGATGACGGATTTGAAGGTACGTAGTGCGAAATATGCCAATCCTTTGTCCGGGTTGCCAGGGAATGTGCCAATCCAAAATAAGATTCAGCAATACCTAGATAGCAATATGCCATTTAGCGTGATTTATGTTGATGTTGATCACTTCAAAGCTTATAACGATTGCTACAGCTTCGAACAAGGCGATCAGGTGATTGCCGCCATTGCCAACGTATTGGAATCGGTCATGGCAGGTAAGGAAGGGTTTGTCGGTCATATTGGTGGAGATGATTTTGTAATTGTTACCGAAGAAGATCATGAAACTGTCGCAAATAGCGTATTAAGCGACTTCCGTTTTGCCTCGCAAGGTTTTTATACGGAAGAAGATCGCGAAAGGGGCGGGATTCAATCATTCAGTCGTGATGGCGAACCACAGTTTTTCCCGATGATGACCTTGTCGGTAGGTGTGTTGCTAGTATATCCCGATATTTTCGTGCATACACAAAAGCTGTCTTCGGTCGCAACCAGAGCAAAAAAAGGCGCGAAATCCGCAGGCGGTAATCAGTTCTTTGTCATCGATTCTCGAGATTATACTGACGCCTAAGGGGACGCTTAAGGGCACAATTTTCTGTGTGAAACGTGGCGGTGACTTTTGTAAAAATCCATAGCTCTATTTCGGAAGAAAATACCGTATTTTTGAATAGAGTCAATGACTTAAGTTTGATGTGCTTGCATTTTTGTTTTAGGTCTGTAGAATAGCTCCCTTTTTCCGAAAATCATTTTAGGAAGGGTCGAGAAATGTCGTCCAATCAAATTGAAAAAAATGCATCAGCCAGCCCATTGGTCGGCGTTATCATGGGGTCAAAGTCAGACTGGCCAACCATGCAACACGCGGTTGAAATGTTGGAATCTTTCGGTGTGCCTTATGAAGTAAAGGTCGTTTCTGCGCACCGTACGCCTGACTTGATGTTTGATTACGCCGAGCAAGCTGAAGCGCGCGGATTGAAAGCAATTATCGCGGGTGCAGGCGGTGCGGCACATTTGCCTGGAATGGTTGCGGCGAAAACATTAGTGCCTGTTTTAGGGGTTCCGGTTCAGTCGCGTGCGTTGAGTGGACAAGACTCTCTGTTGTCTATCGTGCAAATGCCGGGCGGTGTTCCTGTGGGTACCTTGGCAATCGGTGATGCCGGTGCGAAAAATGCAGGTATTTTGGCATCGCAAATCGTTGCCAACGAGTTGCCTGCAGTTCGTGAAGCCATCCGCACTTTCCGCAACACGCAAACGCAAACTGTTCTGGACAATCCTGACCCAAGAATTGATAGCTAGAATCGACGGATCTATTCTCGATTGCCATCAATCATATCTGGTCGCAAAATAACGCAAAAAGCCACTTTATAGAGTAAAATACCGCTCTTATTAAGTGGCTTTTTTGTTTTTATAAACTTTGTTATCCCTTGGTTGTTTAAGGAGACGCAATGACCCCCATTACAAAGAAAATTGGTGTGTTAGGTGCTGGTCAGCTTGGCAGAATGTTGGCAATCGCTGGTTATCCGCTTGGTCAAAAATTTGGTTTTTATGGCATGAATGGTGAAGAGCCTTCTGCGCTTTTGGGTCATATGTTTTTCCATTCTTCAGATGATGTCACCTCTGTTGATGCATTGGCGAAATTTGCTGATGTCATTACCTACGAAAGTGAAAACACTTCAGTTGAGCAAGTGCGTGAAATCGCCAAACATACGCCAGTGTATCCTGGTGAAAAGTCACTGTTCGTTTCACAACATCGTGGTCGCGAAAAAGGCATGTTCGATCAGCTTGATATCCCTTGTGCGCCTTATCAAGTGGTTGATTCGCTAGAAAGCTTGAAAATTGCCGTTGAGGAAATCGGGTTGCCAGCGGTACTGAAAACCACTACTGAAGGCTATGATGGTAAAGGTCAATTTGTCATTAAAGATGCCGATCAAATCGAGCAGGCATGGCAAGCTATTGGTAACCGCGAGTTGATTCTGGAAGGGTTTATCGAATTCAGTCGCGAGTTGTCGATTATCGCGGTGCGCAATGCCGCCAATGAACATGTTTACTATCCGTTGGTACAGAACATTCATCAAGATGGTATTTTGCGTTATACCATCGCACCTGCTCAGCAGATTTCTGAAGCGATTCAACAACAAGCCGAAAGCTATATGCAAAAGTTATTGGATGAGTTGGATCATGTTGGTGTGTTGACCCTTGAATTGTTTGAAACCTTGGATGGCTTGGTGGCAAACGAAATGGCACCTCGTGTACATAACTCGGGGCATTGGACGATTGAAGGGGCGGAAACCAGCCAGTTCGAAAACCATGTTCGAGCCATTACCGGGTTGCCACTAGGAAGTACAGCACCGCGTCAGACAATTGCCGCCATGGTAAACATTATTGGTGAGACTGGGCCTGTTGAAACCGTGTTGAAGATGCCGAATGCGCATTTACACCTTTATGACAAAGCGGAAAGAGCAGGGCGTAAGCTTGGGCATATCAATCTGGTGTCAGATTCACCGGAAGCGTTGTTCGAAGATTTGAAAGCCTTGTCGGGGTTTATGCCTAAATAAGCCGTCGGCTAAAAAGATTAAAGTCCGGCGATAATGTCGGACGGAATCAAACTCGTTAGATTACGCGTCTCCACTACCTGATCTGCTATGGCAGCATGCCGATAGGCACCGAGACAAGCAGCCGCCATCAATGACAAACCTTGTCTTGAACCTTGTGCCAGGTAGCTGGTAATCATTCCCGTCAACACATCTCCCATACCACCAACCGCCATGCCTGGATTGCCTAATGGGCAAAGTTCCAAATGCTCTCCGTCAAAAATCAATGTGCCATTACCTTTCAGTAGAATGACGCCGCCATACAGCTCGTGGAGTTCGTAAATGGCGCTGATGCGGTCATTTTGTATCTCTTGTGGGGTACATCCTAGCATCTCGGCGGCTTCGCCAGGGTGTGGTGTCAAAACCCAATGAGGGTTTTGTGGAGATAACTTTGGATTTTGTGCCAACAGTTTCAGGGCATCTGCATCCAGTACAGCAGGCGTTTGATGGTGCTGCAGGTGATCAAGGGTTTTCAGTAAGAGATTTTGTGCCCATTCATCCAGCCCTAATCCCGGTCCAATGGCGATGGCATTGGCTAGTGGTAGCAGTTCATCCAGTTGTGTGGTTGGGTAGCACATCAGCTCCGGTTGCTGCTCAGTGAGCATGTTGGTGTGTTCATTTTGGGTAATGACCTTTACCAAGCCTGCTCCGGCTCTTAGCGCAGCGGTTGCAGATAGTTGGATAGCACCAGCCATTGAGTGATTGCCACCAATCAATAACGCTGTGCCAGAAGACCCTTTGTGTGCGGATGTCGCACGAACAGGTAAGCGTTCTTTCCAGTAAGCAAGATCATGAAAATCTGCCAGGTTGGGGGTGGTGTCAAACAATGCTTCCGGCAGTTTAAGGTCATCAATAATGATCTGACCGATATGGTCAGCACCCACACCGGTATAAAGTCCCATCTTGTGGGCAATGAAACTGATGGTGACATCTGCTTTAATGGCGCAGCCATGAATGCTTCCGGTGGTCGCATCCACGCCGGTTGGGATGTCCAATGCCAAAACAGGCGCTTCGCTTTGATTCACTGCGTGGATGACATCCACTAGTTGTCCCGAGATAGGTTTATTGATACCAATACCCAGTAGTGCATCGACAATCACGTCTGTGTTGAGAACCTCTTTAGAAAAATCAACAGGAGTCACGCCAAGCTGAATCAGTTCCTCGTAAACTTGTCGTGCATCTGGTTTGAAATTCTGGGGGTTGCCGATGATAACCACCGTAACATCCAAGCCTGTAAGCAAGGCATATTGTGCCAGTGCGAGTCCATCACCGCCATTGTTACCGGTGCCGCAGAGTAGCGTGACTTTATTTGCTTTCGGCCAGTGGTTTTGAAGCGTGAGAAAGGCGCCGAAAGCGGCGCGTTTCATCAGGAGTAGCCCGGGAATGTTCCAGGATTCAATCGCCGTGCGATCAAGTTGCTGGCACTGTTCGGCACTGAAAAGCTTCATGGCGTACTCCTTGAAATGGTGTTTCTCTGTTATGAGAAAGCAATCAATAGAATGATACCAAATAGGATACGGTAAATACCAAAGGCATTAAAGGTGAAGCGTTCCAAGAAACGGATGAAAACAGTCATGGTGAGGTAGGCGACAATATAAGCCACCACAAACCCGACAATCAGCGGCATCCAACTGGTGTTGGCAAATTCGGAATAATGTCTGACAAAATCCAATCCCGAAGCAGCGGCAAGTACCGGCAATGCCAATAGGAAAGAGAATTCCGCGGAGGCCTTACGGTCAAGCCCGACAATCATCCCACCGACGATTGATGCTCCTGCACGGCTAGTGCCGGGAATCAGCGCGAAAACCTGTGCGATACCAATCCAAAATGCCTGACGGATGGATAGGTCTTCGATGTCTTTGGTGCGGTGTGTGCCTTCAGTGTAAAGACGTTCTAGAATCAAGAAGATTATCCCACCGATAATGAACATCCAAGCCACGATCTGAATCGTAAAAATTTCTTTGATTTGGTGGTGAAATAGAAGGCCGACAATCCCGATGGGAATAAAGGCGATAATGACATTCCCCCAAAGTCTCGAATGCCCGGGGGTGAATTTTTCTTTGTAATGCGAGATGACGGCCAAAATGGCAGCAAATTGAATAATGACTTCAAAGGCTTTGTTTTGGTCTGTTTGTTGAAGCCCCAACCAGTCACTGACGACAATCAAGTGTCCGGTAGATGAAATTGGTAGAAACTCGGTTAATCCTTCGATAATACCGAGAATAGCAGCCTGAAGTATATCCATACCTTATCCTTTTAGCTTTTAAGTTAGAGTTGGTGCCTTAAATCTCGAAGTTGGAAGCCCATCAATGAGATATCCGTTTTTTTAGTGAGAGCGATGACTTTGAAAGTCTCTCCCATTTCATCCGGTAATGTCAGGGTTTTAATCTGTTGGGCGATTTTCAACGATTTTGTAATGTCGTCCGTAGAAGTAGCGGACAGTTCAAGCAAGCCACTACTCATCAAAAAATGCGCTTGGGTAGAGAAGCCTGCAATTTTAAAACCAACGTCAAATGCCGACTCTGCCACTGCCGTAAAATCAACATGAGCGGTGATGTCCTGTAATCCTGGATAGAAAAATGGATTGCTGTGCGCCAAATGTTGGTAGTGGCAGCGCAGTGTTCCCATGACTCTGGCAGGTTGGTAATATTCCCGACGTGTATAACCATAGTCAATCAACAGCAATAGCCCTTTTTCCATTGCCTCAAAGACGGATTTCAACCAAGGGCGGATGTTGAGATTGATTTCGGTCTCATAGCCATCCGGGCTTGGGTCGCCAATAAAATGCAAAATGCCATTACTGAAGCGTTGCAACAAGCGGTCGGTAATTGGTAGATAATCCCACTCGAATTGCTGTTTAGCTTCGTTGAAAATCACCATTGCTTGTGAGGTTTGGTGGGGTTCAAGCTTCAGGCGCTCGACCGGCATGGCGTCCAATACTTCGTTGGCAACAAATACCGCTTCTATCGGTGTTTCAGGTAGAGAATCCAGCCAAACCACCTTTTCAAACAGGTGAACCGGCAAAGCTTGCAGGGTTTCCTGTTGCACGAGTCTTAAATCAGCGCTCAGCTCAAGGATGTAGTAGTGCTCTAGAGGTTGTTCTTGTGCATCCAGTTCCAGCAAGATGTTTTTTGCCATGGTACCGCGACCAGCGCCAAATTCCACCAGGTTGGGGTGATCCAAAGTTTTCAGTACCTGTGCGGCTTGTCTGGCAATGCATTGCGAAAACAGCGGTGATACTTCCGGTGCGGTGATGAAATCTCCCTGTGCGCCGATTTTTGGCAAGCTGTTGGCATAATAGCCGAGGCCGGGCGTGTAAAGTGCCATTTGCATGAATTGTGCGAAAGATAAACGACCTTGCCGGTTGAGTTGCTGTTTGATGCGTTGCGTGAGTTTTTCACTATGAAGCTGCGCATCGGTACTGGGCGTTGGGAGCGAATGTTTTGGCTTCATCGGTAAAATCTTTGTGCTTAGATGGTAAAAAAACAGAATTTTGGCTTATTATAGTGCCATATCGGCGTAAAAAGACGTTTTTTGGCAGTCAATTTGCTTTGAAATGTCGAGTAGGTTTCAGATGGCGTAAAGAGGTTGTATAGACTGATGTTCGCCAAAAAACAAGTAAACATGTGTTTTGGTGGTTAAGGGCATAGGCATGAAATTAGGGATTAAAAAGCTTCATGAAAACGAATGGCAGGTGCATATTGGCAACGCCATGATTCGTATGGATTGTTTTTCGTTGGAGCTGTTGAATATCGCATTGGAGCATTTGCAGGCTTTGGAGTCGGGGCAGGAGCATTCCGTGTTGAAAAGCTATGTTCATTTGGCGGATCATTTAATGTTGTTGAGTCCGTCAGACTTGCAAACTTTGATGAGAGCGGTTGCTAACGAAGATGTGCTGATTTTATTGTTGACGGCAAATAACCCTGATTTGAACGAAAAGGTACTGTCAAACACGGGCGGTATCCTTGCCAAGCAATTACAAGCGGATTTAGAGAGAACGCCTATGCCGAATCATGAGGTTGCTAAAGCCGCTATCCGAAGAGTGATTGAGAAAATGTATGAGTTTGACGGTGATGGCGTTATTCAAGTTCAAGCCGGCGAAGAACGCTATATTTAACCGTATGGTGCCTTAGGGATTTAGAGGAAAGATCGTGGAGATTTCAGCAAAAAGAACGGAAACGGGTGAATATCTGTTGGAGATCGGATATGTCACGATTGAGCTGCCGCAAGAAGCGGTTTCCGGGTTGCAACAAATTATCAGCAAGCGCTTAGGGCAAGGTTCAGATATCGATCAGCAAGCCCTGCAGAAAAAACTGAAGGTCTATCGTGACTTGGCGAACAAGTTGGTTTCTACCGATGACCGTATTATCCAGCAGGTGGCGCTGCAAATGTCACCTGAACAGTTGGTGACAGTGGCAAGGCTTGCAGAAGGGGAACGTTTGTTCCATAAGATCATGCGTAACATGTCTCGTCAAAACGGCAAACAGTTTCAAGAAGACTATCAAGCGTTGACGAAAATCACCGAGCAACAGGCTTGCGTCAATATGGAAAAGGTCGTGCCACTCATTCGTAAGGCGGCACAAGAACAGAAGTCGGTGACTTAAGACGAGGTTCTTTGTCTATAAATGCTTAGGCCAACCGACTGAGCTGCAGGCACAGCGTCCGGTTTGTGTAGTGTGAGTTTTACCGCGGAAACTGCAGACTGGCTTTTTAATATGTGCTCACAAACTTGCTCGGCAAGCGATTCAATCAAATCAAATCTCGATTCTTCCGTTAGAGCTATTACCCCGTCACTGACCGTCTTATAACAGACCGTGTCTTGCAGGTCATCCGACAAACTTGCTTTCTTCAAGTCTGTGTAAAGTTCAATATCAAACACTAAAGGTTGCTTGATTTCTTTTTCCCAATCGAAAACTCCGATAACCGCATCAACGGCAAGGCCTTTAATAAAGATAGTGTCATGATGCATGTTGCCGACTCTCAATATTGGTTGTTTGTAAGATGTAACATAAGTGCCGATAATTATAACGCTAACAATTGCTTTATAAACCGATTAAAATGTTCGCCAAACTAATTATGGACAGCATTATGAATGAGTTATCACTTTTAAATATCGCGATTTTGGCCGGCGCTTACCTGATTGGTTCGCTGTCATCGGCGATTATTGTTTGTCGATTGATGGGGTTGGAAGATCCTCGAAAGAGCGGTTCCGGTAATCCGGGGGCAACCAACGTCAAGCGTCTTTATGGCACCAAGCCTGCTGCCATTACGCTAGCGGGCGATTTGTTGAAAGGTCTGATTCCTGTTGCTGTGGTAAACATGATGGGTATGCCGCCGGCATTGGTGGTGACCGTTGGGTTTGCCGCATTTATCGGTCATCTTTATCCGGTGTTTTTTGGTTTTAAAGGTGGAAAAGGCGTGGCGACCATGTTGGGCGTGATGTTCGGTTTGTCACCATTGATTGGTCTAGCCGTTGCTGGAACTTGGCTGTTTGTCGCCAAGGTATTGAAGATTTCTTCTATTTCGGCGTTGGTGGCAACGCTATTGGCGCCACTTTATATTCACTTTATTTCTGGTGAGCCATCGTGGGTAGCTGTCACCATGATTATGACTTTAATTCTCTATTGGCGTCACCGTGCCAATATCATGCGATTGGTTCGCGGCGAAGAAAAGTAATATTTGCCGTCCCCCAACCTGGTAGATTTTCTCACCTTACCCCTTCGGGCGGCGAGTGCTTTGTTTGATGAAAATCTGCCAGGTTGGGGGTGAAGGTGAAAGATTTAGATTGAAGACAGGTCTTCTAAATGCCATCGCGGACGACAAGCAAAGTTCAAGTCGTTGTGTTCTCCAGCATCCAATCGTTTAGCAGCAGCATAGGCAATCATTGCGCCGTTGTCAGTACAAAACTCTAGTCGAGGGTAAAAAGCTTCGCCTTTGCGTTTTGCCATGAGTGCATCCAGCTTTTTACGAATCTCACGGTTGGCGCTGACTCCGCCGGAAACAACTAAGCGATTCAAGCCTTCCTGCTCTAAAGCTCGTTTACATTTAATCGCTAAGGTTTCCGCCACCGAGATTTCAAACGCCCGGCAAATATCCGCTTTGGTTTGGTCGCTATCGTCACCTTGCTTTTTTGCGGCAAGCCAAGTATTTAAAGTGAAGGTTTTTAAACCACTGAAACTCATATCCAATCCTGGTCTGTCCACCATTGGTCTCGGGAAGATATAGCGCCCTGTTTCACCTCGCGTGGCAAGTTTGGAAACTTCAGGCCCGCCCGGGTAGCCTAAGCCAAGCATTTTTGCTGTTTTGTCAAAAGCTTCCCCAGCCGCATCATCCAATGTGTCGCCAAGCAGTTTGTATTGCCCTATGCCGTCCACACGGATAATCATGCTGTGTCCGCCGGAAATCAACAGGCAGACAAAAGGAAATTCCGGTTTGTTTTCTTCCAGCATAGGGGCAAGCAAATGGCCTTCCATGTGGTGAACGCCAACGGCAGGGATCTTCCAAGCATAAGCCAAGCTACGCGCAACTGCAGCGCCGGACAAAAGAGCGCCCATCAATCCTGGACCAGCTGTATAGCCGATGCCGGTAATGTCTTTGGAGTCGATTTGCGCATCTTCAATGGTTTGATGAATCAACGGCAGGAGTTTACGAATGTGGTCACGAGAGGCAAGCTCCGGTACGACGCCGCCATATTCAGCATGAAGTTTAACTTGGCTATAAAGTGTATGTGCCAGTAAGCCTTTTTCTGAATGATATAGTGCGACACCGGTTTCGTCGCAGGAGCTTTCGATGCCAAGAGTAAGAGAAGGTTGCATAGTCTGCCGATAGAAAATTAACTGAAATTAAGTGGTTTTAGGTAGCAAGTGGCCCCGCTACTCTATTAAAATAAAAACGAATTTTACCAAATGCGAATCCGACAAGGCGCGAATTTAGATATTTGCTTGAAATTCCTTTGGTTTTCTATAAAAGTTTTTTCATGAAATTCATTTGCAAAAAGTGTTTCATAATTTTATAATTCGCGTTTCCCCGACTTTCGGCTGGGTTATCTATTGTTTAAATTAGGTAAATTAAGCCCGACGAGAAGTCCAACAAAGAATTTTTTAAGCAAGAGATTATTATGCCAAGCGTAAAAGTTAGAGATACAGAACCATTTGACGTTGCACTACGTCGTTTTAAGCGTGCTTGCGAAAAAGCAGGTGTTTTGACTGAGTCACGTAAGCGTGAATTCTACGAAAAGCCAACTTGGGCTAAAAAACGTATGAAGGCTGCTGCAGTTAAACGTCTTGCAAAGCGTTTGTCTCGCGAAAACCGTCGTACTACACGTCTATATTAATTTGATTTGCCTATAATAGATTCGGTAAGTTAGTTAATGTCGAGTGAAATCAAAGCCAATCTGACTTCAGAAATGAAGGCAGCGATGAAGGCTAAAGAAAAAGAGCGTCTTACGGTTATCCGTTCCATGCTTGCAGCAATCAAGCAAGTTGAAGTAGATAATCAGACTACAGTAGATGACGATGCCGAAATTTTGCCAATCTTGGACAAAATGCTTAAGCAACGTCGTGATTCTCAACAGCAATATATGGATGCTGGGCGTCCTGAGCTTGCAGAGCAAGAAGCTTTTGAGATGACTGTCATTCAATCCTTCCTGCCTAGCCCTTTGACTGAAGATGAAATTTCAGGGTTGATTGACGAAGCAGTAGCACAAACCGGTGCCGCTTCGATGCAGGACATGGGTAAAGTCATGGGGTTGTTGAAACCTAAGATGCAAGGCCGTGCAGATATGGCAGAAGTGAGTAAGTTGATTAAAGCAAAACTCGCCTAATCGCTGGCAGACTGAAATTGATTTCATCTCGAAAAACCCGATAGTGAAAACTGTCGGGTTTTTTGCGTTTTAGGGGCTGTGTATTTTTCTGTGGATAAGGTGTGAACGAGACGGCTGATGGCTCAATCAAATAAAGGAAGTATCCCACGTTCGTTTATCGAAGATTTGCTTGCGCGCAGTGACATTGTGCAAGTGATTAACCAGCGTGTGCCTCTAAAAAAGGCGGGAACGACCTATAAGGCCTGTTGTCCATTTCATAGTGAAAAAACACCTTCGTTCAACGTTAATCCACAAAAACAGTTTTACCATTGCTTCGGTTGCGGCGCGAGCGGCGACTCCTTGAAGTTTTTGATGGAGTACGACGGACTAAGCTTTATTGAAGCGGTTGAGCAGCTTGCGGCAATGTCGGGTATGGAAGTGCCGAGAGAAAAGCTCACCCCAAAGCAACAAGAGCAGCAGCAGAAAACCAAAGATTTGTATGATGTGACCTTTGCGGTCGCCAAATATTATCGCTCTCAACTTCGCTCCCATCCTATGTCGGAACAGGCAAAGGCTTATCTTAAATCTCGCGGGTTAACTTCCGAAATCGCAAAAGAATTTGTCATCGGCTATGCGCCAGACGGATGGGATAACTTGGTTTCTGGTCTGCATGCAGATGAAGCCATGAAAGCCCAGTTGGTTGAGACCGGGATGTTGGTGAAAAAAGACAATGGTCGTGTTTATGATCGTTTTCGTAACCGTATCATGTTTCCAATCCGCGACGGGCGTGGTCGCGTCATTGCCTTCGGTGGAAGGATTATCAATCCTGAAGATCAACCAAAATATCTGAATTCTCCCGAAACCTCTATTTTTCATAAAACCTATACCCTTTACGGTTTGTACGAGATGCGTCAATCACGCCAAGCGTTCAACAATGTTTTGGTTGTTGAAGGTTATATGGATGTTGTTGCCTTGGCACAGTTTGGTATTCGTAATGCGGTGGCAACGCTAGGAACGGCAATTACAGCTGAGCATTTGGATATCCTTTTCCGTCAAGTGGATGATGTTGTTTTCTGTTTTGATGGTGATGAGGCCGGTAAAAAAGCCGCATGGAAGGCTTTGGAACTTGCGCTGCCGTTGTTGACTGAAACCCGTACGGTGAAGTTCCTGTTTTTGGATCAGGGGGAAGATCCGGATTCAACCGTCAGAAAAGAAGGGGTGGAAGGCTTTCAGCGACGAGTGACTCAATCCATGTCTATTTCCACATTCTTGTTTAATGGTCTTGAGGCAAAGCTTTCCATGCCGATATCTACTATTGAGGGGCAGCAGCAATTGATTTCGCTGTCAAAACCTTATATAGCACAAGCACAAGCTGCCATGCCGGACTTGCTGACAAAAGTGCTGTCGGAGAGGGTGGATTTACCAGTGTGGCGTTTGGGGCAAATTATGGGGCTACGCCTTGCCTCTACCCAAAAGAATCGAGATAAAAAGCCGGTTGAAATAACTAAGCTAAAAGCCAAGAGTATTGTGCTACAGATGTTTGCAGTGCTTTTCGAAAGACCGAGCTGGGGCAAGGTATTTGATGATGACTTTATGGCATTATTAACGGGGTCAGAAAATGCAGAGTTTCGTTTTTTTGCACGAGCCTTGTCAGTGCTGAAGGAAAATGGCTATTTGCTGGAATCTTGGGAGCGGTGGTTTTCTGATGCCAAGCGAGTCAAAGTGCTGGAGCAAATTAGAGCGATACCACTGAATGACGATGACGAATTTTTAAGCTCTTTGTATGAGCAGATAGCAATGCAAATTACCAATGAGCTGACAAGTGAGAGTGCGTTGAAAAAAACCACACCGGAAAATGTCGGGGATATGGATGCTTTGAGCGCTTGGTTCGAGTTGCAAAAATCCATTAAAAAATAAATTTAACTTGAATAATGCGTTTGCCGTCCCTACATAAAGAGGCGACAAATCTATAAAAATTAAGATCTTATTGGTACAAAAGTTTAAATTTATCTAAAAATTTTTAGTATAATTTGCGGTCTTGTTTTTTCTGGGTGGTTTCCGGATAACGGGGCTTTGGCGCAATAAATTGGGGCAAACATGACTAGAGTAGAAAGAAAGCAGCAATTAATCGATCTGATTGAAAGAGCAAAAGAATTAGGGTACTTGACCTTTTCTGATGTAAACGATGTTTTGCCTGATGATATTGAAGAAGACCAATTAGGCCAAGTCCTAACAATCCTGCGTGATTTCGGAATCCAATTATTCGATTCTGCGCCTGATTCTGATGAGTTATTGACAAAAGAAGGCGAGACTTTCGACGATGCTGCAGCTGAAGCAGCGATTCTGGCGTTGGCGGAAGTGGATGCAGAGTTCGGTCGTACCACTGATCCTGTTCGTATGTACATGCGTGAAATGGGGTCGGTTGAGCTTTTGACTCGCCAAGGCGAAGTTGAGATTGCCAAGCGTATTGAAAACGGCATCCGTGATATGTTGGCGTCCATGGCGCTTTACCCAGCAATGGCAACGGATCTTTTAGACTCTTTCGGTAAAATTGACGATGGTGAAGGTAAAATCGCTGACTTGATTCAAGGGTTTGTTCGTCCTGCAGATTTGGTTGATATTCCTGTTGAAGAGCTGTCTCCAGACAATGATTCTGGTGAGCCAAAAGAAGACGGGATTGACCAAGAAGAGTTGGATACATTTTTGGCGAACCTTGGTAAGCTAAACGAAGAAGTCTTGAAGCTTGAAGAGAAAAACGGCTATAACGACAAGAAATCCGTAGCCAAGCGTGCTGAGCTGGTTGAAATGATGGCGTCTGTGAAGCTATCACCAGTTTTCGTAAACCGTATTATTAAATCTATTAAATCCCGTATTTCTTCTATTCGTGAACAAGAACGTAATATCGTTAACTTGGTCATGCGTGAAATAGGTGTACCACGTCCTAAGTTCCTGGAAGCTTTTGTTGGTTCGGAAACGGATTACACAATTGTTGATCGTTTAATCGAATCATTCCCTGAGAAATCCGAAAAGCTTGAAGCTTCTCGTGCGGATATTAAGCGTGCGCAAAAACGATTGGCGATGATTGAAAAATCTGAAAAGATGCCAATCAACCTGTTCAAAGACACCTACAAAAACCTAAGTAAATTTGAAAGTCAGGCTCGCGTTGCAAAACGTGAGATGATCGAAGCTAACTTGCGTTTGGTAATCTCTATCGCTAAAAAATACACTAACCGTGGTTTGCAGTTCCTAGATTTGATTCAGGAAGGGAATATCGGGTTGATGAAAGCGGTTGAGAAGTTTGAATACCGTCGTGGTTATAAGTTCTCGACTTATGCGACTTGGTGGATTCGTCAGGCGATTACACGTTCTATCGCTGACCAAGCAAGAACTATCCGTATTCCGGTTCATATGATTGAAACCATCAACAAGCTGAACCGCATTCAAAGACAGTTGTTGCAAAAAATGGGTAGAGAACCGACTCCAGAAGAGTTGGCAGAAGAAATGGAAATGCCAGAAGATAAGGTTCGCAAAGTGATGAAAATCGCCAAAGAACCGATTTCTATGGAAACGCCTGTTGGGGATGATGAAGATTCTTCTTTGGGAGACTTTATCGAGGACTCAAATATCCTTTCTCCACAAGATTCTGCAGACTTGGAAGGTATGGGGGAAACCGTGCGTGAAATGCTAAGCACCTTAACGCCTCGCGAAGCGAAGGTATTGAGAATGCGTTTCGGATTAGGTATGAATACTGACCACACTTTGGAAGAAGTTGGTAAGCAGTTTGATGTAACGCGTGAGCGTATTCGTCAGATTGAAGCAAAAGCTTTGCGTAAACTTCGTCACCCAAGCCGTGCGGAACGTTTGAAAAGTTTCCTAGACTAGCCAAAAAGTCTTACGGTGTCTTTATATATGCATATAATAGGCACCGCTCAAAACCCGTTCTAGGGTTCACTTCTTATCTCGCCTCCTTAGCTCAGTTGGTTAGAGCACCCGACTCATAATCGGTAGGTCCTGTGTTCAAGTCACAGAGGAGGCACCATTTATTTCCTTGTAAAACAATGGATTATGTTTTTTTCAGTATTGATGTGCTTTATGAAATAATGAATTTTTAAATTTTTGTAGCATATATGTAGCGTTATATTTATTGATGTTTGCGTAATAAATTATCCATTTCGTTTTTTCTGTACCCATTTATGATAAGGGTCACTCCCAAGATAAATAGCTAATGTAGAATCTGACAAAGATTCAAACTCACGAGTTGAATGATATTGTGCGTGATTACTCCATGGCTCACCAAGGCTTTCCCATTTGTGCTGAAGAAACTCAGTGAATAATTCTATGCCTGTTAACAATATTACCCAATGTTTAGGCCTGGAATCTTTAGGAGTTCCTCTAGACCATTCAACAAAGTCACGTAAGCGTGCTTTCTCGGCTTCAGAAAAACCATCTTTGAGTACACTAATCACGATTATTGAATTTGGGAGCAGGCTTGCTGTTTTTTTCATTTTATTTAGGTCGTCGTCTTTTACGATGTCTTCACCAAAAGACTTGGCCTCTCCAATAATCAACCGTGGTTCACCATAGGTATCAAAGCGCTTTTCTTGAGGCACCCATAGTGCAAAATCAATTTCAGCTTTTTGTCCACCATTGTGTGTTAATTCCAGAGCTGTAGAAAAACTACTTGGGAAGTCATCAGTAGTCTTGAATGCAAAAAATCTAATGGTAAGTAAGGTAGTGTAGGCCCCTTGAGCATAATCTGGTAAAGAAAATGGGCCTATAACTCGGTATTTCCAATTTTGATTATTTGGTTTTAAATTACCCTGAGGAAATTTATACTCTTTCAAGCACCTTTGGCAGCGCAGGTTATAAGATAGTTCATCTAATCCATGCCAGTTTTTAGAACCGCAATGCTCACATTCGGATTCAATACCAACTTGAATGATATTGCGATCAATATAGTGAGGAAGTTGCAGCATTTTGTGAAATCCACTTTCTTGCTTGCGCTTAGTTAACGCATGCCACTGAGAAACAGATGCTGATTTGCCTTCAAAAATTTCTTCGATTGTGTCGCCGTTTTCAGCATTTGTTCGTTTTCTGGTACTGGTAGCGTGCTTGTTGATGAATTGAATGGTATCTTTATCATCGATTAAAAAAAGTCCCCAAAAACCGCGAAGACTATTTAGCATTTGTTTTGCGATGCGACCAGCCTCAGACAGCTTGATTTCGATGTTTAAACGTTTAAACCAGCTTGAAAATGCATGTTCATTGCTGATAAATGAAATGTAGTCACTTTCAGACTTATAGTCTTGGAGAAAAACCCATCCTTCTCTCCCGCATGAAAAAGAACTAATTCCAGTTAATGGCCAGCTTTTGTCAAAAGTGTTGAATGGCAAGCTCAGAGCTATATCTGAATCACCACTATCATATGTTGAAGATATTTGTATGACATTTGCCCAGCGCCTTCTTGAGCTACTGTATCGCTGCGAAAAGTGGGGGGTTAATGAATTGAATACACCTGTCAGGGATTTATTTTTTAATTCTATTTTTTGATTGGAGCTTTTTGAGGTTACTCGTGCCCTTTCGGGTTGAGTAATAAAGGTGTTTTGATAATTAACATTCCAGAGTTCTGTTCGAAACAATTTGCAAACAAAAGAGCCTTGAGGAAGATTTTGAAAAAAAGGTATTATTATCGCGTTAAATTGATCTTCAGAAATTGATCCTGCTTTTTCAATAGTTACATGGTGCATAACTCCATTATTATTTCCTCTTAATGGCCTATGGTAGTCTTTAATAAAATTTTCAAGTGATTCAGTTAATTCAGGTAGCCACTCTATTGGAACCGGGTAAACTGGACTAGGAAGGGTTCTTAAATTCCAGAAATCTATAATATCTCTATTGTTATGAGGATCTAATATATAAATTACTGCATCGTCATTCCAGGATCTAAATGTTTCTAAGTGTTTTTTTGTTACGGAAAATGGGGTTTCAAAATTATCAGAGTATAATTTTTTCCACAATTCAGGAGTAAATTTAACTTTTTGTGGATGGAAGACATCGAGATAGGATTGTTTGAAGTGATTGGCGTTTTCGTCCTTTGGATAACAACCTATGCAAGCTTCTGAAAATAAATTTTCATTTGAAGGGTAAATGGCTGGGAAGTCATCTCTAAGTTGAAATCTTCGTTCTGAAGCGTAGATATCTTCTAGGATGTCTGTTATTGATTGGCCTAATTGAGGTTCAAACGTGTCTCCTAATTCATTTTGAAGAAACTCGTTCAAGGAAACTACATCTCTTTCGAATCTTGGAGAGTTTCTAAATGCTTCTAGTCCAGCCTTTTCTAATAGACCTTCTTCACATTCTACGTATACATCAGGCTCAAAAAAATTGATATACCCCTGAAATATTTCTTTTTTTGATTTTCTAAAATCTGTTTTCCATTCCTTTGGAGTTCTGTTGTAAACAGGAATTATGGGGTTGTAGATTCCCCCCCAAAGGCAGGCGTTTAGCCTCATTATCTGTCTTAATGATTTTTTATCTGAAGGGTTAACCAAGAAACCAATTCTTGTAGGTCGTAATCTGATTTGAGCGTTTAATTCTGTCATTTACAATTCTGCTCTATTAAGTTTTGAGTTTGTAAAGAAGTCAAAAGAAATTTTGTGGTTTCAATATTTGGCTTTAAAAAAACATTGATGAATTGAATTTAAATGAACTTAGGCTAGCGGTCCTGCCGAGGCCAAGATGCTTGCAAACAGCGCCAATGTAACGTCTGCTATTGCAGATACAACATATTTAACGTGGTTTAATGCGTTTTTGTCCATATTGTCACCCCCCTTATCAGGATTTTGGCCTGATTCCAATGTTGTTAGCAATAAGTTTTTTATGTATAAAAAAATTATCAACAAAAAGATGGCAACTGAGGACAAGGCAACTATGGTGGGAGTTGAACCCACACCGTTCACCGCTAACCTAAATTCACTCTGTTTGGTTAGCTTCTAAGAAAAGTCGCGAGTTGTCAATTTTTTTGGTATAAACAGTACAGTTATTGATAGAACTCCAAGTTAAAGGAATCTTTTCTTTGAAAAGCTTCCTTTTTCCATTTTAAGTTTCGAGTTATCACCTCTTCTTTTCCAACCGTGAAACCTTTTAATTTTCTAATTGGTTCTTCATCAAAATAGCGTTGAGAAATTTCTCCTGTATCGTAATCAACTTCAAATTTATATAGTGCTCTTGCTGCTTGATCTTTACGTTTAACGAAAACGCCTCCCATAACGTTAACGAAATCACGCCAATTAGAATTAACAGCTGAACCGGTTATGTTGTGCAACGTTACGTTAACGTTATCATTAATGTTTAACGGTTTGTCTTTAAGTCTTCTTGCCTCTCTCCAAACAGAAACAGAGGGGCCACCTAACTGCTGAAACTGTCGAATGCCCCAACAAGCCGCCCAAGCATTAACGCGCTCAGCAGCTACAATTGGATTCTCACCATAAAAACCCTCTTCAAGGTCTGAACCATCAATATTCTTAGAAATGTACTTAGCGATGTATCCTGTAGCAGAACCTTTTGTTGGGTCAATTTTCGTTACTGTCAAGCGATGTTCTTTTGCCCCTTTTTCTTCGGGATCTTCTAAAAGGGCGTAGTGGTGAAATATTTCGACAAGTGCTTTTGATTCATTAACGTTAACGAAGATAAGTAGGTGCCAATGAGGTGTTCCATCATGATTAGGTTCAGCAACTCTGAAACCGTAAATGCGAATACCTTCTCTATCAAGTTTTGCTCTGATGCGTTGCCAAATATTATTTAGGTAATTTTGGGCTTCAAGAGGAGTGTGTCCTGCCCATTTAGGATTAGGGTCACCGGATTTACTAAAAGCACTATGATATTTTGAAGGACATGTAAGAGTTAGAAACAAGGCTTTATGTCCTTCAACTTTTGCACATTCTTCAAACCCCCTTGTTCTAACCATTAATTCAGCTTTTCGGATTTTGGGGTTTGAAATGCTTTTATCTGAAAGTTGTTTTAAAGAAAAGGTTTGTCCAAGCTCATTAGTTAAAAATGTAGAAGACATAGATCGTTCGTGACGCAAGTTTTGGAACCGTCTCTTCTTCACTACCCAATCACTGGAATAGATTTGCTTAGTCCGGCTAATTTGGTTTAGAAGCTGATGGATAGTTTCTACATTCCTAACTTGTGATTTTCGAAGTTTTCTCAACCACCAAATCGGATCACATAAACGTTTAATGTTAGCTTCTTTTCTTTCGTTAACATTAACGGAAACTCCATATTCTTTGGCGTAGTTAGTTAAATATTCAAAAGTTTCGTTAACGTTACGTTGAGGATTAGCGTTAACGTAACGAGAGCAGATTTCAGCTCGATTATTAGCAAGCTCCCTTAACGAATCTTCATTGTAGTTTAGTTTTAGGTTTTTCGGCTTAACACTTAATTTTCCGGAAATGCGTTCTTCGATTTCCAGTAAAAAAAGATTGGCATCCCTTCGAGTTGGTTTTTTCCGGTATTCACTAAATATAATTTTTTGAATTGGTACTGGAAACTTTGATAATTTTTCTTTTACAAAGTTTCGATCATCGGAAATTACCGGTAATAAATCTATAGTGTTTCCGGAAATCATTTTGACTGCTCCCCGGAAACGTTACCGGAAAGTTTTCCGGAAGTTTCCGGTAAATAGTACTTTTCCCAGCGAATGCCATATGAATAGAAAGTTTTGTATTTGAGAATCCCATCCCGGAAAAGTCGGGCGGTTAACGGCTCAATTCCGGAAACCGGGCAAGCTTCAGTTCCGGAAAATTTACCGAAAACAGGGCCCGGTTCCGAACATCTTTCGATAATGTTCCCTTTTTTAAACCAGTCCAGTAATTGTGTTTTTCTTTTTGCAAAGTTATTCATAGCAACCTCCGGAAACGTTACCGGAAATATCTTTACGAAAACTCTCTAGCCAATTATCTAAATCATCCTTTAGATGTACTGGTCAAGCAATTTCGGACACATCACGTTTATAATTTTCATATTCAATAGGACTCATGTCACCATTGCTTGTATGAAGCCTTTCTAAGTTGTAATAACGCATATACGCTTTCACATCGTCAATCATATGCTCATGGTTAGGTTGATGTACTTTGAGCAGCCAGTCATGCTTTAAACTGCCAAAGAACCTTTCAACCACGGCATTATCCCAACACGCGCCAACATCGCCCATTGAGGCTCGGATTTTGAATTGTTTCAGCTGCGCTCTAAATGCGTCACTGGTGTATTGTGATCCACGATCACTATGGAAGATCACCCCTTTGGGCGGCTTTCTAAGCCAGTAGGCTTGCTTGAGCGACTCAAGCACGAGTTCGGTGGTCATGCGCGGGCTGATTGACCAACCGATAATCCGGCGTGAGTACAAGTCCATCACCACGCTCAGGTATAGCCAACCCTGTGCGGTTTTTAAATAGGTGATATCACCGGCCCACACTTGATTCATGCCTGTGGGGTTAAAGTCCATGTTCACAAGGTTATCTGCCACAGCGTGGCTTGGGTCCCGTTTTGTGGTGACTTTGAATGCAACACGCTGTTCAACCTTTAGGTTTAAGATTTCCATTAACTTGATGACTTTGTGGCGCCCAACCTTAAAGCCTTCTTTACGTAATCGCTTCATCAGTTCTCGTGAACCGAGACTGTTTCGACTGGCTATAAAAAGGGCTTTAGCTCGCCGATACAGTCGCAGTTGTTCTTCGGTAATAATAGCCTTGGGACGCTTGATCCAATCGTAATAGCCGGAGCGGCTAAAACTCATCACCTTACAGCTTAATTTAACCGAGTAGCCTTCTTGCGCCAACGTATGGATAAACTCAAATCCTAGTGCATTTCTCGGGCGAAGAAGGCTGAGGCCTTTTTTAAAATGTCTTTTTCCATTCGAAGCCGCTTGTTTTCAGCTCGCAGCTTTTTGAGTTCTTCACGCTCATTATCGCTTAAGGCCGCACCATTGGTTTGCGCTTCAAGCTTGTCTTTCCACTTGTAAAGCAAGTTTGGATTAACGCCTAGCGCTTGCGCCGCTTCAGCAACGCTATAACCTTGTTCAGTGACAAGCGCGACCGCTTCTTGTTTAAATTCTTTGGTGTAAGTTTTATAAACTCGCTTCTGATTCATAACCACTCCTAGATTCGACAACATCTATTGTCTCTCATTGAAGTGTCCGTTTCCATTAGACCAGTTCAAGATAACGAATGGATCTGCCAATTTTTATAAATGGAGGAGCAGGTGTTCGGTTTATACGGTCCCCCTCCATTCTCGATTGACGGAGAAAGGATCGGCTCATACCGATGTATTGAGATGCTTCCTGTTCAGATAAAGCTCTTGAAGAAATTTTGTTGTTCATTTTTGTGTACCTCTGTATTGCTCGAAGTACACTTTAGGTTCACTTTTTCTGTTGTGAAGCTATGTACTGGTCAAGCAATTTCGGACACATCACGTTTATAATTTTCATATTCAATAGGACTCATGTCACCATTGCTTGTATGAAGCCTTTCTAAGTTGTAATAACGCATATACGCTTTCACATCGTCAATCATATGCTCATGGTTAGGTTGATGTACTTTGAGCAGCCAGTCATGCTTTAAACTGCCAAAGAACCTTTCAACCACGGCATTATCCCAACACGCGCCAACATCGCCCATTGAGGCTCGGATTTTGAATTGTTTCAGCTGCGCTCTAAATGCGTCACTGGTGTATTGTGATCCACGATCACTATGGAAGATCACCCCTTTGGGCGGCTTTCTAAGCCAGTAGGCTTGCTTGAGCGACTCAAGCACGAGTTCGGTGGTCATGCGCGGGCTGATTGACCAACCGATAATCCGGCGTGAGTACAAGTCCATCACCACGCTCAGGTATAGCCAACCCTGTGCGGTTTTTAAATAGGTGATATCACCGGCCCACACTTGATTCATGCCTGTGGGGTTAAAGTCCATGTTCACAAGGTTATCTGCCACAGCGTGGCTTGGGTCCCGTTTTGTGGTGACTTTGAATGCAACACGCTGTTCAACCTTTAGGTTTAAGATTTCCATTAACTTGATGACTTTGTGGCGCCCAACCTTAAAGCCTTCTTTACGTAATCGCTTCATCAGTTCTCGTGAACCGAGACTGTTTCGACTGGCTATAAAAAGGGCTTTAGCTCGCCGATACAGTCGCAGTTGTTCTTCGGTAATAATAGCCTTGGGACGCTTGATCCAATCGTAATAGCCGGAGCGGCTAAAACTCATCACCTTACAGCTTAATTTAACCGAGTAGCCTTCTTGCGCCAACGTATGGATAAACTCAAATCCTAGTGCATTTCTCGGGCGAAGAAGGCTGAGGCCTTTTTTAAAATGTCTTTTTCCATTCGAAGCCGCTTGTTTTCAGCTCGCAGCTTTTTGAGTTCTTCACGCTCATTATCGCTTAAGGCCGCACCATTGGTTTGCGCTTCAAGCTTGTCTTTCCACTTGTAAAGCAAGTTTGGATTAACGCCTAGCGCTTGCGCCGCTTCAGCAACGCTATAACCTTGTTCAGTGACAAGCGCGACCGCTTCTTGTTTAAATTCTTTGGTGTAAGTTTTATAAACTCGCTTCTGATTCATAACCACTCCTAGATTCGACAACATCTATTGTCTCTCATTGAAGTGTCCGTTTCCATTAGACCAGTTCACTAGCCGTGAATCTAATAGTGAAGTTTTTTTCAATTCTAGTGATTTTCTTTTAGTTAAACGAAATAGCATTTGAGGTTTTAATGCTGTGTCAGGCATAAAGATGATTTCTAGCAACATGATAGGAAGATGAATTAAAAGGCAAGTTAGAACTTCAAATGGCGTAATAATTAAAAGATCGAGAATCCGTCTTGGTATTGAGAAATTTGTTAGGAGTTGGCTTGTTCTAAGAAGGGAAAGGGGTTTGTATGCTTTTTGTTCAATTTCATCTTGGGTGAGTACTAGGATAATGTTTAGAAAAAGCCCTAGTATAATTGGTGCAAAAACTATAAAAATGACTGTGAGATAGTTTTTCGCTTCGCTGAAGTTGGCTAGACTTGAAACGTATGCCGCAATAATTAGTAGTGTCATGAGCCACAGTATAACTAGGCTGTTTTGAAGCCTGGTTTCTTTATTGAAACGTAATAGTTGGTCTAAGTAATAAATAGCCATTGTTGTGACAAATAAATAGATTAGATGAATTGCAACAACTCTCCAGTCATAAAAGTTTGTGCTATTTGGGATGTAAAAGTCTAATGAAAAAAGCAGAGTAAGTGTTGAAACAAAAAAAAGAACAGCTAACTTTTTTGTTGGTTTTTTTTTGAAGTGTAGTTGTGCTCCAAAATATGCAAATGTTATAAACCAGCTTGAAGCTAAATAGGTTAATAAATATGTTGCAAATATGTTGGATTTAAAAGAAATTATTTTTAAGCTCAGTAGGGCAATAAAGAGAAAAAAATAGTTGAGTTGTATAGATGCTGCAGTTTTGTTAAAAAGTTGTTTAACACTCTTTGAATTAATATTTGTAGGTTCCAGTACTTTGTTTCCAACTAAATAGGAAATCGCAGTAGCTGAAACACCTGATAAGGCTACTGGAAGAACTGAAGTCCAAAATGACTTTGTGTTTGACATCCATGTGAACTCGAAAATCTTCCCAATATAAATCATAACTTCGAATATAAAATAACTAACCCACAGCACAAAAAAAGGTAAGAATATAGACAGGGTTAATGGATAGATATAGCTTTGGAGATATTTTTTAAGTTGATACATTTTTACGCAGCTTTGAAACTCTATTAATAAATGTTCTTCGAGACATTGATCTTTCTTTTGAAATCCCTTTCCAAGCTATTCTTTCATTGCTGATCTCTTCAATAATTCCATATTGGTCATACTGTCGATCAAATATTTCTTGCTTTGATTCTGCCTTAAGGATATTCCAGATGTGGTCGGAGCGACTTATTCCATTGTTCATGATTTCAATGATTAGCTGATCTAATAGGCTCTGTGTTGATTGCTCTACCTGTTTTTGAATTTTTGGTGTATTCAGGACAGGGATTTCACTCTTTTTGAAGCGAAACTGATTAGGCTTTATTTTGATAGAACTACTTTCTATATTCGTGCTAAATTTTTCTAACGTTTCAGCCATTAGTTCTTTCCCGTGGCTGATTGCATCTGGTTCAGCATTAAATGCTTTAGCTGCGTTGACTATTTGTTCATAAAGTGGAGCGGTAATATCACTAACGGACTTAGGCTCTTTGCAAGAAAGAAAAGAGAAATCTGGTACTTCTGTGTATGGTAAATGGCTTGAATATCGGTCGTTAGGGTATTTGATGCTAGGAGCTTCACTGGACCAATTATGAATTTTTTGTGGTTCAGAAATTTCCACATAGGTCAAAGACACGGTTTTATTGTCATCCAAAATTTCAATTGCAGCAGTAGAATCAAAAGAGACAACCCCCTCGTACTGAAATGAACCTAAAGTTGAATACTTTTCGTATTGCTTAAATTTTGCTACAGCAAATAGCTTGTGTTGTGGAATCCATGCATATGCATTAATCTTTCCGGATCTTATCATTTCGATAACATCATACTTACTAATTCCTGGTAGATCCCCAGCTTCATCTAAGTGTAAAAATTCTCGTTCTAGAGTCATGTTTATAATCGTTTGTGAAGTTCCATTGTCGTTTAATGGTAAGTTATTCTAGATATAATGCAATTACAAATCAGGGAATAGACTTCAAAAAATTAGTTAAATCTAAGGGGCAAGTTGTGAAGAGTTTTTTATTAGGGACGATGCTATTGTTTGCGTGTGTAAATTCTGTTTTTGCATCTTTTGAAGATGTTCAAGGCGCTGTTTTCAGTGCCTTAAAAAAGAAAGACTATAAGGCGGCATACAATTTACTGGAGCCCTTAGTTGAAAAAGGCGATGTGCATGCAGAGTCGTTGCTGGGCTTGGAGTATCGATACGGGAAAGGAGGTTTTCCAAAAGATAATGAGAAAGCGTTATTTTTATTGACGAAGGCGGCGAACCAAAAAGATAGCTTAGCAAGTTTGGAACTTACATCTATGTATTTAAACGGAGATGGAGTTCCAAAGGATACTGAGAAAGCTTTTAAATACGCGAAGATTTCAGCTGAGCAAGGGGTAAAGGATGGTTATCCCAACGGAATGTATAACTATGGTTATTTTTTATTTAATGGTTTAGGTACAAAGCGTGATTATAAGAAAGCTTTTAATGCGTTTAAGAAAGCTTCCGACATGGGGCATTCAAAAGCACCATTCTATGTTGGCTTAATCCTCGAAAAGGG
This sequence comes from Hydrogenovibrio marinus, assembly GCF_013340845.1. Classification (NCBI taxonomy): domain Bacteria; kingdom Pseudomonadati; phylum Pseudomonadota; class Gammaproteobacteria; order Thiotrichales; family Piscirickettsiaceae; genus Hydrogenovibrio; species Hydrogenovibrio marinus. Next base: position 497,869 of record NZ_AP020335.1, read on the forward strand.
TTTGGCTGGGGGGAAAAAACCTAAGGAAGCATTTGCTTGGTACATGAAGGGTGCTGAGAGAGGGTATTACCGCAGCCAGAATAGAGTCGGCCAGGCTTATGAAGCTGGAGATTTGGTAAAGCGTGATTTTAATTTGGCAGTAAAGTGGTTCACAAAAGCATCAGAAAATGGGTGTAAGGTTGCGCAGTTTCGTCTGGCAAGATTATATGTGTTGAATAATAGCGAGTCCATACAGAAAAAGGGCGTGTCAATGTTGTTCAAACTCGCACAGGAAAATAATAATGGGGCTCAATATTATTTAGGGTTCTCATATAGAAATGCGAGGGGGGTTCCTAAAAGTAATGAAAGGGCTTTATTTTGGTTTAGAAAAACTGTAAACAACCATGGTGGCTATGAAAAATATGCCTCCTCTGAGATAGAAGCTATTCAGAAAGAAAAAACTGCTTGCTCAAGTAGATCGGTTGTAACATTATTTGGTGAACCATTAATTTGTGCATTAAGGGATAGTTTTAGTGAACAGATTAAAAAAGCAGGCGCAGAGGTTGCTAGAGAGGACTGGAAATACTTTGCAGATGTGTATAAGTCAGATAAGGTTTTAAAAGGTTCGAGTCAGTTGGACGTTTTTTATTATAAAGGGCAGTTTGCCGCAGCTAGATATGTTTTTCCTAGTAAGTCTGAAAGTGGTCAGATTTTAAAGGTCGAAAAACTGGTAGAAGATAAGTATGGTCATTATTCTAAAACAGAAAGCGATGAAAGTAAGGGCGTGGCATACTATCTATGGCAACTGAGTGATGGAGTCATTATAAGGGTTTTTCAGACAGGAATAAATTCTCCAGTATTGTTGGATTATATAAACCCCAAAATTGACGACAAGTTAAAGGCTGTGCAAAAAGCAATAGAAGAACAGAAAAAAGCCAAACAACAGGGGGCTAGTTCGGCGGTTTAGCCTAGCAGGTTAACTGCCTCAGCTTTATGCTCGGGTGCAAGGTGCGCATAGCGTAAAGTCATTTTAAGATCTGAGTGCCCTAATAGTTCTCTAACGGTATTCAGATCTACACCGAGCATCACAAGTTTACTTGCAAAGTGATGTCTAAAGTCATGAAATCTAAAGTTCTCAATTTCTGCTTTTTTGAGCAGTGCTTCAAATCTTTTTTTAACATCCTTAAATGGAATGCCGGGTTCAGATTCAAAAACAAATTCGCTATTAGGGTTTTGTGCTTTCCAATCTGTTAAAGCATCATAGGCTTTAGTGTTTAAAGGTATGTGTCTAAGCTTTTTGGATTTACTGTTTTCAGTGGTAATCGTTAACACTTTTCTATCCAGATCGACATTCTTCCATTTTAAAGAGAGGATCTCGCCTCGGCGCATACCCGTATTCATGGCAAGTAATAAGATGGGTTCAACGTGGTCTATAAACCTAACTCCTTCTAATGAAGGGAATAAGTCATAGCCTCTGGCTTGTCTAAATTCATTGGCGCTTTTTCTTGCGGTAATCGCTTCCTCATTTCGAATACGGACAGCATCTTCTAGAGCATTTTCTTCTTGTGGGTTGAGATAACGAACAACCGTGTTATCGAATTTAATCGCCTTAACCTTGTTTAGATCATGTTTTTCAATCACACCCCAATCGACAGCTCTAGAGAGTGCACCTTTTAAACTGTTGATATATCCGTTAATGGTGCTGGGGGTGAGTTGTGCTTTGACTTTACGGCTGCGTCATTTTTCAATTTGAAAAGGGGTGATCTTATCAATGTCGGTATCTAGGAACTCTTTGAAGGCTGATTTGATTTCATTAACAGTCTTGCGAGAAGTTTTTGGGTTTCTGGCTTCAAGAAATGGGAAATAGTTTTCTTCTAAGTAGCGGTCCAACCTTAAATGGTAACGGCGTTTGGTTTCCGCTTTGGCTTCTTTGCGTTCTTCTTGGATGTCTTTGCCCATTGCCACATCAGCAGAGCGAAGTTTTGCAATGTCTCTGGCTTGAACGGGGGTGAGATCGCCATGAGTCCCTATTTTATAGTTGTATTGCTGACCGTGAAGCCTGTAGAACAGATAATAGGTGATACGACCCGTTTTTGAAATACGTGCATGAAATCCAGAGATTTCAGTATCATTGATCCTCTGGTCCTCAATTTTTAACTCTTTTATGGTCGAAATGCTGATTTTACGCCGGATAGCCATATAATTTTTTGTAGCACATATGTAGCAAACTCATTATATTCTAGCGTATTTTGATGAACGAGGGTGAACAAATTAATTTATTGTAAGTTGTTGATATTGTTTATTTAATTGTTTATTGTTGTTCATGGTGGTTTTTCTGGATATAGTCCTTAATCTGGCTCATAATCGGTAGGTCCTGTGTTCAAGTCACAGAGGAGGCACCATTTATCTTGTCTTTGTTTAGTCTTCTCTATTAACGAGCGTGCCTCTTAAAAAGATATCCACGCCTTGATGAAGAGCGGTATCGAGCTCTTCTTGTGTTGTTTCAATGCCAAGTAAGCACTTCATTAGTGGTGCTTTGATCATTTCTAGAAGTTGGTTGGCTGCAATGTCGCAGTTCTGAATACGCATTTTGTTGCAGTTGACTTGTTTTTTCAGGTAGGAAGAAAGGAGGCGGTTGGCTCTTTGGGGGCCATGTGTATAGAAGATTTGTTGAATTTCCTGTTTATCAATGCTGTTTTCAGCAACAACGATTTTATATAGGGATAGTCCGTCAGGTTTGTGGGCGACACTTTGGAGTCGTCGGCCAAATTTCAGGAGACTGGTTCGGATATCGTCTGTCCAGACGTCTTCTGATTCAAAATCATCAAAAAGCTCACTGGTTTTGATTTTAAGTACGGCTTCAAATAAACCGAGTTTATTACCAAATAGTCTATAGAGTGTTCCTAAAGAACCGCCTGCTTCTTTTACAATTTCATTGACGCTTGCGCCGTCGTATCCATTTTTGAGGAATGCGGCAGTAGCAACTTCGAGAAGTTTTTGGTGTCTGGCAATGCCTCTTTTGGTGGTGCAAATGCAGTCAACACCTTTGTTAAAAGGGGCTTCTGAGCTGTCTGTTTGTTCGCAATTTGCGTTTTGAGTTTTCAATATATCTTCCATGGTGTAGTATTTTATCATTCATTTTTAAAAATAATCATTATTCCCTATAGACAAACAAAGTGTAATGTATGCTACACTATTATTCAAATTTAATTTTTTTATTTAATGGGATATTTATATATGTATGGCTTTAACTTTGTTGTGACAAGAAAAATGACTGTCGTTTCATTGGTTGCTGCTCTATTTAGTGCATCGGCTGTTGCTGAACAAAAGAGACCTCCAATGCCTGTCCCAGTTGTTGTTGTTAAGAAAACGGATGTACCTGTAACTTATGAATATCCTGCCAGAACGGAAGCTGCGCAGCAGGTACAGGTGGTTGCTCAGGTGTCGGGTATCTTGGAGAAGAAGTATTACCAGGATGGTGATAAGGTCAAGGCCGGGCAAGATTTGTATTTGATTGATCCAAGACGCTATCAAGCGAAAGTGACTCAAGCAAAAGCGCAAGTGGATGTTGAAGAGGCGAAAGTAAAGCAAGCCGAGCGTGAATACAAGCGTGTTAAAGGTTTGTATAAGAACAAGGCTGTGAGTGAACAGGAAATGGATAATGCGTTATCCAGTTTTGAGTTGGCACAAGCTGGGCTTGAGGGTGCAAAAGCGTCTTTGAGTGATGCGCAAATTGATTTGGGTTATACCAAAGTGAAGGCAGAGATTTCAGGTTTTACAAGTCAGAAACAACAGGATGTTGGTAGTTTGGTGGGGACTTCTGCTGCCAATAGCACGCTGACAACCATTACAAACCTAGACACAATTTATGCAAACTTTTCTATTCCTGATAATGATATGAATGAGCAGAGAAGTTTGGTTGCTTCTGGACAGCTAGCAATGCCAACGGATAGAAAGTTTGATGTTGAGATGGTTGGTCAAGATCAAAAAGTGATTGGCAAAGGTGTGGTTGATTTTACCGATAGTAAAATTGATACCGACACGGGTAGTGTGATGGCCAGAGCGACCTTTGAAAATGCAGACCATATTTTGTTGCCGGGTGAATTTGTACGTGTACGTTTGTCAGGAGCGAAACGACTAGGTGTGTTTACGATTCCTCAAAAGGCAGTGTTGCAAGTCGGGCAGCAGGCGTTTGTCTATGTTGTGAAAAATGGCGTGGCGAATTTGATGCCGGTGCAAATTGCGACGACAAGTGGTGATAAGTTCTTGGTGAACGGTGGGCTTAAAGAAGGTGATCAGGTGGTTACAGCAAACCTGATTAAGTTGCGTCCGAACACACCAGTTTCTCCTATTGTTCCAGACGCAGCGCCAAAAGCACAAGTGAATAAATAAAAGGGCGACTTCATGATTTCAAAGTTTTTCATTGACCGTCCGGTTATGGCGACGGTTTTTTCTGCAATTATTGTGATAGCAGGTTATATCGGCATGAAAGCATTGCCGATTGCCGAATATCCTCAGATTGTGCCGCCGCAGGTAAATGTGACAGCAACCTATCCAGGTGCAAACGCTGAAACTATTTCCAGCACTGTTGCCGCACCTTTGGAGCAGGCAATAAACGGTGTTGATAATATGATTTATATTAACAGTACCACGTCATCTGCCGGAACATTGAACTTAACCGTTACCTTTAAAATTGGTACGGATGCGGATAAGGCAACCATTGATGTAAACAACAAAGTGCAGAGTGCTTTGAGTCAGTTGCCGGAAGAGGTTCAGCGCTTAGGGGTGCAAGTGAACAAGCGCTCAACCAGTATTCTTAAGGTAATTGCGTTGTACTCACCGGACTCCAGTTTGGACACGGTCTTTATTGCCAACTATGGTTTGATTAACGTTTTAGATGACTTGAAGCGTATTCCAGGTGTAGGTGAGGTTCGTCAGTTCGGTAGTAAAAACTATTCGATGAGAATTTGGCTTAACCCGAACAAGATGGCGAAATATGGTTTAACGCCAAGTGATATCGCGACAGCTATCCGTGGACAAAACTCTCAGTTTGCAGCGGGTCGTTTTGGTCAAGAGCCGATGGATAATCCTCAGGCGTTTACTTACACGGTCACGACAGAAGGTCGTTTCAGTGATGTAAAAGAGTTTGAGAACATCATCCTTAGAGCAAATAAAGACGGTAGTCGTTTAAGACTGAAAGATGTTGCACGTGTTGAGTTGGGGGCGCAAGCCTATAACTTTAATGCGACTTATGATGGCAAGCCAACAGTTCCTATGGGGATTTTCTTGCAACCGGGAGCAAACGCCTTGGAAGTTTCCAAGTTGGTTGATCAGGAAATGCAACGTATGTCAGAGAAGTTTCCGGTTGGGTTGAAGTATGCCATGCCATACGATACGACAGAGTTTGTAAAAATCTCCATTGAAAAAGTTGTGCAAACATTGTTTGAAGCCTTGTTGCTGGTTGTGTTGGTGGTGTTCCTGTTCTTGCAGAACTGGCGCGCGACCATTATTCCTGTGTTAGCGATTCCGGTGTCGATTATCGGTACTTTTGCCGGACTTTATTTGCTAGGGTTTTCGATAAATCAATTAACACTGTTCGGGATGATTCTTGCGATAGGTATCGTGGTGGATGACGCCATTATCGTTATTGAAAACGTGGAGAGGATCATGTCCTCCGAAGGATTGAGTCCGAGAGAAGCAACAATAAAGGCGATGAAGGAAGTTACAGCGCCGGTTATTGCAATTGTACTGGTGCTTTCTGCAGTGTTTATTCCTGTTGCCTTTATTCAAGGTTTGACGGGGGAGATGTATAAGCAGTTTGCAATCACCATTGTTGTGTCAGTAACGATTTCCGGGATTGTGGCATTGACGCTGACGCCAGCACTTTGTGCGAACTTGATCAAAGCAGAGCATAAGGTTTCGGGTGGTTTCTTCGATAAGTTTAATGCCGGTTTTGGTTGGTTAACGGATAAGTTTGGTGCTGGTGTATCGAAAATCATGCGTTACAGCTTGTTGAGTCTGTTGCTGTTCATAGGATTAGGCGCATTGACGTATCAACAGCTGAGTTCTATTCCGAAGAGTTTGATTCCTCAGGAAGATAAAGGGACTTTGTTTGTACTGTCTTATTTGCCACCTGCCAGTTCATTGGCTAGAACGGAAAAAGTAAGAGACCAGGTTTCTGAGATTGTGCGTAAGCACCCTGGAGTTGAACATGCGATCAGTTTTGCTGGGTTTGACTTACAGACATTTGCAGAAAAAACAGATTCGGGTGTTTCCTTTGTTAAGTTGGCGCCTTGGGATGAGCGTGAAGCGCCAAACCTATCAGCACAAGCAATTGTAGGTTCTCTATTTGGGCAGTTGATGCGTGTTCCTGATGCGTTCTCAATCCCTATCGGTATGCCGACGATCATGGGCTTGAGTATGACAGGTGGTTTTGAAGTTTATCTACAGAACCGTAATGGTACTGGGTCGCTTGAATTGAGTAAGATCACAGATGAATTGGTTAAAAAAGCGAGTCAGCGTCCTGAGTTGAAGCAGGTGAGAACGACGTTCTCGACAAAGGTGCCTCAGTATCGTGCGGTGTTGGATCGTGAGAAGGCCAATGCAATGCAGGTGCCTGTTGACCAAGTGTTTTCAGCGATGCAGGCGACTTTTGGTAGTTTGTATGTCAACGACTTTAACCTTTATGGACGTACTTATAAGGTTAATCTTCAGTCTGAAGCGAAATACCGTGAAGGGCCTAGAGATATGTCGCAGGTGTTTGTGCGCTCTACGACAGGGAAGATGATTCCGTTAAGTGCATTGGTCTCATTCAAGCGCGTGACAGGGGCGGACATTGTTGACCGATTCAACTTGTTCCCTGCTGCTAAGCTGATGGGTGAACCAGCGCCTGGTTATACTTCTGGTCAAGCGCTAAAAGCATTTGAAGAAGTGGCTAATCAGGTTTTACCTGAAGGCTATACGCTTGGTTGGGTTGGTGAAGCCTTCCAAGAGAAGCAGGCTTCTGGTGCTGGTGCACAGGCCTTTATGTTCGGGTTGTTGTTTGTGTTCCTGATTCTTGCTGCGCAATATGAGCGTTGGACGATTCCGATCGCGGTTATTGTGGCGGTTCCGTTTGCAGTACTTGGTGCGTCAGTTGCAGTTCACTTGGCAGGATTGAGTAACGATATTTATTTCGAGCTCGGCTTGCTGACGCTGATAGGACTTTCTGCTAAGAACGCAATCTTGATTGTTGAGTTTGCGATGCAGAAACGTAAGGCGGGGATGGATTTGGTTCAAGCAGCAACCGAAGCCGCTAAGTTAAGGTTTAGACCGATTGTTATGACGTCTTTGGCATTCACCATCGGTGCGGTGCCACTTATGTTGAGTGAAGGTGCCGGTGCTGCAGCGCGTCATGCTGTAGGTACTGGAGTAGTTGGTGGTATGGTTGCCGCAACTTTCTTGGCACCTTTGTTTATACCGATGTTCTTTAGATGGGTTGCGGCGTTCTCTGAATACGTATCCAAAGAAAAGATTTCGGAAAAACATTTACCTAAAGAAGAGTCATTATGAGTAATTTCAAGTTTAAAAAAACCATGAAAATATTTTCACCTAAGTACTTAATGGTGATGACTCCATTGCTTTTGGCGGCGTGTAGTCAAATGCCTGTTTATGATAAGCCTAAAGTAGATATGCCAAAGGTTTGGGCGGAGTCTTTGCCGACATCTGTGCAAAAAGCTCAGATGACAGAAGAGCAGTGGTGGGATAGTTTGTCTGGCGATAAGGTTTTGTATCAGCTAATTGAAAAAGGCCGTGCGCAGAACAAAGATATACAAATTGCTGTTTTGCGTCTCAAGCAGGCACGATCCTATCTGACTCAGGCGCAGGCTGGTAGCTACCCTGAGCTTGATGCGACGGCAGGTGCATCGCGCACAAAATCTAGTAACCAGGCTTATCCTGTTGGTCAGGGCGCTGAGTACAACAGTTATTCTTTAGGTGGCTTGTTGAGCTATGAAGTTGATATTTGGGGAAGAGTTTCTTCTCTGAAAGCTTCAGCTGAGGCAAATCTAAAGGCGACTGAGGCTAATAAGGATGCTGTCGACCTGAGTGTTACGGCAGCAATCGCGAATGCATATCTTAATTTGAGAGCACTGGATCACTCTGTCATTCTTGCAGAGGATACTGTGACTTCTCGTAAAGAGGCGCTTGAGCTAAGAAAGAAACAGTTACAACTTGGAAGTATTACCCCTTTGTCTGTTCAGCAGGCAGAGGCTGAATTGGCTTCGGTTGAAGTGTCTTTATATAAATTAAGAGAGCAAAGAGATTTGCAGCGCCATGCTTTGTCCTTATTGTTGGGTGAATCTCCAGAGAAAATTATGCTGGATAGCGAAAAGCCCGATGGTAAAGAATTCAAAGACCATCAGGTATTATCTGTACCAATGGGCGTGCCTTCAGATCTTTTGTTAAGAAGACCAGATGTTATTGCTGCGGAGCAAAATCTTATTGCTGCGAATGCTAATATCGGTGTTGCGCGAGCATCTCTATTCCCAAGTATCAGTTTGACCGGTTTGCTAGGAGTTCAAAGTGAATCCTTATCCAACCTGTTTAAAGATGATGCGTTTAACTGGAATGTTGGTGCGAGCTTAACTGCGCCGATATTTGATTATGGCAAGAGAAGAGCGGATGTTGAAATCAGTCAGGCTGAAGAGAAGGCGATGTTGATTCAATATCAAGATACTGTTCGTAAAGGCTTTGCTGAAACGTTGGATGCATTGACGAAATATCATGCAAGTCAGTTGCAGCTTGAAGCACAGAAAAGGCAAGTAACTGCTTTGGCAAACTCGCTTGATCTGGCGAAAAAACGTTTTGACGCTGGATACTCAAGTTATCTTGAGGTGCTTGATGCACAAAGAAGTTTGTTTAATGCACAACTTTCTTATGTGAACACCAAGCTGAATCACTACACGTCTTTGGTTAGTATCTATAAAGCCATTGGTGGAAACTGGACTCTGAAGAGCTAAAATCTGCCAGGTTGGGTATTTGGAAAAACCGCTAAATGGCGGTTTTTTCGTATGAGGAGTTTGTAAGTTGTTGATAGTTTTGGTTGGGTGGTAGAAAACGTAAAAAAACTGTAAAAAAGTTAGTGATAGGGCTTGCAAAGATTTCCAGAGTGATTAGAATACGCATCTCTTTCGGAGACACTCTGAAAGAAGTTAAAAACCGATTGAAAGTTTAGAAGTTTGAATCGGGTGTTTTTTGAAAAGATCGAGTTAAAATTTTTCAAAAAACGGAAAAATTAAGTTGACGAGTTAGAGAAAATAAAGCTATAATTCACAGCTTAACGACAGCAAAAATGCTTGGAAAATTCGAGTCTTTTTGCCGGACTTAGTTCTTTAAAAATCAGGTAATACAGAGATAATTTATGTGGGAGCTACTTAAGTAAGTAGTTGCTAAAAACATAAATATCTCGACAACTATGTATATGGTTAATTGTTGAATACTTAGGTATTTAATAATACATGTACCTTGTTAATTTCGAGTGTTTAATTTGTGTTGCAGACAAGCAATTAAAAAAACAAGTCAAAAGATTAAACTGAAGAGTTTGATCCTGGCTCAGAATGAACGCTGGCGGCAGGCTTAACACATGCAAGTCGAACGGTAACAGGAGAAAGCTTGCTTTCTTGCTGACGAGTGGCGGACGGGTGAGTAATGTATGGGAATCTGCCCTCTAGTTGGGGACAACATATGGAAACGTATGCTAATACCGAATGTGATCTACGGATTAAAGGTGCCCTCTCCTTGGAAGGTATCGCTAGAGGATGAGCCCATATTAGATTAGCTAGTTGGTAGGGTAAAGGCCTACCAAGGCGACGATCTATAGCTGGTTTGAGAGGATGATCAGCCACACTGGGACTGAGACACGGCCCAGACTCCTACGGGAGGCAGCAGTGGGGAATATTGCACAATGAGGGAAACCTTGATGCAGCCATGCCGCGTGTGTGAAGAAGGCCTGAGGGTTGTAAAGCACTTTCAATTGTGAGGAAAGCTAAGTAGTTAATACCTGCTTAGTGTGACGTTAACTTTAGAAGAAGCACCGGCTAACTCTGTGCCAGCAGCCGCGGTAATACAGAGGGTGCAAGCGTTATTCGGAATTACTGGGCGTAAAGCGCGCGTAGGCGGACTGTTAAGTCGGTTGTGAAAGCCCTGGGCTCAACCTAGGAATTGCATCCGATACTGGCAATCTAGAGTTTAAGAGAGGGAAGGGGAATTCCAGGTGTAGCAGTGAAATGCGTAGATATCTGGAGGAACATCAGTGGCGAAGGCGCCTTCCTGGCTTAAAACTGACGCTGAGGTGCGAAAGCGTGGGTAGCGAACGGGATTAGATACCCCGGTAGTCCACGCCGTAAACGATGTCAACTAGCTGTTGGCCTTATTAAAAAGGTTAGTAGCGCAGCTAACGCGATAAGTTGACCGCCTGGGGAGTACGGTCGCAAGATTAAAACTCAAAGGAATTGACGGGGGCCCGCACAAGCGGTGGAGCATGTGGTTTAATTCGATGCAACGCGAAGAACCTTACCATCCCTTGACATCCTGCGAACTTTCTAGAGATAGATTGGTGCCTTCGGGAACGCAGTGACAGGTGCTGCATGGCTGTCGTCAGCTCGTGTCGTGAGATGTTGGGTTAAGTCCCGCAACGAGCGCAACCCTTATCTTTAGTTGCTACCATTTAGTTGAGAACTCTAAAGAGACTGCCGGTGATAAACCGGAGGAAGGCGGGGACGACGTCAAGTCATCATGGCCCTTATGGGATGGGCTACACACGTGCTACAATGGGGGGTACAAAGAGCAGCTAGCTGGCGACAGTGCGCGAATCTCATAAAACCCTTCGTAGTCCGGATTGGAGTCTGCAACTCGACTCCATGAAGTCGGAATCGCTAGTAATCGTGAATCAGAATGTCACGGTGAATACGTTCCCGGGCCTTGTACACACCGCCCGTCACACCATGGGAGTGGGTTGCAAAAGAAGTAGGTAGTCTAACCTTCGGGAGGGCGCTTACCACTTTGTGATTCATGACTGGGGTGAAGTCGTAACAAGGTAGCCGTAGGGGAACCTGCGGCTGGATCACCTCCTTTAAGAAAAAAGTGACTGCGAGCTTAAGCTGGCTTCCACATAAATTGTCTCTGTATTACTAGAAGAAAAGACCTGGGTCTGTAGCTCAGTTGGTTAGAGCGCACCCCTGATAAGGGTGAGGTCGGTGGTTCAAATCCACCCAGACCCACCATGACTTGGGGCTATAGCTCAGCTGGGAGAGCGCCTGCCTTGCACGCAGGAGGTCTGCGGTTCGATCCCGCATAGCTCCACCAATATTACGGTGAATAAAGTCTGAGTAAGTATCAGAAATTATTAGCAGTGATATTGGTAACAATATAACTGAAGAAGTTCTTTAACAATTTGGATCAATCTCTGAAAAAGAGAAACCTATGACACCGACATGTCATAGGAGCACGAACCTGCTCCAACGGGTTCGTGCGTAGTAATAGTCATTGATTAAGAAGAAGCAATTCAACTTAATTGATGTACTAGGTAACAATGTCTTAATTGAGTCAATTTTAGTTTTAGTGAAGATCGAAAGATCAACACTGAGTCTACTCAAGCGAAACATGTCAGCGATAAACTTTTAGTTACAGCAATTCACTAGGCTTTGATTGTAGAAATTCTGGATTTTTAAATACTCTAGCAGGTGTTTAAAGAGTTGAAGGGATGGAAGCAACACAAAAGGTCAAGGTTATTTTTGAGTTGTATAGTTAAGTGACTAAGCGTATACGGTGGATGCCTAGGCGGTAGAAGGCGACGAAGGACGTAGTAACTTGCGATAAGCCACGGGGAGTTAGTAAACAAGCTTTGATCCGTGGATTTCCGAATGGGAAAACCCATCCTTTATGGATATCCCCTTGTGGGAGGCTAACCCGGAGAACTGAAACATCTAAGTACCCGGAGGAAAAGAAATCAACCGAGATTCCCTAAGTAGCGGCGAGCGAACGGGGACCAGCCCTAAAGCATTTATTAAGATAGCAGAACACTCTGGAAAGTGTGACGATACAAGGTGATAGTCCTGTATGCGAAATCTTATTAAGTGTTATTCGAGTAGGACGGAACACGTGAAATTCTGTCTGAATATGGGGGGACCACCCTCCAAGGCTAAATACTCTCTACCGACCGATAGTGAACCAGTACCGTGAGGGAAAGGCGAAAAGAACCCCGGAAGGGGAGTGAAATAGAACCTGAAACCGTATACGTACAAGCAGTGGGAGCACCTTCGTGGTGTGACCGCGTACCTTTTGTATAATGGGTCAGCGACTTACGTTATGTTGCAAGGTTAACTGAATAAGGGAGCCGAAGGGAAACCGAGTCTTAAATGGGCGATTAGTAGCATGGCGTAGACCCGAAACCGGGCGATCTATCCATGGCCAGGTTGAAGGTGCCGTAACAGGTACTGGAGGACCGAACCCACGTATGTTGAAAAATGCGGGGATGAGCTGTGGATCGGAGTGAAAGGCTAATCAAGCTCGGAGATAGCTGGTTCTCCTCGAAATCTATTTAGGTAGAGCCTCATGTATCACTCTTGGGGGTAGAGCACTGTTATGGTCTAGCGGGCCGTCAAGGCTTAGCAGCCCATTGCAAACTCCGAATACCAAGAAGTGCAATCATGGGAGACAGACTGCGGGTGCTAACGTCCGTAGTCAAGAGGGAAACAACCCAGACCGCCAGCTAAGGTCCCTAAACACTATTAAGTGGGAAAGGATGTGGGAAGGCTTAGACAGTCAGGAGGTTGGCTTAGAAGCAGCCACCCTTTAAAGAAAGCGTAATAGCTCACTGATCGAGTCGGCCTGCGCCGAAGATTTAACGGGGCTAAATAGTGTACCGAAGCTGCGGATGCCATTTATGGCATGGTAGAGGAGCGTCGTGTAAGCCTGCGAAGGGGTGTTGTAAAGCATCCTGGAGGTATCACGAGTGCGAATGCTGACATGAGTAGCGACAAAGGGAGTGAAAAGCTCCCTCGCCGAAAGACCAAGGGTTCCTACGCAACGTTAATCGACGTAGGGTTAGTCGACCCCTAAGGCGAGGCCGAAAGGCGTAGTCGATGGGAAACAGGTTAATATTCCTGTACTTTTTATTACTGCGATGGAGGGACGGAGAAGGCTAGGCAAGCTTGCTGTTGGTTGCAAGTTCAAGCGTTTAGGCAGAGATCTTAGGCAAATCCGGGATCTTAATGCTGAGGCGTGATGAGGAGTCCTATTTTGGACGAAGTTGTTGATGCCATGCTTCCAAGAAAAGCTTCTAAGCTTCAGGTAATAAAGAATCGTACCCCAAACCGACACAGGTGGTCAGGATGAGAATTCCAAGGCGCTTGAGAGAACTCGGGTGAAGGAACTAGGCAAAATGATACCGTAACTTCGGGAGAAGGTATGCCCAAGCGATTGGGCCGCAGAGACCAGGTGGCTGCAACTGTTTACTAAAAACATAGCACTGTGCAAAATCGAAAGATGACGTATACGGTGTGACGCCTGCCCGGTGCCGGAAGGTTAATTGATGGGGTTAGCTTATGCGAAGCTCTTGATCGAAGCCCCGGTAAACGGCGGCCGTAACTATAACGGTCCTAAGGTAGCGAAATTCCTTGTCGGGTAAGTTCCGACCTGCACGAATGGCGTAATGATGGCCACACTGTCTCCACCCGAGACTCAGCGAAATTGAACTCGCAGTTAAGATGCTGTGTACCCGCGGCTAGACGGAAAGACCCCGTGAACCTTTACTACAGCTTTGCACTGGACTTTGATACTATCTGTGTAGGATAGGTGGGAGGCTTTGAAGCAGTAACGCCAGTTATTGTGGAGCCATCCTTGAAATACCACCCTGATATTATTGAGGTTCTAACCTAGGCCAGTGAATCCTGGTCAGGGACAGTGTATGGTGGGTAGTTTGACTGGGGCGGTCTCCTCCTAAAGTGTAACGGAGGAGCGCGAAGTTACCCTCAGCACGGTCGGACATCGTGCAATGAGCGCAAGAGTATAAGGGTGATTGACTGCGAGACAGACACGTCGAGCAGGTGCGAAAGCAGGTTCTAGTGATCCGGTGGTTCTGTGTGGAAGGGCCATCGCTCAACGGATAAAAGGTACTCCGGGGATAACAGGCTGATACCGCCCAAGAGTTCATATCGACGGCGGTGTTTGGCACCTCGATGTCGGCTCATCACATCCTGGGGCTGAAGTCGGTCCCAAGGGTATGGCTGTTCGCCATTTAAAGTGGTACGCGAGCTGGGTTTAGAACGTCGTGAGACAGTTCGGTCCCTATCTGCCGTGGGCGTTGGAGAATTGAGAGGGGCTGCTCCTAGTACGAGAGGACCGGAGTGGACGATCCGCTGGTGTTCCAGTTGTCATGCCAATGGCATTGCTGGGTAGCTATGATCGGAAGGGATAACCGCTGAAAGCATCTAAGCGGGAAACCCGCCTCAAGATAAGTTCTCCCTAGACTTTAAGTCTTCTAAAGGGCCGTTAAAGACTATGACGTTGATAGGCTGGGTGTGGAAGTGCAGTAATGTATGAAGCTAACCAGTACTAATTACCCGTGAGGCTTAACTATACAACTCAAAAGTATCCTTAGACGAAAGACTAAGATGACATGTTTGAGCTTGAGTAGACAAGACTAGAAAAGACACAATTGGGATAGTGTTTACCAACAGTAAACTGTGCTCTAACAGAGATTGATTCCAAATTCAGTAGGGTGAGTGAGAGATTTTCTTCATTCTACATAACCAAATTGCTTGGGGACCATAGCGAGATGGAACCACCTGATCCCATTCCGAACTCAGTAGTGAAACGTCTCAGCGCCGATGGTAGTGTGGCAGGTGCCATGTGAGAGTAGGTCATCTCCAAGCTTATATTCTAAAAACCACTCTTTTGAGTGGTTTTTTTTTGCTTGTAATTTATTAATGGCTGCTGCTTACCAGTCCGGGGTTATTTCCCCATTTTTGAACGGCCGCAGATGCAGCTTTGAATGCATTGTCAGGTAGTTGCAAGACGCTCTTAGCTGCGTTTCTATATTCCTTCAATTCTTGAGTGATGTACTGCTCGCTTAGACTAGCGCTGACGGTGTAGTTTCCTAAAATAATAAGAGCGGTGAGATGTTTTACTTTTGTGTTTGAATGGGTCTGCTTAGAAAAATCCATGTCATGGTGAAACAAGATCGCTTTATAAATATCAGGGGATATATTCCACCGTTTGCTGATTATTCCGCCAACAATACAGTGGCTTGTTCCAATTAATTCAACTTCTCGGATGTAAGCGCTGACAGGATTGCTAAGCTGCGCATTAAATATCTTTTCGTATTCTTCTTGAAATTGCCTAGATAGATAAACAGCACCAATGTTTTGCATAAGCGCGGCCATGTAGGCTTCAGAGCGAGATATATCGTATACCCAATAAGATAGTTCTGCTGATGCAAGCCCAGCTTTAGCACCATGCATTAGTATTGACTTTTCCAGATCTGATTGTGCGAGCACAGAAGTAATACTAGAGGATAGGAAGATATTGTAAATTTCATCGAGGCCTAGAAGGTTTACTGCAGCTTTGGCATCCTTGATTTCATTTTTCTCGGAAGTGATGTTTGTATTGACTAGCGTTAGAAAGTTGACAAGAAGTTCAGGGTTATGGCTGATAAGGTTAGCAATTGTAACCGTATTGGGATATTTTCGATTGAGCTCTTCTTTTAAAAGTAAAAGTTCTTCAGGAACCGTAGGTACCGTAATTTGGCTGAGTATCTCTGAAGCTCTTTGTACTTGAGTCTGCATAGGTTCACATATTTGTTTAACTAAACTTTCTTGTAATGAAATATTTTTTTATTATTTTGATTAGTATAATAGTCAAAATAAGTTATTTTTCATATTTTTATTTTAGGTCAAACTGTGTTAAGCGAGAAAATACTGTTGATAGAGGATCAGAAGTCGATGGCGCTGCTGTTACAAGCTCGCTTATCTAATTGCTGTCCTAAATCAGAAATTGTATTGGCTCATACCTTGCAAGAAGCAAAGAAACAATTGGAAACGGACGTAGATATTCGTGTTTGTTTGACGGATTTAACGTTACCTGATTCGAGTAATTATGAAGTTGTCGACTTGCTCAAGGAATACAAGGTAACGACAGTTGTTTTTACTGGCTCATACAGTGAAGCAGTTCGTGAAAGGGTCTTTGATGCACATGTTGCAGACTATGTCATTAAAGATGGTCAAAACTCTATTGATTACGCTGTTTCAAGTGTACATGCATTGTTAAAAAACCCAGAGAAGCACATTTGGGTTGTATCGGATAATATTCGATTTATTCAAAGATCCCAAGGGCTCCTCAGAATACAACGTTATCAATTAAAGGTTTTTGAAGACTATTCCGATGCCATTCGCGCTTTGGAAACCGGGGCACCCGATTTGATGATTGTTGAGCGTTTATCAGATGAACGTAAAACCAGTGTTTACGATTTTGTACGCGAAATCAGAATGAAATTTTCAGATCATGATCTGCCGCTTCTAGCCATTGAACAGCAAGGTAAACTTAATCAGTCAATTAAGCTGATGAAATATGGGGTTGGTGATTTATTATCAGACACTTATTCTCCAGAAGAACTTTATTTGAGAGTTAAAAAGAACCTTGAGCAAAGTCAGGCGTACAAAGAAATCAAACGCATTTCGGAAATTGATAGCCTAACGGAGATTTATAACAGACGCGCCTTTTTTGAAAAGGCAGAAATCCTTTTTAAGCAGTACAAGCAAGAGGGTAAAAACTTTTTCCTGATAATGGCCGATATTGACCATTTCAAGCAGGTGAATGACAAATATGGTCACCTAGTAGGAGATCAGTCCATTATCTTTGCTGCATCCTATTTGAGGTCGGTATTTTCAAATGCTTTGGTAGCGCGTTTCGGTGGAGAAGAGTTCATTGTGTTTGGAGAGTGCACTTCAAAAGAGAAGATTTTGGAACTTTGCGAGAGCTTTCGCCAAGAAATAGAAACACAATCATATGCTTCAGTTGAGGTGGAGTTTACAATCAGTCAAGGCGTAACCTGTAAAGGAGATACCTTAGATAAGGCAATAGCCTTTGCAGACAAAGCTTTATATGAGGCAAAAGGCTCAGGAAGAAATATGGTTGTGAGTAAGAGCTAAAAGGATGTAAAATAAAACTATATTAATCAGGCACTTGGAAGCAGTTATGGATATTTCGTCAAGTAGCCCAGCCAGTTTACATTTACTTTCCAGTTCAGACTTTCGAACAATTTCTCCCAGGTTCGTTGATGTGTCCTCTGCGACACAAAACTCCAGTAAAAGCACTCAGACAGAGACAGGTTCCCCATCATCAAATAATGCGAGTGATGATTCATCTTCCACAGCCTCAAAACAGAAAGATTTACAGCAATCACAAGCCTATCAACAAGCCATTTCAGAGCTTAAAAGCCGTGACCAGCATGTCAAGGCGCATGAACAAGCACATTTAGGCGCGTCTGGGGGTTATGCTACAAGCGCTGCTTCTTATACTTATCAAGTTGGACCAGATGGTCGACGCTATGCCGTCGGTGGTGAAGTTGGAATTGATACTTCACCTGTACAAGGCGATCCAGCAGCGACTATCCAGAAAGCACATATTATTCAAAGAGCTGCGCTTGCGCCATCGGATCCATCTTCACAGGATTTGAGGGTTCATGCACAAGCCGTTCAGATGGAAATTCAGGCATCGCAACAGCTGAAGCAGCAAGAGAATACCGACACTAGCGCCAATACTTCTAAACAGAATAGTGCAACAGAGGACGAAGATTCTGGGAACAGTGTGTCAGAGTCTCAAAGTGTAGACGCTTCAAGACTCAATTTTGAAATCAGATTAAAAGTGAATAGCTAAGTTTATACCTGGCAGAAAGTTTGTTGCATTGATTCAAGTAGATTCAAGATTTGATTGTCTCTTACCTTACATAGAATCTTACTGCCTTCACGTCGAGAGGTGATGATTTCTTTTTCTCTTAGAATGTCGATATGCTGGGAGATGTTGCTCTGGGTTGTTCCGACTCTGGAAACAATGTCCATAACAGGCATTTCATTGTTGCCTAGAACACAAAGAATTTTAAGTCTTAAGGGATGCCCCATTGCTTTTAATGCCTTAGACGCCTTTTCTATGTTTTCTTCTTTCATCGCCAGAGGGCTGATTTCTTCCATGTACTTTCACCATTTTTTTGCGTTAAAAATCAATAACTATTCTAATTCTAATGAAATACTTCTCTATTGTCATCAAAAGTTAACTTATAATTGGGGAGAATTTTTGAATACAGATATATGTTTAAACTAGAAAAAACGTAAAACAAATGGAGTTCTCTGTGAAAGTTTCTTGGGCAAAAAAAGGTTTATGGTTAAGTACCGGGGCAATTTTGGGTGCTTTTATCGTGCTTACCTCCAGTGTACTTGCTGATAATGCTAAACAACCAGCGACCACTCCATCTGAAAAAGTTATTTCGCAATTGCCATTGAATGAGTTACGTGCATTTGTTGAAGTATTTGAGCGTATTTCTAAAGACTATGTAGAGCCTGTAAACGACAAGAAACTTCTGGAAGGTGCGATTAGCGGGATGTTGTCTAGCCTAGATCCGCATTCTGCATACCTTTCCCCTGAAAACTTCAAAGAAATGGAAGAACATACCACGGGAGAATTCGGTGGTTTAGGGATGGAAGTCGGTTTAGAAGATGGTTTTGTAAAAGTTGTTTCTCCAATTGATGATACGCCAGCTCAGAAGGCGGGCGTTAAAGCGGGCGATTTAATTATCAAGCTGGATGATGAACCGGTAAAAGGTAAAACACTGGCTGAGTCTGTCAAAATCATGAGAGGAAAGCCTGGCTCCAAAATCAAGCTGACAATTGTTCGCGAAGGTGTTGCTAAGCCAATTGTGTTGGAATTGACGCGTGCGGTGATCAAAGTCACCAGCGTTAAGCACAAGCTGTTACCGAATGGAATGGGATATGTTCGTATCAGTCAATTCCAATTAAGAACGGGTCCTGATTTATTAAAGGCGATCAAAAAGCTAGAGAAAGAAAACAAAAAACCACTTAACGGTCTGGTTTTGGATTTAAGAAATAATCCAGGTGGGGTGCTTCGAGCCGCCGTGCAGGTTGCTGACACGTTCCTGAACTCCGGATTGATTGTCTACACCAAAGGAAGAGTGAAGGACTCTCAGTTGAGCTTTGAAGCTGAGAAAGGTGATGCTCTGAATGGTAGGCCAATGGTGGTATTGATTAACGAAGGTTCTGCATCAGCATCTGAAATCGTTGCAGGTGCGCTCCAAGATCAAAAACGCGCTTTGATCGCTGGTAGAAACAGTTTTGGGAAGGGGTCTGTTCAGACTTTGATGCCTTTAAATAATGGCGGAGCGATTAAGTTAACCACTGCACGTTACTACACGCCAAGCGGACGGTCTATCCAAGCTAAAGGCATTGTCCCTGATGTGGAGATTGACCGAGTAAAAGTTGAAAAGCTAAAAGCTGCTGAATTTGCTCGTATCAAAGAGAAAGATTTGTCAGGCCACTTGTTAAATGACACTAAGTCAAAATCTGGTGCAGCTAAAGACAAAAACGACCTTGATAGCTTATTGGCGAATGATTTCGAACTTTATGAAGCATTGAGCTTGCTGAAAGGTATGTACTTCACTCAGCAAATGGGTGTTAAGTAATGACTAAAAAGGTAATGGTACCGCTTGCTCAAGGTTGTGAAGAGTTAGAGGCGGTCACCATTATCGATCTGCTGGTGCGTGCTGGTGTTCAAGTGGTTACGGTTAGTTTGAATGATGATCTTGTTATTAGAGCCGGTCGTGGCGTTAAGCTCGTTGTGGATACGTCCATCTACAATGTAGATGCTGCCGATTTTGATATGGTTGTTTTGCCGGGTGGTCTACCAGGTGCCAATCACCTCAATGACAGTGTTGCGCTGCGAGATTTCCTGATCAATATGTCAATGAAGCAAGCGCTTATAGGCGCTATTTGCGCTGCTCCCAAAGTGCTGGTATCTGCTGGGTTATTGGACAATAAGAGGGCGACTAGCTTCCCTGGTCATATAGATAAAGTTCCTGCCAAAAACATGACCTATCTAGAAGAAGCCGTTGTGATTGACGGCAATATCATTACTTCCCGCGGCCCAGGAACGGCTATGGATTTCGCTTTGACTTTGATTGAGTTATTGGTCGGTCCTGAAGTCAAGAAACAAGTGGAATCAGGTCTACTTAGATCAAGAGTTTAATGAAGGTGCTTTTTAAGTAACTTTTTAATAGTCTGTGCCAGTTGTTTGGCTTGTTCTTCTGTCAACTGGACTTGTTGTGAAGGTTTCTTCTCCAACTCTTCAAGTAGTTTGATCAGGCGTTCTTTTTCTTCCAATCCATTATTCATAATGTTTCATCAGTTGTTTCAGTTTGAAGAATGATTAAAAATAGTTTACTTTATTTGAAATAAAATCAGTTTTATTGGGTCTAGTTAGTTAGAAATGTCATTAATGCCAGCTGGCTCAACCATGGCAACACATTTTATACTCATTAACTTTTGTTTAAGCAACGTATCAATTTTTTGGAGAATACCATGTCTAAATGTTCACGAAGAGATTTTTTAAAGTTGGCTGGCGCATCAGCAGCAGTGGCTGTATCTGGTTCAGCGATGGCTGGTGAAAACCCGTTTGAGTTTAAGACCTTGGAAGGTGGTTATCAGCAAGTTGCAGCGGCACAGGGTAACTGCGGTGCTCAAATGAAAAACGCTACGGGTAATTGTGGTGCTCAAATGAAACCTGCTCCAGCAGATGAAAAAGCTCAAAAGAAAGAGGCGCAAGGCAACTGCGGTGCTCAAATGAAGAACGCTACGGGTAATTGTGGTGCATCTATGCAAAAGCAAGAGAAGCAGAAACCTCAAGAAGGCAAATGCGGTTACAAAATACAGTAACCCTAATAGAAGCCGCAATCGCGGCTTTTTTAACCTTTAGAAAGCGAAAATGAATTTTGATCCAAATGCAATTCACGGTGTTGGTCTTGGCTTAAGGCGGGATTTCTTTTATGAGATTCATGAAGCAGCATCGATTGATGTAGACTTCTTTGAAATTGCACCAGAAAATTGGGTGAATTTCGGTGGAAAAATGGGACGTGATCTTCGTAGGCTGACGGAGCGCTATCCTTTCGTGTGTCATGGTCTATCGCTCGACCTTGGGGGGATGGCACCTTTGAATGAAGAGTACCTGCATCAGCTCAAAACATTTTTCTCACAGCATGATATTCGTTACTACACAGAGCACCTCAGCTACTGTGGAGATTCTGGACAGTTGTATGACCTGATGCCTATTCCTTTCACAGAGGAAGCTGTTCATTATGTTGCGGAGCGTATCAAACGCGTTCAAGATATTTTGGAGCGAACGATCGGCATTGAGAATATTTCTTTCTATGCTATGCCCAGTAGCGAAATGACCGAGCAGGAATTTGTGAATGCCGTGGTGAATGAGGCACAATGCGGTCTGTTGTTTGATGTTAACAATACCTATGTCAATAGTATTAATCATGGCTATGATGCCGTTCAATATATGCAGGCCATGCCGACGGATGCCATGATGTATCTACATATGGCGGGGCATTTTGATGAAGCAGATGATCTGAAAGTCGATACGCATGGTGAAGATGTCAAACAAGAAGTGTGGGATTTGTTGGATCAAACCTACGCCGTTCATGGCATAAAGCCGACATTGTTGGAGCGAGACTTTAATATTCCGCCATTGCCTGATTTGATGTTGGAAGTCGAGCAGATTCGTCTTGCACAACAGCGCTATCACGAAAGATTCGGTATGAAAAAGTATGGATAAGCAAACCGATAACCTTCCGATATTTCAAAAAATACAACGTGCTTTTTCATCTCATATTCGTGACCCTGAGCATATTCAATACGACATTACGAATGTCGCGGGTGCTCTACCGATTGAAGAGAGGCGTCTTAAGTTGTACGAGTCTCTATTTTTCAATAATGTTTATGAGATATTCACCAATCAATTTCCTGTCTTATTTTCATTGCTTGGTGAAGCGCGTTGGGAAAGCCTGATTAGAGAATACATGGTGAAGCATCGTGCAACAACGCCGCTGTTTCATGAATTAGGGCAGGAATTTCTACTTTTCTTGCAAAGTGAGTATGAGCCGCAGAGTTCGGATCCTCCATTTCTATTTGAATTGGCTCACTATGAGTGGGTTGAAGTCGCATTGGCGGTAGCGCCTGAGATTGGGTTTTTCAATAATCCACAATTCAAACCATCTTTGGATACCTGTTATGAGCTTTCACCCGTTGCTTGGCCTTTGTCTTACGAGTGGCCGGTGAATCAGATTTCAGTCGATTTTATTCCTGAAGTACCAACTGAAGTGACGACTTTGCTGGTTTATCGTGACTCGGAAGATAAGGTGCAGTTTATAACCTTATCACCATCGCTGTATCATTTAATTGTGCGCTTGGATGAGCAGGAAGACTTAACCTTTAAAGAACTATTGATGAGCTTGTCAGAATCGACAGGACAGTCTTTGGATGCCCTCATGTCGTTTGCTGAACCAGTTTTGGATATGTTTTATGCTAAAGGCATTATTAGGCCTGTTTCATAAAGCCTATTTGAAGTTAAATTTCTCAAGATTGAAGCTAATACTCAATTGACCACCCCTGAAGTGTTTACCCTGTAAGTAACTGAAACCGTAAGAAAGATTGTCCCACCACTTGTCTTCATAAGACTTTAGGCGGAAGTTAAGGTTTGCTTCGTACCAATACTCCGTAGCCAATGCATCATGCACCTTTCCATAAGCATCCGTTCTGTTGAACTGTGGGTTGATAGCAACTCCCCACGTGTCCATTGAAACAGTCCAGGGCTCGCCAAAATCAATCTTATTGACCCATAGTGCCGACTGCGCAGAAACTTCTTCAGTGCGTGAGGCGAATACACTAGATGTGAATAGGTAAACCGCCTTGGTTTCAAATTGCCATGATGTCTGTTGGGGCAAAATGGGAAAGCGTAATCCAGTAGCAGGAATCAGGGATAAGGCATTGGTATGCCAATCGAAAGTGACATATCCGATTTTGGGTGCCCCAGTCGTTGTTGTAGGCACGCTGTAGTCGTGGTTGATTTGGCTGTACGCTAGTTCCAGCGTAGAGAACCATCGGACATCCGGGTTCAGGTTTTTGGAATACCCAATCCCTGCACTCAATGCATTTGCCTGCCAAGATGAATCCGCTCTGCCATCCGGCACCTCGAACTTCTGGTTCATATCAAAACGTCCATAGCCTAACAGCATAGACCATCTTGAACCGTCATCGTGCATACGATAGCTTTTGCGGTAGGGGAGCTTAAAAGTTGAAAACGATGAAGAAGGGCTGTCTTGCGTTGTCTTTTCAACCGCATAAGTGCCAGCAGATACGGACTCTTGGCTGGTCAAAAAGGTAATGATGCCTGTTGTGGTGGCTAGGTTGTTTCTAATGGCGTCAGAAATGTTGGTTTCCGCATGCAAGACAGAGGGAAAACAGCTAAAAAGGCAAAGCACGACGAAAAAACGTAACACATCAGGCATTTGTGGAGAGTGCTCGGAAGATAGAAAAGAAGGTCTTATCTGTATTATGCCAGAGCTAAGAAAGACATTTGATTCTAAATTTTTCAGCATTGATTGGCTTGCTGAATAAGAAGCCTTGCCCCTCATCACAATCAAGCTGCTTGAGTATATCCAGTTGGTTCGGTGTCTCAATGCCTTCTGCGAGCACTTTCAGCCCTAAGCTGTGCCCCATCTTGATAATCGCTTTAACGATTGAGCGAGCTTCACGATGAAACTCAAGGTCGTCGATAAAGCTTTTGTCGATTTTAATACGATCAATATTCAAGTGTTTGATGTAAGAAAGGGATGAATACCCCGTTCCGAAGTCATCAATGGAAATCTCCAGTCCTTTTTCCTGTAGCAGACTTAAGCAGGTGGAGTCAGGAGAGTCGTTTTTCTCAATGTTTTTCATCATGACTGACTCGGTGACTTCAATATCCACTCTATCTGCACTCAGCTTATTTCGGGATAAGAGTCCTTCGACAAAAGCCCCAAAGTTCCCGGCGAGTAATTGGATGGAAGAAGCGTTTATCGCCATTCTCGGTAGTGGCGTCGGGCAATCATTCCAGCTTGAAAGTTGTTTGATTGCTGTTTCGAAAACAAACTCTCCAATCTCGTTGATCAGACCAAACTTTTCAGCAAGCGGGATGAATTCGTCTGGCGGAATCTGACGATTTTCCAGTGGCCAGCGAATGAGGGCTTCCGCTCCGACCAGCTTTAATGTATGTAAACTATATTGAGGTTGATAGTGAAGTTCAAAGCTTTTCTCTTTAACTGCCGCTCTCAGGTTTTGTTCTAGTTCGTGCAGGTAGCGTAGCTCTTCATTGAGTTGATGAGAGAACAGGCAATAACGGTTACGACCGCCTTTTTTCGCCTGATACATTGCAAAATCAGCACTTTTCAATAAAGTCTCAGCAGTGTAGCCGTGGGTAGGGTAGTTGGCGACACCAATACTACAGCCAATTTCATGTTCGACATGATGACCTTTGTTGACGTTTTTTAGGTTGTTAAGAAGGTTGGTTGCCATGCGCTCCAACTGGTAAGTGTCCATTGGATGATCTATCAGTATCGCAAACTCATCCCCGCCAATTCGAGCGAGAAACTGATTCGGCGGTAAAGTGTTTTTAAAGGCTTGTCCGACCTCTTTTAGGAAT
This sequence comes from Hydrogenovibrio marinus, assembly GCF_013340845.1. Lineage (NCBI taxonomy): Bacteria > Pseudomonadati > Pseudomonadota > Gammaproteobacteria > Thiotrichales > Piscirickettsiaceae > Hydrogenovibrio > Hydrogenovibrio marinus. Next base: position 522,631 of record NZ_AP020335.1, read on the forward strand.
TCGTCTCCCGCCGCATGGCCTAGGTGGTCATTGACCCATTTGAAGTCATCCAAATCCATATAGAAAAGATGAAATGTTTGGTCGGGGGCATCTTCAATGGTTTTTTGAACTTTTTTATTGAAACTATAACGATTAGGTAGCTGTGTGACAGCATCGTAGTTAGCGGTGAATTCAAGCTGGTTGTGTATGCTTTTCAGCTCGGTAATGTCTGTCAGGATAATAGAGAAGTAAGGTTCCGGCAAACTGGGGTCTTGAATGCTGGAAATATCAATCATCATAAATTGACGCTCGCTGGCGCTGATTTTTCCTTCGCCACGCCAGCCGTGGTGGTTGAGCAGTTGGTGCTGAATGTCCTTTAAGTCCAAATCTTCAAACAGAGTCGTCAGGATTGTCCAAATGGTTTGCTGCGACGGGATGGCAAAAAACTCCAATAGCTTGGAGAGTTTTTTGTTGGTAATCAGCAAGTGGTTGTCCTGACTGAAAATCCCGATGGCTTCGTTTAGGTTGTGCATCAATTGCCTATCAAGCAACAGCTCTCTGGTCCGGTTGTGGACAATAGTTTCCAGGTTTTCGAGCAACTCTTGTTGAGAGTTGGCAAAGCGTTTTAGTTTGCGAATGGTTAGAAGTGCAATCCCCAATAAACTTAAGATAATCGGCAATGCAACCGACAGAATCATATTGCGCATTTCGGAGATAAGTTGGGCATACTCTCTGCGAGAGTTGTCAGCGTGGCGTTTATAGTCCGATTGCAACTTGGTGAGGATGTCCTGTACGTTACGTTGTTTCGGTAATGTCACGTCTACCAGTTGCTTGAGAGCAGCTTCTTTTTTGTCATCCATCAAAAGGTTATAGACTTGATTTTGATAGATTTGGTTTTGCCCCATGATTTTTCGGGCGGAAGAGAGCAGCTCCAACTGCTTTTTATCCGCGAATTTTTCCAGCCCTTGTAGTTCAGTAATGATGATATGTTCGTAGTGGTTCATTTTCATCTGAAGGTCGTCCACTTCAAAAGCATCCTTTGCATTCAACATGCGAACCATTTGAATACTGCGCTGCGAAGACGCATTGAACAACGAATCGATGTTTTCCTGAAAATCGATGTTCTGGGTATAGGTTTTAAAGGATTTGGAAATTTTCTGTTCATAGTTAAAGAAAATGCCTGCGGACAATGCCACCAAGATGATGATGAAAGCGTAGCCGATAACCAGAAAATTAACAAAAGTGTTGGAAGACTTATTCATGCGCATATTTTGATAGAATGAAATGGCCTTAGCAATTTAAAAAAATTAATGGTGACATGTGTAAATGTTAGGCCTAGTTTTTTATTTAAAAAATAAGTGCTTAGGTGATTTTGAGGCGTTTAGATAAATGAAGAGTTTGTTGGTATTTCAATTGTTTCGTGGGCGATTTTGGATACGCACTTTCCATAACTTCATACGGAAGGATGGATTGGATGCTGTAACCGTATTGTCTTACACCTCTTTGGTCGGAATTGTGCCCTTTCTGGGGGTGATTATCAGCGTGCTTTCGGTCACGGATTATTTCAAAAACCGCTCGGCGGATATCATCAATCAACTGTTGGCACATTTACTTCCGAGCAGCTCGCCCATGGTCGAGCAATATCTGCTCGAGTTTTCTTCTCATGCCAGTCATTTGAAAGGCGTGGGCATCCTCTTTATTTTCATTACCTTTCTATTGATGCTGTGGTCTATCGACAACAAGATCAACGCCATGTGGGACAAGAACACACAGCGTAAACTCTGGATCAGTCTGTTGAGCTATTTGAGTATTGCTCTGGTAGGCCCACTGCTGTTGGTGATGAGTTTTACCATGACATCTGTGTTGCCAGCATTGGGCGGCATTTCCCCTCAGATCGCCAACTCGGTTTGGTTGTTCAACTTGCCGTTGTTGATGAATGTGTTGGGTTTCTGGTTCTTGTTCCACTATGTACCCGTCGCAAAGGTAGCTTGGCAAGCCTCGTTCATTGGTGCACTCATCGTCTCGTTTTTGCTGGAAGTGCTTAAGCAGGCATTCGTATTCTATGTTCAGTGGTTCCCTAGCTATGATTTGATTTATGGTGCATTCGCCGCGGTACCGCTTTTTCTGTTATGGATGTATGTGGTCTGGATGGTGGTAATTTTGGGGGCATCAACGGTTTATGAGCTCAATCTCGCGCAAAGAGCCCTTTTGAAAGAAAAGTTTGAAAGAAATCCAACCTAAAGCAGGTCTAATAACAAAAGAACAATACTCTGTTCAAAACAATAGAGACTCGGAACTTGAAAAAAGCCCATCCCTTTTTTGAAAAATTAGTCAGAGCCTATGCCAGCGACCTGTATCGGGTAGCTTTCTGGTTGGCGAAAGACAAACAAATTGCCGAAGACCTCGTGCAAGAGACCTTTGCGCGTGCTTGGAAGTCGATTGACCATTTGCAGGACGAGAAAGCGGCCAAGGCTTGGCTGATGACGATTTTACGAAGAGAAAATGCAAGACGTTTCGAGAAGAAAACACCGGAATGGTTGGAGATAGAGGAGGCTTTGGTAGCCGATGACCCAAGTCATGAACCGGCCGAACAACTGGCGCAGCAGCAACTTTACCATGCCATTATGAAACTGGATAACGAATTTAAAGAGCCTTTATTGATGCAAGTACTTTGGGGCTTTTCCGGTGATGAAATCGCCGAACAACTTGATTTGAAATTGGCAACCGTCAACACCCGACTTTTCCGTGCTCGTCAGCAGTTGAAGAAGTTGATGACGGAAGCCCCCGGAAAAGCGCAAATGAAAGGAGGCAGTCTATGAAATCATTCGATGATATTCGCCTAGATGACATCAGCTTCCAGCAGCGTTTATGGCAATCGCCAGGTGAATTGGACGATGAAATGAAGGCCTTTCTTGAACAACATCCTGAAAAAGTGGAGTTGGTGAAACAAGCCAAACAGTTTGAAGAGCGATTGGAACAGGTTTTGGATGTTCCGGCCCCAGAGGGATTGCATGAGCGCATTCTCATCAAAAACAGTTTTGAAGCGGCGAGTTCAACGGCAACATCGGCAAAAACACCCAAGACGCGACTCTTAAATTTTGCGGACTTCTCTAGATGGAGTGCGATGGCGGCTTCCATTATGGTGTTGGCGATTGGTTTATCTTTTTATGATTACCATTCCAGTCAAAACGCTTCTGCATTGCAGGGTGATGCCGTTGAAATGGAAAATGCGGTTTTACAGCATATTGTCGCGCATGCAAAAGAGCAGCCGATCATCATGGCAAAAAATGCGCCTGAGCCATCACCGAAAGAGCTACAACGCATTTTCAAATATGTTGGCGCAACCTTGCATAAGCCGATTGATTTCATGAGCTATGCCGGCGACTGTGAGGTGGATGGTCAGAAAGGGCTGCATATTGTTTTGCAGGAAGAAGAAGGTCCTGTAACGATTATCGTCTTGCCACACCGACAGTTGAACGGCATGTATACCTTTGCGCAGGATGGACTGAAAGGTCAGATTATTCCGGTAAGAGGTGCGGTGGTTGCGATTGTAGGGGCGACCGATAAGCAATTGGCGATGGCGCAAATGCATTTCTTTAAGTCGGTCAGTTTTGGCTGATTTGAGCTAAGTTGCTCTAAGCAAGTTTAAGAGTGTTAAGGCGGGGTTACCCCAACCTGGTAGATTTTGAGTGTTTTAAAAAATCTGCCAGGTTGGGGTGATTGTCTAAAAGGCTTATAAAGCGAAATCGTTGAAGTCGTCCTTCTCGACTTTGGAGTCAACCTGACCCACCAAGTAAGAACTGATTTCTGACTCTTGAGGCGCAACCTGAACGTTGTCGCTTACTAACCAGTTGTTCATCCAAGGTAGCGGGTTACTCTTATTCGGGAAAATTGGCTCAAGTTTTAAAGCTTTGATACGGATGTTGGTGATGTACTCAACATAGTCTTTCAAAATGCTGGCATTCAAACCGATCATCGAACCGTCTTTGAACAGGTATTCCGCCCATTGTTTTTCTTGCTCGGCCGCTTCACGGAAAATTTGGTAAACCATCTCTTCCTGCTCTTTGGCGATATCGACCATCTCAGGATCATCCTTACCTTCTTTCAGCAGGTTGATCATGTGTTGTGTACCGGATAGATGAAGCGCTTCATCGCGGGCAATCAACTTGATGACTTTTGCATTTCCTTCCATCAACGAACGCTCTGCGAAAGAGAAGCTACAAGCGAAAGACACATAGAAACGAATCGCTTCCAATACGTTAACCGACACGACGGTCAGGTAAAGTGCAGTCTTGATTTGCTTACGGAACGCATCATCTTTTTCGATGTTGATTTCTTCTGCATACATCTTGTTGGTCAAGGCAATCAACTCGTCGTAATACTCGGTAACGGTGACGGCACGCTTGACGATTTCCTCATTGGTAACGATGTCGTCGAAAATCAATGAAGGATTGGAAACGATGTTACGGATGATGTGTGTATAGGAACGACTGTGGATGGTCTCTGAAAAAGACCAAGTCTCGATCCAGGTTTCCAGTTCAGGAATCGACACCAAAGGCAAAAGTGCGACGTTCGGTGAGCGACCTTGAACTGAGTCCAAAAGTGTTTGGTATTTCAGGTTGCTGATGAAAATATGTTTTTCATGCTCTGGCAATTCCGCATATTCACCGCGGTCTGAAGACAAGTCGATTTCTTCTGGGCGCCAGAAAAAGCTCAATTGTTTTTCAATCAGCTTTTCAAAAATAGGGTGTTTCTGCTGGTCATAACGAGCAACATTGACGTTTTGTCCGAAAAACATCGGCTCTTTCAATGCGTTATTGGATGAACGACAAAAAGTTGAGTAAGAATGTTGATCTTTACAGCTCATATAACCTGTTCCCGTGGTGTTTTCCTGTGTTTAAATGAACAACGTATCTGTTTGGTTTTATGAAAAAAACGACAGCATTTTTATGTGTTGTAAATGATAATTGTGACGAAATAGTATAGCCAAAAAACGCACTTTGCAGTAAAGAAAAGGCGTAATTTTCCGCTAGATTTTTATAGAGAGGCTGGGAATCCTGCGCCAGCTCTAGGATAATAAAGAAAAAACAAGAAAGAAGTCGACCATTATGCGGTCATGAGGAGGCGAGTTTTGGGTAAATTATCTTGGATTCAGGGTCGGAAAATTGCGATTTGTGAACCGGATGAAACCCGTGCAGAACAAATGAAAGCCATGCTAGCCTCATTTGGTCTGGAAACCACGCTTTTCTCGACGCCGGAAGAGGTGTCTGTTGAAATCAAGCGACGACATTACACGACACACCGGATTTATCTGACGATATTGATTGATTTCAATTTAGCAAAAACCGCTGAAGCCGAGTGGATAGCCATCACCAATGATAACCCGAGTATTCTTGAAACGCCGATTGGGTTGATGTACGAACCGCAGCATATCGAAGAAGCCGAATTCATGCATGAAAAGCGACAGGTGCGTTTTCTGCTTGAGCAACCTGTGTCCGAAGCCGCACTTTATAGACTACTGAAATTATTGAATCGTTGGAAAGGCAAGCAGCGCCCCATGGCAAATAAAGCAGAGGCTGCCGCTAAGTTGAGCCGCTAGTCGACAGACTAGCTTGATTAATTGGTTTTCGCTTCCAAAATTTCCCAGCGTTCAAACGCCTGCTCCAGCTCCGCTTCGTGTTTTGCCATATCATCCAACACTTTCTGATAGCCTTCCTGCTGATAAAAGTCTGCTTCAGACATCTTTTCAGCCGCTTGTTCCAGCGCTTGTTCCAGAGACTCAATCAGACCCGGAAGCGCGTCATATTCTCGTTGCTCATTAAAGCTGAGTTTTTTGCCTTTCGGCTTGTCAGTTGAAGCGGAACCTGCGTTGCCCGCTGGCTTGTCGGCAGCAGGTTTTTCATTTGCCGCATGCAATGCTGTGAAGCCTTCTGGGCGCTGGCGGAGCCAGTCGTCATAACCGCCGACATATTCATTCACGATGCCCGGGGCATCGAAAACAATCGAGCTAGTCACTACCGAGTTCAAGAAAGCACGATCATGGCTAACAATGAGCACTGTGCCTTGATAGTTCAACAGCAACTCTTCGAGGAGTTCGAGCGTTTCAACATCAAGATCGTTAGTCGGCTCATCGAGAATCAGCAAGTTTGACGGTTTGGCGAATACGCGCGCCAACAATAGGCGATTGCGCTCTCCACCGGATAACGCTTTAACTGGCTGGCGAGCACGTTCTGGAGAGAAGAGGAAGTCCTGTAAATAGCCCATGACATGCTTACGTTGCCCGTTGATTTCGATATAGTCAGATTCTTCCAACACGCTTTCGATCACTGGCGCCTCTTCATCCAGTTGCGCACGATGTTGATCGAAGTAGGCGATTTGCAAATTGGTTCCAAGCTTGACACTACCGGATTGTGGTTCCAGTTTGCCAAGTAACAGGTTGAGCAGGGTTGATTTGCCGCAACCGTTTTCTCCGATAATCCCGACTTTATCACCGCGCATCACCATGGTGGAGAAGTCTTGAACAACGGTCTGGTTCGGCCAGGCAAAAGACAGGTTTTCCACTTCAATAACCTGTTTACCGGATTTATCTCCCACATTCGATTGCAACTGTGCTTTACCTTGAACACTGCGGCGCGCCTTATGCTCTTCTCTAAGTCTTTCCAGAGCACGCACACGCCCTTCATTACGGGTACGACGTGCTTTGATGCCTTGGCGAATCCAGGTTTCTTCTTGTGCCAGTTTTTTGTCGAATTCGGCATTGGATTTTGCTTCGGCTTCCATCTTTTCTTCTTTGCGTTGAAGATAGGTTTGGTAGTCACATTCCCAGTTGCTCAGGTTGCCACGATCCAACTCGACAATGCGTGTTGCCAGCGCTTGCAGGAAAGCACGGTCATGCGTGATGAACACTAGACTGCAATTCAGGTTTTTCAGGAAATCTTCCAACCATTGGATGGACGGAATGTCCAAGTGGTTAGTTGGCTCGTCCAGCAACAAAATATCCGGCTCTTGTACCAGTGCTTTTGCCAGTAACACGCGGCGTTTCATCCCGCCGGAAAGGGAAGAGAATTCCGCATCCGCTGGCAGCCCAAGTTTTGAAATGACGGTTTCGACACGTTGACTGAACCCCCAGCCATCGGCAGCCTCGATCTTCTGCTGCGCCTTGGTCATTTTGTCTAGCACTTCGTCGGAGTAGTTTTCAGCCACCTCATGGCTCAGTTGGTGGAATTGCTCGATCAGTTCGCCAATATCACCAAGCCCTTGAGAAATGATGTGAAACACACTGCCATGCATATCATGTGGTACTTCCTGTTGGAGCTTGGCGATTTTGACGCCATCCTGTACGATACGACTGCCGTCATCTGCCTCAATGCTGCCCTCAATGACTTTCAACAGAGTGGATTTCCCTTCACCATTTCGCCCGACAATACAGACGCGCTCATTCGGTTCGATCTGAAAGTGGATATGGTCCAGTAGAGTTTGGGTGCCGTAGCTGAGTTGCATGTCGCGTAAGAAAAGTAGAGCCATAAACCGAGTGTCGCCTAAGGGGTTAATATTCAGGGTGATTAAAATTCAGGGCGTTATTATACCAATGCGCCAGATAGGAAGCAGGATAAGAAAGAGAATGTCCGCAGAAATCCGCCAAAAGTCGATTACAAGATGCCTAAAATGACATTTCCAGTCGATTTGGTGCGCACAATGCGGATTTTGTACTCCGACTGTTTTTCCCAAAACTTGATGATGGCCAAGGTTGAGTCCGGCGAAGAAGCCCATAGGTTGAAGAGCAACAGACAGTTTTTATGCTTGAGGCTTTTGAGTTGGAGCAAGAAAGTTTCATCACAAAAAACATCGGGCATGGCATCGCCATCATATAGGTCGACAAGCACTGCGGAATAACGGTCATCGTTTTGTACTGATTCGTCAATGAAATCCAACGCATCGCGATGATGAACGAAGATGGTTGGGTCTTCCGTCATATAGAAATAAGTCTTCGCAGCTTCAATAACCGCTTCACGCAACTCCACCACATGATGTTGTGCTTTCGGCCAAAAACAGTGCAAGTGGTTGGTCAGTAAACCGCCGCCCAGTCCAAGCATCAATGTTCTTTCAACTGCATGCTTTTGTGCGAATTCATCCAATAAATCCAACATGCATTGCTGGTATTCAAACGCCAAGGTCATTGGCGCTTGAAAGAACAGACGGCTTTGTTCCACCGGCGAGTCGAAGTACAAGCTGCGGGTGGTATCAGTGTCGATCACTTGTATCAAACCATGTTCATCCCGCACGGAATGAATCAGTCGACCCCTGGCCGGATAAGACACTTTTTTTGTTATGAATTTAGACAGTTTTTTCAGCAAGATTTTGGTTCCAAATAGGGGTCGATTACTGCAAATACCACAAACGGGCTTTTAGCCCCATACTGGTGGTGAAGCCGACTTCCACAAACTGTATCTGTCCTTTTTTGTCGACGACAAAGCTTGCTGGCACCGCACGAGCGCCAAAGGCTTTCATCAGCTTGCCATCTTGGTCATTCACAATCAGATTAGGGTTCATGCCATGCTCTTTAGCAAATGCCAGTAGTTCTGCATTCGTACCGGATTGCGTGGCGATATTGATGACATTGTATTTCTCTGCAACACGTTCGATGCCGTCACGCTCATAAGCGCAAATCGGGCACCAAGTCGCCCAGAATTGAATCAAGACTGGCTTGCCTTGGTAATCCTGAATATGTACTGGCTTACCGGTGATGCTGGTGGTTTGAATATCCGGCACTTGTCCATGAATCACATCTCCTTGCATCAGGGGGCGGGCAATCAAAAACAAAATGATGGTGCCGACAATCCAATAGGTGTTTTGCACCCAAGTCTTGCGCCAGAAGGGCGTCTCCTCGGTTGACGGAGAGTTGGCTGGGGTTTCGGTTTGTTGTGTATCGCTCATGGCTTGCCTTGAATTGATGTGTTTGCGTTGCATGCTATTATAAGCATCATTCACGAATATAAAAATTGGAGACAGGATTGCAAAACGATTTTTGGCAAAAAATGTGGGCATCCGGCGTAGTTGGGTTTCATCAGCCGGAGGTAAACGCTTATCTCAAAGCACACTGGCATAAACTGCTGACCACTGACCATAAGGCAATGGCGGGAGAAGTGCTGGTACCGCTCAGCGGCAAGTCACTCGATATGCTTTGGTTGAAAGAGCAGGGACATGACATCCTTGCGGTCGAGTTAAGCCTAAAAGCCTTGGAAGAATTCATTGAAGAAAATCATCTGCATCGTCGTTTTAGCATTCAAGACTTGGTGCATGAGCGTTTTTGCGGCTATGAACTGGAAGCTATGCGTTTGTTCTGCGGGGATTTCTTTCATTTAACCCGAGAAGATTGTCAGGATGTTGTCGCTGTTTATGATCGTGCGGCGTTGGTTGCTTTGCCGCCTGAGATGCGCGCGGATTACGCCAAACACCTGCTTGAAATCCTACCGCCAGATACCCCAATGCTATTGATTGCCTTGGACTACGACCAAAGTTTGAGAAACGGTCCGCCGTTTGCGGTGAGTGAACAAGAAATCCACACACTGTATGGCGAGCACTACCAAATCGAAAAGGTTCAGGAAGATAAGTTTGAGCGCAAAGGTGTTGAGACGGTGGAATCTACTTATTTACTTAATTTTAGAGAGAACTAAAGTATGGCTATATATAGCTTTGAAAGCAATTCACTTCAAAAGATAGAGACGACTACATTTAATTCGGAGGGCATTTTAGAGCGTCAGCATTTACAAAACGCGATTAAGCAAAAAATAGATGTTATTGCTCCAAATTGTCTTGTTATATCCGAAGAGTTCTCGGAATGGTCTGACTCACAAAGACGAATTGATTTGCTTGCTATTGATAAAGAAGGAAATTTAGTCGTTATCGAATTAAAGCGCACTGAAACTGGCGAACACATGGAACTTCAGGCTTTACGTTATGCCGCTATGGTCTCAACTCTGACATTTAAGCGCGCTACCGAAATATACCAAAAATATCTCAAATCTGTTGACAGAGAGGAGGATGCTGAAGCTAACCTCATTGAATTTTTAGATTGGAGAGACGAACCACAAGAGGATGATTTCGGCCTTGATGTACGAATTATTCTGGTATCAGCAAATTTTTCGAAAGAACTGACCACTTCAGTGATATGGTTAAATGAAAGAAGTTTAGATATCCGGTGTGTTCGACTCACTCCATATAAAAATCAAGATCAAATTCTTATTGACGTTCAGCAAATTATTCCTTTGCCTGAAGCTGAAAACTACCAAGTGAAGATTAAGAAGCAGTCTGAAGAACGACGTGAAGCAAGAAGATCGAACCGTGACTATACTCGATATCAGTTCATGGGGAATTCGTTCAACAAGAGAAAGTTGGTGTTAGCAGTTGTCCAACATTGGATTAAACACAATAATCCAGAAACATTATCCGAGTTAATTGAAGCATTCCCTCAAGATATAAAAAGTGGAGGAGTTTTTATTAATGAGCAAGATGCAAAAGAGATATATGAACGTTATGGCATATACAGGCACTTTCTGGGTGAAGGTGAGGTGATCGAGTTCTCAGATTCATCATGCTTTGCAATTTCAAATCAATGGGGTGTTGGTAATATTGAAAAATTCATAAATCAAGCAAAAGTTTTGGGCTACGAAATCGAAGAGACAAATTGATTGTTTCAGGGCAGACACATCTGAAGAATAAAAAGGAAAAGCCACTAAGGCATAATCTCATTGAAATTCTCAAAGTGTGAAAAGCCTTTAGGATCAACCTTATCCATATTTGGGCTAACGTGAGTGGCCGCGACACAGTATCGAATACCAAAGTCTTGTGCGGTTTGTAGTGCGTGGATATTGTCATCAATCAGCAGTGTTCTTTGCGGGTTGAATGGGAAGTCTGATTGGATTTTACGCCAGATATCCGCGTTTTCCTTAGGCATGCCATAGTCATGTGCCGAGACCATGGCATCAAAATAATCACCGATTTCTGTCATTTCCAGTTTGATTGCCAAGCTGTCTCTATGAGCATTGGTAACCATAATCACGGTTTTCCCCAGCTCTTTTAGACGTTTGAGGAAGGTCATGACTTCTGGGTGCGCCTGAATCATGTGTTTCAAGTCACGCTTCAATTCTGCAACAGGCAGTTGCAGTTCTGTTGACCAGTAATCCAGACAATACCAGTTGAGCGTACCGGTTTGTGAGTGAATCTTTTCATGGATGATTCGGTTGGCTTCATCAATAGTCAGGTTATTTTCATTGGCATAAATCTCCGGTAGATAGGTCATCCAGAAATGCCAGTCGAAATGTAAATCCAGTAAAGTGCCGTCCATATCCAATAAAACAGTATCGATGGTTTGCCAGTTAATGTTGGTCATAAGTGCGAGTGCTTTGCCTATTTTTATCTTGGGTGGAAAGGGTTTTTATCGCTTTTTCAGTTGCCATTCACTATGATTGCATTATGAAAAACGAAAATCCTTCAGAACAATTTCCTCGTATTTTAGCGAAAAACGAAACGGTTAAGTCGCGGATTTTTACCGTGGAAACCATGGCGTTGCAATTTGCCAATGGCGTTGAGGTGGAATACGAGCGACTCATCAGCTCCAAAAACGGTGCGGTGCTATTGGTGCCGGTATTGGAGGATAAGATGGTACTGATCCGCGAGTATGCGGCTGGAGTGGAACGCTACGAGCTGGGCTTTCCGAAAGGCAAAATCGATGCGGGTGAAGGTTGGGAACAAGCGGCTATCCGTGAGAGTCAGGAGGAGATTGGTTATTTCCCGCAAAAGGTTGAATTGTTGGATTCGCTGACTTTGGCGGCGGGTTACATGACACACCATACCCATATTGTCCTGGCGGAAGAACTGACACCACAAACCGCGGAAGGCGACGAACCTGAACCTTTGGAAGTGGTTTATTGGCCATTGGAAGAGTGGCAGGGGTTATTGAGTCATCCTGAGTTTTCGGAAGGACGGGCTTATGCGGCTTTGATGCTGCTGCTGAACTATAAGGGAATTATTTGAGATTCTGTTGAATTGCCCCAACCTGGTAGATTTTCATCAAACGAAGCACTCGCCGCCCAAAGGGGTAAGGCGAGAAACGAAGCACTCGCCGCCCAAAGGGGTAAGGCGAGAAACGAAGCACTCGCCGCCCAAAGGGGTAAGGCGAGAAAATCTACCAGGTTGGGGTAGGCGTTAAGCTTGCATAAAGCGGTCGATGCGGTTTAGTGCTTCAACCAAGTTTTCCATGCTGGTGGCAAAAGAGATACGCAAGTAGCCTTCCGAACCGAAGCCAGAGCCCGGAACGGCGGCGACATCCACTTCTTCCAAAATCGCTGTAGCGAAATCGGCATCTGATGAAAAACCTTTCATCTTCATTGCATCTTTCACATTCATAAACGCATAGAAAGCACCTGCTGCAGGAATACACTTGAATCCAGGGATCTGATTGATGCGTTCTACCACGAACTCATGACGTTTTTTGAACTCGGTCAACATCACTTGGATACATTCTTGTGGGCCATCCAACGCTTCAACTGATGCATACTGCGAAATAGAGCAAGGGTTAGAGGTGCTTTGCGATTGTACTTTACGCATTGCAGCAATCAAATCTACTGGCCCACCGGCATAACCGATACGCCAACCAGTCATTGAGTAGGCTTTTGATACGCCGTTTAATACAACAGTGCGATCCGTCAACTCTGGAGAAACCTGTAGGATGTTGGTGAACGGCATATCCGTTAACAAGATATGCTCGTACATGTCATCAGACGCGATAATGATGTTCGGATGTTTTTTCAACACCTCGCCAATGGCTTTCAATTCCTCAGCCGAATAAACCGCACCCGTCGGGTTGGATGGACTGTTCAATACGAACATTTTGGTTTTTGGGGTGATGGCCGCTTCCAATTGCGCCGCGGTGATTTTGAAACCTTGCTCGATGCCCGCTTCGATAATGATGGGTTCACCACCTGCCAACAATGCCATATCTGGATAAGATACCCAGTAAGGAGCAGGGATGATGACTTCATCACCATCGTTCAATACGCCTTGGCACAGGTTGTAGAAACTTTGTTTTCCACCGGATGAAACCAGAATTTGGTTCGCTTCAAAGTCTAGCTCGTTGTCACGTTTGAATTTGGCGATGATGGCATCTTTCAGCTCTGGAATGCCGTCGACTGCTGTGTAACGCGTGTGTTCCTTTTCAATCGCCTCGATACCCGCTTTTTTAATATGCTCAGGCGTTCCGAAATCCGGTTCTCCGGCGCCTAGGCTGATAATGTTACGGCCTGCGCGACGAAGTTCTGCTGCTTTTGCGGTGATGACAAGGGTAAGGGAAGGTTTGACACGGTTGACTCGATCAGACAGTCTAGAATTTGAGGGCATTGTTTTCGGTTCTCATCCAAATTTTTAGCTAGAATAGTTTCGTGTTATATTTCGTTGCTTTGCAAACTTTAAGATCAAAATTTGACCAAATTTTTTCGACTGGCAAAATGCTGTGTTAAATACTTTGCGGAAACAAGTATTTAGCAAAGAGTTTTGATGGCTAGTTCACATGTTTTAGGTATATAAAGCACACCCCACATTTTACAACCAATTGCTTTATTTTTTAAGTAAATTTTTGACGTTTACGAGTGTTTTTTCATGGCGAAAAGCTTTCAGATTTCATCACAATATCAACCTTCCGGAGATCAGCCGACAGCTATTGCAAGTTTGGTGGAAGGATTAGAGGACGGCGAAGCCTTTCAAACGCTGCTGGGGGTGACGGGCTCTGGTAAGACTTTTACCATGGCAAACGTCATAGAAAACGTGCAGCGCCCGACCATTATTCTGGCGCACAATAAAACGCTTGCAGCCCAATTGTATGGTGAGATGAAAGGCTTTTTTCCAAGCAATGCAGTGGAGTATTTCGTTTCCTACTACGACTACTACCAACCAGAAGCCTATGTGCCGGCATCCGACACTTACATTGCCAAAGATTCTTCGGTCAATGAACAAATTGAGCAATTGCGTTTGTCTGCCACCAAGGCATTGATGGAGCGTGAAGATGTCATCGTGATTGCTACTGTATCGGCAATTTACGGTTTGGGTGATCCAGATCAATACCTCAAGATGATTTTGCAGTTGCGTTTGGGCGACCCGATTTCTCAACGCGATATTCTGCGTCAACTTTCCACCATGCAATATACAAGAAACGATATGGAACTTTGGCGCGGGACTTTCCGCGTGCGAGGGGATGTTATCGATATTTATCCGGCGGAGTCGGAAGAGTATGCGGTGCGCATTGAGCTCTTCGACGATGAGGTGGAAAGTCTGGCATGGTTCGACCCTCTGACAGGGGAGATATTGAGCCGTCCGTCGCGCATCACGGTTTATCCGAAGTCGCACTATGTCACGCCAAGAGAACGGATTCTGCAAACCATTGACGTGGTGAAAGAAGAGCTTAAAGTCAGGTTGGATGAGCTGCGCAGCTTGAATAAACTGGTTGAAGCTCAGCGTTTGGAAGAGCGTACACGACTGGATATTGAGATGATGCAGGAGCTGGGTTACTGCTCCGGCATTGAAAACTACTCACGCTATTTGTCCGGTAGAAATGCGGGAGAGCCGCCACCGACGTTGTTGGATTACTTGCCGAAAAATGCGCTGATGTTCATTGACGAAAGTCACGTAACCATTCCGCAAATCGGTGGTATGTACAAGGGTGACCGTTCTCGTAAAGAGAACCTTGTGACTTATGGTTTTCGTTTGCCTTCTGCATTGGATAACCGCCCGATGCGTTTCGATGAGTTTGAGAAAATCCTACCGCAAACCATTTTTGTCAGTGCGACGCCCGGCAATTATGAAGCCGAGCATCAATCCAAAGTGGTTGAGCAGGTGGTGCGCCCGACAGGATTGCTTGATCCAGTATTAGAAGTACGCCCAGCCTTGACGCAAGTTGATGACCTGTTGGGTGAGATTCGTCTGAGAGTTGAGAATAACGACCGCATTTTGGTGACAACGCTGACCAAACGTATGGCGGAAAACTTGACTGAGTACCTGGAAGATCATCAAGTACGTGTTCGTTATCTGCATTCGGATATTGATACCGTTGAGCGAATTGAAATCATTCGTGATTTAAGACTTGGTGAGTTTGATGTACTGGTCGGGATAAACCTGTTGCGAGAAGGGTTGGATATTCCAGAGGTGTCTTTGGTGGCGATTTTGGATGCCGACAAAGAAGGCTTCCTACGTTCCGAGCGTTCTTTGATACAGACCATCGGTCGTGCAGCTCGTAACGTCGCCGGGAAAGCGATACTCTATGCCGATAAGATCACCGCCTCAATGAAGAAGGCCATCGATGAGACAGAGAGGCGGCGCGCCAAACAGATTGCTTATAATGAAGCCAAAGGTATCCAGCCGCAGGCACTGAATAAAAAGGTCACGGATATTCTGGAAGACTCACCTTATGCTGCAAAAGGCATGAAACGTGCTGGAAATCAAAAGGTTGCAGAGCAGGCGGGTGATTATGATCATGCCGCATTGGCGAAGATGACGCCTGCGCAAATCGCCGCGCAAATTAAGGCATTGGAGAAAACGATGTTTAAAGCGGCGAAAGATTTGGATTTTGAAACCGCGGCGCAATTAAGAGATGAAATCAAACAGATGAAAAGTTCTATGGTCGGTGTTGGGGATTTACGTTAAAATAGTAAGGTTAATCAATAGCGTAGACAAAAATAGATACAAGAAAAAAGCGTCAAGTGCTGTTAAATCATTAAATTAAAAAAACAAATTTAGACAGGTCAACAAGTGTCAGAAAGCATTGGAAAAGGGAATTTGAAAAACGGGTTTTTGGTATTTGGCTGGATGATAAGCATTTTTTGCTGTCAGGTGGCTTTGGCACAAGAAAGTGATAAAGATTACACGGCGCGTTTTACTCAAGCTGAACAAATGGCGCAATCCGCTACCAAAGAGGGTGCTGATAAAGCCATTGAGCTATGGAAAGGAATGCTGAAAGATTATCCGAACGACTTGGCGGTATCGAACAATTTGGCGGCGACTTTGATGAAAGAGAAAAAGTACGCCGAAGCGCAGAACTATTTGGAATCGGCATTGAACGCCGACCCTAAAATCGCCATCATCATGGCGAACTTGAATGATATTTACGCTTATCAAGCGCAGTTGGCTTATCAGTCAGTGTTCAAGCCTTCTGAAATCAACTACCCGAAAGGCAAGTGGGTTGCGCTAACGAGTGAGACGGTGAAAACACCGGAAAAAGCGCAGTTGGAAAAAGCGAAGAAAGACATGCAGCGTGTGTTGAATCGCGTGGAGAATTGGCGTGTCGCTTGGTCTTCCAAAGACGTGAAATCTTACTTGAGTTTTTATGACGATAGCTATCATTCGGATAAGTTCACCAATCACAAAGATTGGGCGAAAAACCGTGAAAATAGCCTTAAGCGTCCAAAATATATTAAAATCCATTTGAACGACGTAAAAGTTGTGCCTTTGGCCAACCATACGTTCCAAGTCAGCTTTGTTCAGAACTACGATTCCAATCGTTTTAAGGATTCGGTGAAGAAGTATCTGGTTTGGCAGGAAGTGGGCAAAAGCTGGAAGATTATTCAGGAAAAAGTGGTTTATGACTAATCGGTTGCGAATCTCATTGAGCGCATCGCGTGCGCGTCTTATCGCCGGTTGCTTGTCGGGAGCTATCTTTTTGCCTTCGATTGCAATGGCGGAAAGCGCCGAAACGCAATTGCTGAGTGGTTTTAAGTCTATCCACGACTATTCCTTCAATCAGGCGATGCAACACATCGAAACCCTGGCAAACGAAAATCCAAAATATCAGTTGGCGCAATTGATGAAGGCCGACTTCCTGGCAATTAAAGCCGGTAAGTCTCGTTGGATTCAAGAGTACCGCAAAGCCTATCCAAAGAAAGTTCATTCATTACTCGAAGAAGCTAAGGTTCGCTGGCAAGCGACGGGGTTGACTCATCAGACCGAGTCGGAAATCCTTGGGCAGTTTGTATTGAAGTCGAGCGCGCAGCCTTATTTGGTGATTGTGAACTCTGAAGCGCATCGTTTGTTCCTGTACCAACAAACTGCGGGCGCTTACCATGAAGTGGCTAACTACTATGTTTCCATTGGCCGTAAAGGAACAGGTAAGCAGTTCAAAGGTGATTTGAAAACGCCAATCGGAGTGTACCAAATCGTCAAACAACTATCTGACCGCCAGTTGCCAGAGCTTTATGGTGTGGCGGCTTTGACATTGAACTACCCAAACCAATGGGATAAGCAGTTGGGCAGAACCGGCTCCGGTATTTGGTTGCACGGTACGCCTCGCTCAACCTATAGCCGTCCGCCTATGGCGAGTAAAGGTTGTGTGGTGTTGAACAATCCGGCGATGGCAGATTTGATTGACCGCTATCGTCTACCACCGGAAACGCCAGTCATTATCGCCTCTAAAACGGAAGTATTACCTGTGCCAAGCGACACCGCGGAAATTCTCCAGTCCAATAACAAACAACAGGTGTTGAGCCGCATCAATGAATGGTTGCGTGAACAACAGGAATATGAAGTAGATTGGTCGAAAGTGGGTGTCTTCCACTACCCTGGGGAAAAGGATATGTACTATGTGACTTTCCCAACTCATGTGAAGGGTAGAGAGCAGATGGTGGAGCAGTTTTGGAAAAAGACAACCGATCAAAATGGTTGGCAGCTGGTGTTGAAAGTACAGCAAACCAGCCCATCTCAAAAGACGCAAGTTGCTTACAATATAGCCAGTCGTTAAGACGGGGCTCTATAATTACAGCCGTTAAGCATTTTCTCATTTAGCGGCTTTAGATCCGCGCTTCAAATAATTTCGTCCACCCCAACCTGGTAGATTTTTCAGCGAGTTACAAAAATCTACCAGGTTGGGGGTGTGAATTACATATCTTCTTCGCGTTGTTTGATCTTATCGTTTACCCACTCTTCCAAGTCATCTAGCATATTGTGGATTTCACTGGCATTCGGCATGCGTCCTGCTGATGTCAATTCCAGAGTCAATACTGGAATATTCAAGTATTCGCCAGCGTAACGTCCTAGAGAGCCTGGGTAGGTTCCAAGCTCACGTCTTTTTAAGTGTCCGATTTTGTTTGGCTGGGCATGTTCAGGTCCATCGTAGTCAAGCAAGCCGTAAGGTGCATGGATGGAAATGATGGCATCTGGTCGATAGGCTTTAATGATTTTGACTATCCATTGAGTTTCTGGCTCGCTGTTGGGGGTGGGACCCGGGTAACGACGAGGGTTGGAACGCGTGTGGTTTTTCCATGACTTAAGCGCCAACTTTTCCCAATCTGGAGAAGGGAAGTTGCGGTTTAGGTCAACTCCATGTGCGTTGATGCGCGTGGAGTTTTTCTGCAATAGTCCGTCCGGGTTGGCAACCGGTAAAAATAGCCAATGATAGGGCGTTTTGTTTTCAGGCTTCATCAGGGCCTGCAACCAGAGGTAGGTGATACTGATTGCTGCATACTCGTCTCCATGAATACCACCGATAAATAGGATCTTACCTTTCGGTGGAATATCACTGTTGGGGAGGATTTCACGGGTGGTCAAAGGCTTGTGTTTGACTGAGTAGTCCGATACATGAAGGTGTAGGGAAAGACAGCCTTGGTAATCAATGGTTCTAAGTTTGTTCGACAAGTCTTTACACAGATGCTCAATAACAAGATTTGGATCTTTTTGCTCTTTCGGTGTTGCTGTTGTCGTCTTTTCAGTCTGTGGTAGGGTTGCCTTGGCGTAAGCCGCTTGTAATGAACCGAAAAGTACGGTTAGCGTCAAAATAGAACGTGAAAAGAATACCGAAAAACGCATAAAGTTAAGAGTCCTGAAGGCTTAAGTTAGAGGAAGTATTATCCTCGTTTGTGGCTTCCTGTGCAAAACGTTGGCTTTCTAATTTGAGTTTTAAGCGCAAATCATTCAAGGAGTCCGCATTGCGAAGGGTGTCTTCGTAGCTGATTTTCCCTTCTTCGTAAAGCGTAAACAACGCTTGGTCAAAGGTTTGCATGCCCGGTTCGGCAGATTGCTTCATCGCCTCTTTTAGTTCGGTGATTTTGCCTTTGAAAATCAAATCAGCAATACGCGGTGTGTTCAGCATAATCTCTACCGCTGCAATGCGGCCATCATCTTGTTTTGGGATCAATCTTTGGGAAACTATGGCTTTCAAGTTCAATGACAAGTCCATCAACAGTTGAGCGCGGCGTGCTTCTGGAAAGAAGTTGACGATACGTTCAATGGCTTGATTGGCATTGTTCGCATGAAGTGTCGACAAACACAGGTGTCCTGTTTCCGCAAAATTCAACGCGTGCTCCATGGTTTCCTGAGTGCGAATTTCACCGATTTGAATCACATCGGGTGCTTGTCGAAGCGTATTTTGCAAAGCCTCATCATAAGAGTCGGTATCAATGCCGACCTCCCTTTGGGTGATCAGGCATTTGCCGTGAGGGTGGATGAACTCAATCGGATCTTCAATGGTGATGATATGACCTTGAGAGTGGTGGTTACGGTAATCGATCAAACTCGCCATAGAGCTTGATTTACCGGAGCCAGTAGCGCCGACAAACAGAATGAGCCCACGCTTTTCCTGAATGACTTCGGTCAGTATGTCAGGCAGGTTCAACTCTGCGAAGTCTGGGATGTCACTGCGAATCATTCGGATAACGCTGCCGACATAGCCTTGTTGGAAAAACGCATTAACCCTAAAACGAGCGCCATCGGCAAGGCGGTAGGCAAAGTTGCTTTCTTTAGTCGCCAGAAACTGCTGTTGCTGTGCGGTGGTCATTAATCCCAGAACCAGCTGTTTGCAGGTATCCGGAGAGAGTTCCCCTTGTGTCATGGGAATCAATTGACCATCTTTTTTCATGGAGATGGCGCAACCCTGGGTGATGAACAAATCCGAACCGCCTTGCTGAACAAATGCCGACAGCAGTGTCTGGATTTGGGAAAGAGTTTGTGGGTTGGTTGCCAGCATGAAATTACAAGAAATCCGCTTTGTTGACGGCTTTACTGCGCGCTTCATCTTTGCTGATAATGCCGTTATTCACCAATTGCTTCAAATCCTGATCCAATGTTTTCATGCCGACTTTATTTGAGGTCTGAATCATCGAATACATTTGAGGCACTTTGTCTTCACGAATCAAATTGCGAATTGCCGAGGAGCCGAGCATGATTTCATGGGCAGCAACACGACCACCGTTCACTCGCTTCAAAAGGGTTTGTGAAATGACGGCCTGTAGAGATTCAGAGAGCATGGATCGCACCATGGATTTTTCTTCGGCAGGGAAGATATCAATAATGCGATCAATGGTTTTGGCTGCAGAGCTGGTGTGCAGTGTGCCGAACACCAAGTGCCCGGTTTCCGCAGCAGTCATCGCCAAACTGATGGTTTCCAGGTCGCGTAGCTCTCCGACCAAGATAACATCGGGGTCTTCACGCAGTGCCGAGCGCAATGCATTGCTGAAACTTTTGGTGTCGCGATGTACTTCCCGTTGATTGATTAAGGCATTCTTGGATTGGTGAACGAATTCAATAGGGTCTTCAATGGTCAGGATGTGCACATTTTCCGTGGCGTTGATGTAGTCGACCATTGCAGCCAATGTTGTCGATTTCCCTGAGCCGGTCGGCCCTGTCACCAACACCAGTCCTCGTGGCATCTGTGCAATGCTCTTGAATATTTCCGGCGCATGGATGGCATCCAGTGACAACACGGTGCTAGGGATGGTACGAAAAACAGCGCCCAGTCCACGATTCTGTTGGAAAACGTTGACGCGGAAGCGCGCAACATTCGGCAGCTCAAAAGAGAAGTCGACTTCCAAGTATTCTTCAAACTGTTTGCGTTGGAGGTCGTTCATCACCTCATATACCAACGATTTGACGGATTCGTCGGTTAAATGCTCAGTATCGAGTTTTTGGATATCGCCATCTTTTCGCAACATGGGTGGCATGCCTGATGAAAGGTGCAGGTCAGAGGCGCTTTGTTGGACGGAAAATTCTAAAAGTTGGGTAATATCCATTGCGTTGTGCCTTTATAGGTAGCCTTTATTTATGGGGTCTTATTTTGAAGCAGGAATTTTGTGAATGGTCGGTTCAATTCCCAAGGCTTTATATTGCCGCCAGCGCTCACGACCTCTTTCGATCAAAGCCTCGGATTGATCCAACACTTCAATGGTTCGGGCGTATTGCTGGAAGTCATCGGCAAAGTCGGTGTGAAGGTTGAGCAGGACATCTTCGCAGGGTTCGGAAACCTGCTGAACCCAAAGTTGTATCGGTGCAGAAACTTCCAAAGCGATTGCATGAGGGATAAAGGCTTCCGGACGAAATTGCCACAGAGCGAGGTCAAGGCGTTGAGTTTCCTGATCATCGCCACAGCGAATATCACATAGGCGGTTTTCGCTGTAAATTTTGTTCACCAACTTGGTGATGAAAGCATCTCTTTGTGCGGTTTCAGCGCTTTCCAAGACGTAGAAAAGTACGTCTTGGCTGTCGCTTTGCATTCCTGTCTGTTGTGACATGTTTTAGTTGTCTCAGTTTAGCGCGTGTAGGCTTAATGTACTTGTTCTAGCAGGTATTCAACCAATGCTGGAACCGGACGACCCGTTGCGCCTTTGTTGCTGCCGCTTGTCCAAGCAGTGCCGGCGATATCCAAGTGCGCCCAATCAATGTCTTTGGTAAAGCGCGCAAGGAATTGCGCGGCGGTAATGGTGCCTGCCGGACGACCACCGATATTCGCCATGTCAGCGAAGTTTGATTTCAACTGTTCGTCATATTCTTCGCTCAGGGGTAGTTGCCAGAAGCGATCATAAGTTGTTTGGCTGGCTTTAAGTAGCGCATCCACCAAGTCTTGATCATTACCTAGAACCGCAGAGATATGGTGTCCTAGCGCGATAATACAAGCGCCGGTCAAAGTCGCCATGTCGATGATTTTACTTGGTTTGTACGTTTGTTGTGCATAGGTTAAAGCATCACACAAAATCAAGCGCCCTTCGGCATCGGTATTAAGGATCTCGATGGTTTGACCGGAAAGGGAAGTGACCACATCACCTGGTTTGATGGCATTGCCTGATGGCATGTTTTCAGTTGCCGGAATGACACCGACAACGTTGATTTCAGGCTTAAGGCGACCTAATGCCTCGAATACACCTAATACGGTCGCGGCGCCTCCCATGTCGTATTTCATTTCATCCATGGCAGCGCCAGGTTTCAAAGAAATACCACCCGTATCAAAGGTCACACCTTTACCGACTAGCGCAATAGGTGCCTGGGATTTATCGGCACCTTGGTAGGATAAACAAATCATTTTTGGTGGTGTGATGGAACCTTGTGCAACCGCCATGAATGAACCCATGCCCATATTGATCATTTGTTCTCTTTCAAGAATGTTGCAGTCAAAGTCGTAGTCCTTCGCCATTTGTTTTGCGGTTTCCGCCAAATAGGAAGGGGTACAGAAGTTACTCGGCATGTTTGCCAATTCTTGAGTGACTGCCATCCCTTCAGCAGTAGCTTGTGCTTGGTTGATTTTTGCTTGCCATTCATCACGAGCGTTAATCATGTAGGTGACTTTTTCTAAACGAACTTCTTTAGGCTTGAACTCGGCACTACGGCTGACATGAGTATATTCATAAAGGCTTTTTTGGGTTGCCAGTGTCAGGTGGTAAAGCACGCCCGCTTGGTTGATTTTATCTGAGAACACACTTCCTGCAAGGCTAAGCAGGTTGGTCGCACCGGATTTGGTGATGGCTTTTGCCATGGCATCTGCCGTTTCGGTCAGAGATTTTTCGGTCAATTTTTCCGGTGTACCAAAACCAATCAAACAAATACGGGAAAAGCCTTTTTGGTCGAACAGCATCAGGCTTTCTCCCGACTTTCCTGCAAAGTCTCCTTGTTCCACCAACTTGTTTACCAAGTCAGTCAGATCCCAGTATGCAGCGGATTCCGGTACGGAACCATCATCAAAAACCGGTAACAATAAAGTGTCGAAGTCTGCACTGTCAGCAGAGGATTGAAGAGTGAAGTCGATATGTTTCATGGAATCCAATAGCCTTTCTTTGTTTGATATTTACTGTGCAAGACAGTCACTATCATGATTATTTCTGGGATTAAGGTATAATTTTGCCATTAATCATTTTATTCATCTATTCTAGCGTTTGGCGGTGTTTTTTGCGAATACTTGATAAGTATCTCTATAAAGAATTGTACGCAACCTTTTTTGCCGTATTTTTGGTGTTGTCGTTAATTACTTTCGGAACCGAAGCCACCAAGTTGTTGGCGGTAGCGGTCGATGGTGAAATCGCACCATCTGCAGTCCTACGCGCACTAATGTATAAAATGCCGCCTGCGTTGGAAGTAATTTTGCCACTCGTTGCGTTGTTATCGGTGATGCTGTCAATTGGCCGCCTGTATCAAGACCAGGAAATGGTGGTGCTGAACAGTTGCGGCATCTCGCCCGGTTATTTCCAGAAAAGGGTATTTTGGTTTTTGTTGCCGCTTGCGCTAGTGACCGCATGGATTACCTTATATGTCACGCCTTGGAGCTTCAAGCACGAAAGACTCTTGATGCTAGAAACCCAGACGGCAACGCCGTTGGCGCTGCTGACTCCCGGAAAATTTAATGAATTGCCGAATGGTGAAGGTGTTTTTTATGCCAAATCCATTACCGACGACAAACAATTACAGTCGGTTTGGGTGCGCTTGAATAACGAAGATCGTGATGTGTTGATGGTCGCGCCAAGAGGAAAGTTCGAATGGATAGAGGGCAAACTGGCGCTGGTGCTGTTCAATGGGCATAGCTATGAAGGCTTGGAGAATGGTGATAGCTTTACCGTTCGAGACTTTGCTCGTTTTGAAGGGTTTTTGCCGGAAATCCAAGGTGCCATGCCACAAAAACAGAAATATGAGGTTCCAACCGCTGAGCTTTGGTCGTCCACCTCGTTGGAGAACCAAGCGTTATTACAATGGCGTTTGGTGACACCAATTTCGATTGTGGTTCTGGGACTGCTTGGCTTAAAGATGAGTAAAACGGCGCCGAGAGAAGGGCGTTTTTCCAAGGTGTTCTTGGCATTGGTGCTATATGTGGTGTTCAACCAGTTGTTGGTGACGACGCGTGATTCCATGGAGCATGGTGCTTTCCCTGTGATTATTGGTCTCTGGCCGATTCCTATTCTTTTCTTGGCGTTTGCCTTGTATCAAGGCAGTCTCAAGCCCAGTTGGTTTGAGTTTCCTTCATGGCATCACGTGCAAAATAAACTGACCCGCAAAGTAACGGCAAAGGGCGAATAGCGCAATGAATCTTATTGAACGATATTTGGGACGTGTTTTGGTGAGCTACACCTTGATCGTATTGATGGTGTTGCTCATTATCCTCGGATTTTCCGAATTCATGATTCAGCTCGGAAAATTGGATGACCACTATACTTTAGCGATGGGGTCGCTCTATACATTATTGAAGCTTCCCGTTTACGGTTATGAGATTTTCCCGGTCGCATTGTTGATTGGTACGCTGTTGGGGTTGGGAGGTTTGGCAAACCATGCCGAACTGACGATCCTACGTGTGACGGGTTGGTCGATTCGCCGCGTATTTTGGGGGGTGATGAAGTCCGCGTTGATTTTATGGTTTGTGATTGCGGTGATTGGAGAGACAGTCGCCCCGCATGCTGAAGCCTATGCAAAAAAAATGCGAAGTGAAGCGCTGAATAGGGACTTTTCCATCGGAAGCTCCGCAGATTTTTGGATGAAAGATGAGGATGTGTTTGTCCATGTCGGTAAGGTGATTTCAGAGCGTCAATTCTTTAATGTCAGTCTTTACACCGTGAAAAATGATCGTTTGGAACAAAGGGTTTTTGCTAAAAAAGCAGAGTTTATTGCCAATAGCGAGCACCAATGGCGCTTAACGGGTGTGACGGAAACTTCACTGGGTTGGCAAAAAGAAACCTTGCCGGATTTACCGATTCTTCAAGGCAAAACCAGTTGGCAAAAATTGGATTATCAACAAAAGCACCTGAAGACGATGGAAGTGTCTTTGCCTGTGAATCCTGAGCTTTTGCAGAGTCTGCATGTTGATACCCGCTACATGGGGATCATTGATCTATATCGTTATATCAACTTTCTGGAAAAGAATGATTTGGATGCCGAATCCTATCGTTTGGCGTTTTGGCGGAAGATTGCCATGCCGTTGGTGATTATCAGTATGGTGTCGCTGGTCTTCCCGCTGATTTTCGGATCTCAGCGTCAGGTCAGCATGGGGCAGAGGGTATTTGTCGGGATTCTGATTGGGATGTCTTTTCACTTGCTGAACCAAATCTTCGGTAACCTGAGTGTGGTTTACCATATCTCTTCGGTTTTGGGTGCTTTCTTACCCGCAGTGACTTTGTTTGTCATTTCGCTGTTCTTGATGAGACGGTTGCGGTAAGGGAAGGTTTTCTTTAAGCCCCAACCTGGCAGAGATTAAACATCTACCAGGTTGTGGGCGGCACTAATAGTCCAGCTGGATTTTAACTTGTTGGTAAACCGTATCGACAGTAATAGCATCCATGCACACAGGTTCGGTGCAAGGTGTTTTGCGATGGTTGGCGGCACTCACGCAAGGTGAACAGGCAAGACCCGCAAAGATTGGGGTGCTGTTGCCAAGAGAACCATACAGTTTAGGGGTTTCAGGCCCAAACAATACAAAAGTCTTTAGTGGTGTGATGGACGAAAAATGTCCTGGACCAGAGTCGTTCGTGACCATCAAGTTGGAGATGGTGTATAGAATCGGCATTTCCAACAGTTTAAGTTGACCTGCAAAGTTAATGCAATGTGGGTGTTTGACTTCTTTTCTCAGCTCTTCCGCTTCCGGTTGCTCGTTTGGCGCACCGGTAATCAATACCAAGACATCTGGGTAGTCATTTAAGATGCGCTGCATCAATTCGATGAAGTTCGCTTTTGGCCAACGGCGTTGTGGCAACAAGTCACTCGCGTTCGGGTTGATTAAAACGATTCGATGTTTGTCTTGCTCATAATCCAAATGACAGTGTTTGATTTGTTTATGGATGCGCGCTTGTTCTGCTTCAGTAAAAGTGACTTGATCAAGCTTGGTATCTTCATCTGTAATAAGCACTTTAGCGAAAGGGACTTCTGCTGTTTTTGCTTCTAGCGCATAAATCAATGAGATGAAGTTTTTAGCGATATGGATGTGAGGGTTGTAGCTTACCTTGTGGGTCAGCATTTCACCGCGATAAAGTCCTTCACCATGAAAATTGTGATAACCCACACGGTTGTTAGCACCACTGAAGCCGGTCAATAGTGCTGATACGCGAGAAAACAATTCAAGGTCAATGGCAGTATCGATTTTGTGTTTTCGGCACCAGAATAAATAGCGGATAGCGTCACGCATCAGGGTGAAAAGATTGTCTTCGCAAAGGGTAAAAATGTTTTCTTGAGGAATGGTTTTCAGCAAATCCAAGCTAGGTTTGTTCTTTTTGAAGATGACAAAGAACAGATTGGCGTTGAAATGTTTTTGAGCACGCTTCATTGCCGGGTCGGCGATGATGGTGCTACCCATCTCTGACAGCTCGACAAATAGGATGTTTTTTGGCGTGACAGGCTTTTGTCTGGTAAGCCAGTGAATCAGCTTCAACCAATAAGTTGCTAAAAATGTGAGTGGAATTCCAACATGGTGATCCACTTTGCGCATCATATCAACATTCATTTTCGCAAGAGCTCTCTAATTTCTTATGTGAAGCATTATATATGGCAAGAATGCGTTATAAAAACTTATGTTTACTTTTTAGGTAATAGTATAGCCCTGGTAAGGCACTCAAAATCAAAATGAAACCATAAAGCAGAGACATGGCCAGGACTTGGGTCTGGTCAACACCGATCAGTAGGAAAAGGGCAACCAAAGCACCTTCACGAACCCCCCAGCCCGCAAAAGAAATCGGTAGGATGGTCAGTAAGATAGCTGGCGGAATCAATACCAGATAAGTGACCAGCGGCTCATTGATGCCCACGCTGTGACCGATGCCGAAAATACAAACCATAGACAATAAATGCGTCAAAACCGACAACCCCATTTGCTGACTAATACGTTTCGGAGTCCTATAAATAAATCGGAAACGATTTGATAACTGATAAAACAAACGGGTGATTTTGTAGCGGTCGAACAAAGTCACTTTGCGAATCAATAATAGCACCACTAAACCGACGATACCTAAGATCAATACAATGTTGATGCTCCAAAAAACCTCGTCTGGGAGTAGATTGTTTTCAATCAGGTTTGCCGCCAAGTTCAGCAATAACAAACCGACCAAACCGACAATACGGTCAATAAATACGCCGTAGAAAGCTTCTTTCACTAGGCCGCCGCTGGTAGAGACTTCTGCAATTCGGTAGGCATCCCCGCCGATACTGGTTGGTAATACTTGGTTGAACAGACTGCCTTTGAAGTAACTTCGGAAGTAGAAGGAAAACGGGTGATCAAATTTCAGCAACCCCATGATGAGAGACCAACGATATGCGGCAACACTCTGGCTAAGAATCTGCATGAAAAGCGCGGCGACTAGTAATCCGATATCGGCGGATAAGATGGTGCTAAGCACGCTGCTCATTTCAAACTTATAAAAGATAAACCCGATAATGGCGGCAGATAAAAGCAGTTTAATGATATTGCCCAAAAGTGTCTCCAAGCCGTTTTGGTGTTTTTGTGTGTGGATGTGAATAACAGTCGAGTATTATCGCAAAAATAGAGACCGGGTTGATAGAATTCCTCGCTAAAGTATTCTATTCATGCCTATTTAGGGTTTTGGAGACTCTTGTCGAATAGCTTTTTGCACACTAGGTAGTTGCGCAGCCCAACCAGCATAAACCGGTTCCTGAAAGCCTTGGCAGTAGAACAATCGATAGGTAACGATGATGTGATTATGCGCTTCTATCGGTAAGGTTTTTTCCAGCTGACAGGTTTTGAAGTGTCCTGATTCGTTTAGCTTCAGTGTTTTACTTTCGTAGTCAGGGACGATAACGATACCATCGCTATTTGCTTTCGGGTTGCCGAACCAGAGGTCAAATTGGTCGAAACGGTTGTCGGTGACATAAACCGGCTGCGGGTAAGCATACCAGGCGATGCGGCTTGCTTGTGTCCAGTTAGCAGCGAAGAGTGGGGCGTTGCCATGTTGTTTTTGTAGTGCCTTGGCTTCTATTATGGCGAGCTGCCACCCGTGCAAGTCGCGAACGGGATTGTCTTTAGATTTAAAAGGCATCCATGGGCTGTAAAGCTGTGTGTTGAGTAGGATTGCCAATACTAGGCTGAGACCACTGAAAAAATAAACAAACCAACGCAGAAGCTTCGATGTCCAGTGTTGCCACGCCCAAAAAGCGACGGCGGGCGCGATAAATAACCAAGCCAATTGGGTCCAATGCGGCAGACTCATTTCATAGCCGGAATTCATGGCAAACAGAAGGATTGTCGGTAGTGAAAAGGCGGCGAGCAGTTTATTCGAAGGTGAATGCGACAACCATGCAGTTAGCATCAGCCAAAGCCCCATTAAATAAAGTGTTGGGGTATATAGACCAAATTGTGCCAGCTGCGTGCTGATGACCCTTGTCCAAGACCAATCCTGGTTGTGGGTACCATGGTGAATTTGATAGAGGAAAGAAATCCAGTCATGAGTGGCGTTCCAGTAAAGCACTGGGGTAATCATGATGCCTGCTAAAACAACAGCAAGCCAAAGACCTTTGTCAGTTAACCAGTTCCAGCGGCGTTCCATCAGTACGACCAATATCAACGAGACCACCAAAATGACAGAAGTATATTTTGAGAGTCCGGCAAACCCTATCCAGAAGCCGAGCCATAGCCAATATTTTAAAGTTGGAATGCGTTGTTCAGTTGCATCACGGAGGTTCAGCAGTTGCCAGACAACCATTAGGCTTGCAAACATCAACGGCGTGTCTGGCAGCATGGAGGTGGCAAGCAACTCAAACATAAAAGCCGAGTTGACCAACATTAGCGCCCAGAACCCTACCCAACGGAAACTTGGGTATAAGCGACAGGCTAAGTGGTAGAGTACAAAGTTAGAGGCGGCGAAAAAGGTGATGGGGATGATACGCAGCCCGAAATCGCTATGCGAAAAATGGGAGACAATTGCATTCAACCAGCCGACCATCGGCGGATGGTCGAAATAACTCCAATCCAGTTTCAGCCCATAAAGCGCATAGTGGGCTTCATCGACACTTAAGTTCACTCGACCAGCCAGAACCAAATGCCAAGCGGTCATCGCCACAATCAATAGCAATGCATAGCCGTATGCCGGGTTGTGATGGAGGTTGTGTCGGTAAAATGGATTTTGCATGGGTTTGATTATGTTTGGTTGATAGCGTCTGCTAACAAGGTTTCATGTATCGGCGTTTTCATATATTGGCGTCTTATAGGGCTCTCCAGCGATTTCTCGCACCAGTTTCGGCACAAGATACCCCGGTAATTCTTTGCGGAGCGTTTCGAAAATCTGCCAGGTTGGGGTTGTGTCCACTTCAAAGTGCGCGGCGCCCTCGACCCTATCCAGTAGATGACAATAATAAGGTAATACGCCTTGTGAAAAAAGCTTTTTGCTTAATCGCTTTAAAGTACCGGCAGAGTCATTGACGCCTTTTAACAGAACGCATTGGTTTAACAGTGTAACGCCTACATCGCGATAGAGCTGGAATGTTTGATGCGTTTCATCGCTCAGTTCGTTAGGGTGGTTGCAATGAACGACCAACACCTTGTTGAAACGTGAGGCATTGAGCACCGCCAGCCAATTTTTCATGTTCGCTCGATTTGGAGCGACTACGGGGGTGCGACTGTGGATGCGCAGGGTTTCCAAGTGCGGAATTTGTTCCAGTTGATGGAGCAAGTCTATCAGTCCGGCTTCAGATAACGTCAGTGGATCGCCGCCACTCAATATGATTTCGTGGATGGAAGAGTCGGTCGCTAAGAGCTCAAGCGCCTGTTGCCAATGACGTTTTTTCGCCTGTTCATAAGGAAAGTGTCGGCGAAAGCAGTAACGGCAGTGGATGTCGCACTGCGGGCTGGTAATCAGCAAGGCTCTACCTTCATATTTATGCAACAGGCTTTCAGTTGGGTTGGCTTTTAAATCCCCCACCGGGTCTTGTGAAAAACCTACGGCGGTTTGCGCTTCTTCAATGCTAGGCAGTATTTGGCGGAGCAATGGATCGTCAAGATTGCCTTTTTCGATTTGCTGCGCGAAATGCATTGGTACTTTCAGTTTGAAATCGGAGTTGAGCGTTTTTCGTTGCAGGATTTCCAATGGAATGTCTATCTGGGCGGCAAGTTCGTCTAATCGTTGAATAATCATGATGTTATGTGGCTAAGAAGATGTTTGGCATTATGTGAAAGTCAGCGATTGCCCATTAGACGACGCATAAGTTAAAATATGCCGCTTATTTTAGAGGTTTTAGCGGTAAGCGCAAATCCAATCGGCGGCGCGGGTTTAAATCGCCTCACAATATCATGACAATCAAATAGGTGAAATATGGCTAGTATTAGCACAAGTGAATTCAAAAACGGTTTGAAGTTTTTAATGGATGGTCAGCCTTGTACCATTATTGACAATACAATCGTGCAGCCAGGTAAAGGCCAATCGTTCAACCGCGTAAAATACCGTAACTTGATTACCGGTAAAGTATTGGAAAACACTTTCAAGTCCGGCGAAAAGGTTGAAGGTGCTGATGTTATCGATACCGATTTGCAATACCTTTATAACGATGGTGAATTTTGGCATTTCATGGACCCTTCTTCATTTGAGCAATATCAAGCGGGCTCAGCAGCAGTCGCTGATATGGAAAAATGGTTGGTTGAGCAAGATACTTGCACAGTAACACTTTGGAATGGTGACCCGATCGCGGTTAAACCACCTAAGCAAGTTGTGTTGGAAGTGACTGATACCGATCCCGGTCTGAAAGGGGATACGGCGGGAACAGGTGGAAAACCTGCAACCTTGTCTACAGGGGCGGTTGTACAAGTTCCTTTGTTCATCACTATCGGTGAGAAAGTCATTTGTAATACCGAAACGGGCGAATACGTTTCTCGTGCGAAATAAGTGATTTCTCGCAAAATCGACATCTTGAAAAAACGCTCGGATGCTTTGCATAAGCTCCGGGCGTTTTTTTATGCGCGAAATGTCATCGAAGTGGATACCCCCATTTTATCTCGTGCGGCAGTACCGGATGTACACTTGTCTTCATTGCAAACGAGCGTTGATTTGCCAAATGTCGGGCAACAACTAACCTATTATTTGCATACTTCCCCTGAATACCCGATGAAGCGTTTGTTGTGTGAAGGTATAGGGGATATCTATTATCTCGGTAAGGTTTTCCGAAATGGGGACTTGAGCCCTCGGCATCAACCGGAATTCACCATGATTGAATGGTATCGTTTAGATTATTGTTTGAAAGATATGATTGCAGAAACCTTTGCAGTCGCTCAACAGTTACTCGGCGAAGTGTCAACGGAAATCATGACCTACCAACAGGCATTTGAGCGCTTTGCGGGGATAGCAGATATTCACCATGCCTCTGCCGAAGTTTGTCTACAGTGCTTAAAGCAAAACAATGTTTCTGAAATTATCGGCGTTGATGCCGATGATAAACCGCTTTGGGAGCAGTTGGTGTTGACCGAAGTCATCGAACCGCAATTGGGGCAGGGTCAGTTGACTTGTCTGATGCATTTCCCGGCAAGGGATGCTTCATTAGCGCGCATTTCGCCAGATAATGATTTGACCGCGGAGCGTTTCGAGATTTTTTACCAAGGTATGGAGCTGGCTAATGGTTACCATGAGCTGCAGGATGCCGATGCCTACCGTCAACGCTTTGAAGCGAATCAAGCCTTACGCCGCCAAAACGGTTTGGCTGAAGTGCCGGTTGATGAGGCCTTATTACACGCTTTATCCTCAATGGGGCTGCCGGACTGTTCCGGCGTGGCAATGGGTTTTGATCGTTTGTTTGCCTTGTCCCAAGGCAAGCAAAATTTGTCGGATGTGCTTGCTTTCGGCGCACTTGACGCTTGATGTATAAAGACTCTTTTTCAGAGTTTATCCAGTCTTTTTCAGTCTAAACGGTCGATAATGGCATCGAAGATAGAGGACTTGACAGCCAAGGTATAATAAATAAACCTTATCGTAAATAGATTCAATGTGGAGTTAAAAAGTATGTCAGATTTGTCAATGGTTCAACGTTCGGTGATGACCCTGTTTTCAGACCCAAAAGGCCCAAGCTCTCACCGCGTGCGCTTAATGGCAAAAGAAAAGGATATCCCGATGGATATCGTTGAAGTGAACCTTGAAGAAGGCATGCCGGAAGACTTGATGGAACTCAATCCTTATGGAACGCTACCGACTTTGGTTGACCGTGAGTTGGTACTTTACGATCCACAAGTCATTATCGAATATTTGGATGAGCGTTTCCCACACCCACCATTGATGTCTGTTGACCCGATTTCTAAAGCCCGTTCACGTCAAATGCTTCGTCAAATCGAAGTTGAGTGGTATCCATTGGTAGAAACCATTCAAAGTAGCCAAGACGAGAAAGAAGTCAAAGCGGCACGCCGAAACCTGCAGGAAAGGTTAATTCAAATGATTCCTGTTTTCGAGCATCAGCCATTTTTCTTAAATGAAGAATATTCTTTGGTGGATATCAGCTTGGCAGTGTTGATGTGGCGTTTACCTTACCTAGGTATTGAGCTACCTAAGTCAGCGAAACCGATTACGGATTACGCTAATAAAGTCTTGTCTCGAGAAGTCTTTATGGAATCTTTGTCCGACGATGAGTTGGATATGAGAGACGTGGTTTAAGCGAGTGTCGGATGATTTCTAACCGCCCATATTTAATTCGCGCGATGTTTCAGTGGATTGTTGATAATCACTGGACACCGCATGTTCAAGTGGACGTGAATTATCCTGGGGTAGTGGTACCGCAACAGTATGTTCAAGAAGGTATGATTGTATTGAACATTCATCCTGATGCGGTGCGTGAGCTGCAAATGGATAACCATTTGTTCCGTTTCAAAGCCCGCTTTCAGGGCGTGGAACAGCAAATTTTCTTTTCCCCTGATGCGGTTCTGGCGATTTTTGCTCGTGAGAACGGCCAGGGAATGCCTTTCCCTCCTGAAGCTTACCCAGAGGAAACAGAAGACAATGCAGTGGAAGATGTGTCAGAAATGACCGAATCGAATGCTGTAGACAAGCCTAAAAAGGCTTCGAAAAAACCTCATCTGACAATCGTCAAATAATTTCAGTTTTGAAACCAAACTGGCAGATTTTGTGCAAACGAAGAACTCGGCGCCCGAAGGGGTAAGCCGAGAAAATCTGCCAGGTTGGGTCTTATCTAATTAGTTATAGAATCTTAACCGAAAGGTCGAATCAGCTTTAATGCAGGAAATGCTTGCTGGATTCGTTCGGCGTCTTTTTGCAAAAACATCAGTTTCAGGTTCGGGCCAGCATCCATCGTAAAGTAAACTTCCACGCCAGATTCCCGTAATGCCCAAACCATGTGCATGGCTTCTACCGACTCTGGTTGCCAATAGAGAATAGGCGGCCAAGTCGCAATCATCGTGGCATGCATGCTGAGCGCGTTGTTTTCAGCTAGTGCACCTAGTTCAGAAAAGTCTTGTTGTAATATGGCTTGTTGGATTGCTTGTACATCCTGCTCGGCTTTTTTTGGCCAAGCTTGGTAGAGTTCGCAATGGTTCACTGTTTGTTGCATGCCGGTGGTAGAAGCGACTTTTTTTGCTTTCAAGTCGATTTCAAGCAAGCCGATACAAAACTCTGACCAAGGCGCATCAATGGGTTCGGCAAAACTGTCCAGACCATTTTCTGTTTGCCCTTTATGCCAAATGACAAACCCGTCATAAATAGAACGGCTGGCACTACCACTGCCGAGACGAGCCAGTAGTGATAATTCCTTTTTGGGCAGTTGCCAGTCAAAGCAATCATTTAACGCCAAAACCAAAGCGGCATAGCCTGATGCTGAGGATGCCAGGCCCGCAGCAGTTGGCACGGTGTTTTCAGTATGGATATCAAAAAAGGTATTGGGTGTCTCGCGGAAAAAATCCAAGAATTTTGACAAACGCATGGCAAACGGGTCGTCTTGTTTAAGGCGTTTTCCATTCAGGCAGACGCAATCATGTTGCAGCGTTTTATCAGCCTGTATTTTGGTGTGAGTCCCCAAGCCAGGCAGCGAAATAGATAGACTACTGTTGGTTGGTAGATTGAGCTCAACTTGGCGTTTTCCCCAGTATTTGCTGAGCGCGATATTGACGTCTGCAGCGCCTTGCCCGATTTTCTTCGGCGTTTTGTGGGGGATAAGTTGATTAATGAAATCTTGCGGTGTGTTCATAGGGTCTGAAATTTAAATACTAGTTGTTTTGTTTGTCAGTTAAGTTGTTCTACCGTCATGCCTTGGTAATCGGTTTCGATTTCGATATGTTGGTATTCGGCCAACGCGCTATCATGGTGGCGAACCTGCATGCCAAGACCCAATACGCAATCTCCCAGACCTGACCCGGAAATTTTACTGGCCTGCACGCCAGGAATGCTTCGGAGCTGATAGACAATATGACCAAGGGTGTCATCGTTTACCCCTAGAGCATCCATCAGACCTTGGTAGGTGTTGATCAGTTGGTAAAAGCCGGACATATCTTTTCTTTGCAGAGCATCAAAAGCCTGGCTGGTGACTTTACCCATTATTTTATATAGGTTTTTAAGAATATCGGGTTGGTAGAGCCAGTCACGATGCACTTTGTCCAAGACCTTGGCAGTAGGCGTTTTGTAGCCGCTGTAAACCAGTGTTGCCGGCAGAGAAGCATCGACAGGTATGATGGTCTGTTTTTTCGGGTCGAACAAAATGACACCACCTGCTAAAGAAGCTGCTAAATCGGTTCCCGAACCTCTGCCTTGGATTTGGTGGATGACTTTTAAGCCATGGCGGAAAGTCTCGATAATGCCGTAGGATTTATTCAGATAAAAATGCAATCCTCCCAGCGTTGCGGCCAATACCGCTGCCGAACTACCTAAGCCAAGAGTGTGTTTAAACTCACTGGTGACTGTGATATTAAAGCCTTTGTCGAGTTCTCGTCTCAGATTCTTGATAGGGTAAAGAATCCATTTGAATGTCGAGTCTTCCGGGATGGTGTGCAATTTATCCAAGTGGATCAGGAAGTTTCCAAGAGAAGATTCAATCGATATTTGCATGTCGTCTCGTGTTTGCCAGTCAAGTGTCAAGCGTTGCGAAACCGACATGGCAATGGCTGGATAACCGTGAACGACACTGTGCTCTCCGATGAGCATAAGGTTTGCAGGAGCGCTGCTAGACCAGTTCACAATGACTTCCTTTTTGGCTTAAGTTGATTGCTATGCAATTATAGCCATAGCGGTTACAAAGCTCCAGCGGTGGCAGAGGGCTGAGGCAGAGTAGAACACCGCCATTTTGTCCCTTGTGGTTTCCGGCGCCACACATCTTGGCGACTTGGTCGGGGTTCTGTTCCAATTCCTTGATAAAGTGCTTCACCTTATCAGGCACTATGCCAATTTCTTCCAGCAAAGTTTGGTTTTTTTGAATGCTTTCCTTCAAGCTAAAACTATCTTGGTCCTGCCATGCATTACGGATGTCTTCAGTAATCTGGGTAAAGTGATTCCATATAGGGTGTTCAGCCGGGAAACGGGATTTTACGTGGTTGACGACTTGTCCAGTAGTGCTCTCCGGCGTGCCGGTATCGATCAACCAGGCATTGAACTTATGCGGTGTCAGTGGTTGAAAAGGCTTGTGTTGCAGATAGTACAGCAAACCGCCTTGGAAAATCGTGGTGGGATCAATGCCGCTTGAGTGCCCATGCTGACGGGATTCGATGGCTTTCGCCAAAGACAGTATCTCAACTGTATTAATGGCTTTGTGGTGATGCTTGAACAAACTGTGAAGCAAGCTGATGATGACGGCGGCGGAACTTCCCAATCCTTTACCTAGCAATCCATGACCATAAATTTTGATGTCCCAATGCATCGATTGCAGTTTGAAATGGTGGTGGAAATGATGCAATGTCGTCAGTACCAAATCCACCGGCTGCTTCAATACACTTCGGATAGACATCGCGCCAGACTCGAAAAGCTGGTAACGGCTTTCGATATCAATCGCCATTTGTTGCCAAATAGCAAAAGGAAAAGCATGCTTCTGGTGACAGTCAACCAGTTCGATTTCCACAAAGGGGACTTGGTGAGTATCAATGGCTTCTGAGGTGACTTCACAAAACATGGGTAAGTCAATCGCCATGCTGATTGCGGGGCATTCATTTACGACAGCATGCTCGCCACTGAGTATCAATTTGGCCGGTGCTTTACATAGCGTTTTCATACTGTCTTCATACTGTTAGGCATTTACAAAAGGCTTGGCTCAAGGGCATAATTAATTTCATTCTACGAATGATTATAAACGACAAAGTTTCAATAGAAGCGTTTTCATTCTAGGATGGGAAAATCAATACATTAGATATTGGTAATTATCCCAACAAAAAACTATAAAAAACCAAAGGAGTGTGAATTATGAAACTTAAATTAAGTGCTTTGCTATTTGCGGGCGTGTTGAGTGCACTGCCGACAATTTCAGCCGCTCAGGATATGGCTGTTAACATTAGTCGTCTAACGCTTGATGTTGCCAATAAAATTGCAATGGCTTCTATTGAAGCTTGTCGTGAAAAGGGTATTCCTGTGAGTGTTACTGTTGTGGATCGAAATGGTATTCCTCAAGCGCAAGTGCGCGATACTATGGCACCACCTGTTTCTTGGAATATCAGTTTCAAGAAAGCTTATACCTCTGTAATGTTCAACGTTAAGGGTTCTCAAATGGAGTCTCGTTCGAAAAGTCCTTTGGTGAACTTGGGTGAAGGTCTGGCGTTCATGGCTGGTTCAGTGCCTATCCAAGCGGGTGGTAAGCTTTACGGTGCAATCGGTGTAAGCGGTGCACCAGACGGTAAAGATGATGAAAAATGTGCAGCTGCGGGTCTAGGTGCTGTCATCGATGACCTAGAAATGATGTAATCTTTTCTGTTTTCGATTTTAAGAAAAAACCTCATTTGTTTTTTGCAAATGAGGTTTTTTTGTGCCCAAAATTTGTATTTACAATAGTATTTTCTAATATTAAAACTTAATAATATTTTTATCTCTTTTACCGGTATAAATAAAAATATATTCTTTTTAATCAATTACTTAGCCAGATTTTTTTCTTCGTAAAAGTTCGTAGAAAAAACCTTTATCTTTCTATTAAAAAAATCATTTATAAAAACTCATCAAAAAAATTGATTCTCCTAAATTCCCTTCGTTAAGATACCGACCGTCAACCTTCTGACAGAAATTTTTTCAATGGAGATAGAGTTATGTTGGATCAAACAAAATACAAAAACGTTCAAGTACAACTGGCACAAAAGAAAGAAAAACAAAAAGGTGCTGGCATGATTGAATACGCACTTGTCGCTGCTGCAGTAGTTGCTCTTGGTGTTGCGTTTTTTGGTAAAGATGGAAAAACAGGCACTATCGGTGATGCCCTGACAACCAAAATGACGAATGTCGCGACAGACATTAAAGGTAGCTAAGGTCGGCTTGTTTCAAGATTGAAGATGCTTATGAAAGCAAGAGCGTCAAAATGTCTCGCTAAGCAAAAAGGGGCCGTCATGCTGGAAACAGTTTATGTTTTGCCCATGATGATTTTAGCGATTTTGCTGATATTGGAAACAATCAATTTTGCCAGTGATAGCTTGGTGTGGAACGAAAACATGAATAACCTCTACCACAAGATCATGGCTGATGCTAACCAAGGAACGCAAAGCATTTTCGCTTCTTCAACAGGGATGTTGGTCTGCACTAATGGAAAGGTTCAACCGAGCGGTACGGCTACGTCGATTATGAAACAGCAATTGTATGATTGGTTAAAAGCCAAATACTCTCTTGTTGGGTCAACTATTCCTATTGGTGTTTCTGATATTACTGTTAACAATACAGAAGTCACCAGCCAAACAGGCGAAAGCTTTTATGTAGTCGAAGCCGGCTACCCACTGCAAACTTTGGTTCTTCCTGAGCTTAAGGATTATTTTAAAAATCTGTCAGTGTCCGGTACCAGTATCTACGAAATCAATTTCAACTGTCGAACCCATTAATTTCGATCGTTTCAAAACGCATTCTGGATAAAGAATTATGAAGCTGAAAACCAGTGATTGGTTGATTTACGGCTCTGCTGCCCTGTCCGCAATCCTAGCGGTAGTGTTTGTTTATGGGTATGTTGAGAACCGCATAGAAGATGCCAAAGAGCATGCTCAAGTAAAAACGGTCACCGTTGTCGAGAAGCCAAAACTCTTTTCGGTCGTGGTCGCAAACCGAGATATTTACCGTGGTGAAAAAATCGATGTCGATGATCTCAAAGTTTTGAGTGTGCCGACAGACGGGGTTGTGGTAAACGGGGTGATTACCAACCCACAAGATGCAGTCGGGCATATCGCTTATCAGAAAATTTATGCTGGTGAATGGTTGATCAATAAGAAGATCGGTACAGAAAAAGTCAAACAACAGCAAAGTGTCGAAGCACTTTTGGATAAAGGCGAGCGCGCCATCAGAATTCCAGTTAATGCCGATACGGGTCTGCTGGGGATTTTGAATCCAGGAGATCATGTGGATGTGATCAGTGTTTTTCAGAGTACGGATGATAAGCGCATGATCAGTCGCACCATCTTGCAAAATATCCCGGTTTTATCAATTGGACAAGTCAATCGAATGAAAATTCAGTTGCAGGACGGTAAAGAAAGTTCATCTGATGATGCCACTAACGAAAAGTCGGTTGCTCAATCCATGATCGCGGTTGAAGTCAACACCAAACAAGCGGAGCAGTTGGCCTTGGCGATGAATGTTGGCGCGATTCACCTGATGCTACGTAATCCTTCAGATACTGATTTGGTCGAGACCCAGGGTGTGAATTTGAAAGTCATGGAAAAAGGAAAAGGGCGCCCCCCTAAATTCAAGCCAAAAGCAAAACGCGAAGTGATTGAAGTAATGCAGGGTGGAGACGTGCAAGAGGTAATTACACGATGAAAACAGGGAATAATTTATTGAGAGCCGCTTTGTTAAGTTTTGGGGTTCTTATGTTGGGCGTTGCCAATGCAGCACCAAACGGTTCCTATAACTTAATGGCAACTGAAAGCATCATTGTGAAGTTCGACGCACCGATTAAACGCGCTTTGATTGCAAACCCGGATTTGGCGATATTGAAGGTGCTTAACGCTAAAGAGTTATTGGTAAGCGGTAAACAAGCCGGTCGCACTGAGCTGATCGTCTGGTATCAAAGCACACCAAGTCAAGGGCATAACATTGTTTTGAATATTTCACCGGATGCTTCACGCCGTGATGAAATTTCCAAAACAGTCAGAGAGTTGATTTCTCAGCTTGACCCAGATCATACCGTAACGTTCGAGTTGAAAAATATCTGGATACAGTCAGATTCCTCCGTCAGACGTGAGTTGGATAACCTAGGGAATCAGATTGATGATGATGCAAACTTGCATGTAAAAGCAGGAGATAACAAGGATATTCTGCAGCAAACACAAAAAGCCGGCCAGCTTAACATCAAGCCAATTGCTGGAAACTATATGGTGTTGTTGAAGGGTAATGTGCCTCATAAAGCGCGCAAAAAACGTATTCAAGCAGTTATTTCATCACTTGGGTTAAGTGTGGTGAACATGATTAAGGTTACAGGTAAGGATCAAGTCAAACTCTCGGTTCGAGTTGCGGAAGTCTCTAAAGGGAATCCTTTCAGAAGTGGTGTTGCGGTGCGTGACAAGAAAGACCGCTTTGGTATTTTTCCTCCTGGAAACTTGGGGGCGCAAGCGCTTTTCAGTTTGAATAACTCGCCATCCAATTCTGCCGGTATTGCTTTCCCTCATGCCGACGCTTTTCAACTGGGTTTCAATCCTCAGCACGGCAGTATCTTTGGTGTGTTATCCATTTTGGAAGGGCACAACCTGGCACGTGTATTGGCTAAGCCAGAGTTGGTAGTGCAGTCGGGTAAAACTGCTTCTTTCCTAGTAGGAGGAGAAGTTCCGATTCCGACAGCTCAAAACCAAAACACGATTACCGTCACCTATAAGGAATATGGTATTCGTTTACGCTTCAGTCCAATTATTACCGAAGATGGCAATATTCAATTAACGGTGGAGCCTGAGGTGAGCAATATTGATGAATCTTCTGGCGCTAACTATTTGAATATCGTGGTGCCGGGGTTTAAATCGCGTAGAGCCAATACCACGATTACGTTGGCCCCTAGGCAAAGTTTTGTTATCGGAGGCTTGTTGTCTGACAACCTTCGCAGCCAAATCAATAAAGTTCCGCTGCTGGGGGATATTCCGGTTTTGGGGGCGTTGTTCCGTTCGACTTCTTATGAAGAGGATAAATCTGAGTTGGCGATTTTGGTGACACCGACCTTGGTTGATCCGATTGGTGCAAATAAGAAAGTCCAGCTTCCTGGCGAAAACGTTACACGGGCCAGTTCATTTGATGGGTTTTTCTTAGGAAAAGTGGCAGAAGTCTTGCCAAAAGGTCAGTCGGCACTTCCAAAAAGTATGGTTAAAATCGGATTGGAGACAGTGGAATGACACAACAATTGTCTACGGCATCAATTGCCTTAAAACAAGCAATCTTTATTGGTCAGGATGAGGATCTCGAAGAAGCGGTTCGCGTGTCCATCATGTCGAAGTTTCAGATGGAAAGAATGGATGAGGTGCCTCATGTTTGGCCGGACTCGATTGATTTGGTATTGATTGAATATGATGGTGAACCTAAGTGGGTCTTGGAAAAAATCGGTCAAATTTTAACTTTGTCAAAAGGCGTTCCGCTTTATGTACTTTTGAAGAAAAAGGATGCGGATTTCATTATCGAGGCCAACCATCAAGGGGTACAAGGATTCATTGAGTGTCCGAATGAGATTTTCCATATTCTCTCTATCCTGCATATGCAAGAAAGGCGCAGAAAAGGTAAAAACGGGAATGTATCCTCGCTGTTTAGCTTGAAAGGTGGCGTAGGATGCACTGCAATTGCGACAAATTTGGCAGCGCAAATTTCGACGATGACCGAAAACCGTACGGTATTGGTCGACTTGAACATGCCTTTGGGAGACACAGCACTCTATCTAAATATGGAAAGTGATCGACTCTATACGATTACCGATTTTATTTACAACTTGAACCGTTTCGACGAAAACCTGATTTATAAGTCCTTATCTCAACATGCGTCTTCGGGTTTGTACCTGTTGCCTCTTCCTTCTGACATTGGTGAGTTGGATAACCTTAATTCAGACATGATCAAAACCATCGTCCAGTCTCTAAGAAAGTATTTTGATCATGTCATCATTGATTG
This sequence comes from Hydrogenovibrio marinus, assembly GCF_013340845.1. NCBI lineage: Bacteria > Pseudomonadati > Pseudomonadota > Gammaproteobacteria > Thiotrichales > Piscirickettsiaceae > Hydrogenovibrio > Hydrogenovibrio marinus. Next base: position 564,033 of record NZ_AP020335.1, read on the forward strand.
TTCATCAGATTTATCGGATTTGACTCTGAGTTGTTTGGATGAATCCGACAATATCGTGCTGATTACTGAGCCTTCACTTTCCTCGTTGAGAGCAGTAAATGCAGTGATTCGATTGACGCAAAGATTGGGCTATTTAAAAGATTCACTTAAGCTCATTGTCAATCGCGACACGTCAAACCAAGATGACATGATGGAAGAAGTGATTGAGGCATTGGAAGTTGACAAGATAGCGCGGGTTTCAAATGACTATATCAGTTTCAACGAGTCGCTCAAACAAGGTGTCTTACTGAAGGATTTTAACCCTCAATCCAAAGTGAACCGCCAGCTCAACTGCATCGCCAATATGCTTCATAACGGTAGCGTGACCATGGATGTTCAGGATGATGTCGTGCCAACGGCCAACCCAAATTGGTGGGAACAGTTACCGGAGACATTGAAGCAAGCATTAGAACGAGTGAAAGCTGCCATTAAAAACAATAAATCCATTAGTAAAGCGGCATAGACGGAGATAACGTTCATGGGAATTCGTGAAAGACTTCGTCAAGTCGAAATATCGCGTCAAACAGAAGCTGCAAAGCCTGCACCTGAAGAAAAAAGGGTAGCGGAAACTGAAAGAGAGCCAGTCGGGAAGCGCAAGGCGCAGAACAACTCTTTTTTACAAATTAAAGAGCGTTGCCAGAAAATGGCGGCTGAGGACAATGCGTTCTATGAAGCCGACAGCAAAGAAACCCGCAATGAGCTACGCCCAAGGTTAGAAGAGCTGGTTCGTGAAGTTGCTGCGGAGATGGGCTACCCTCTGACCGAGCTTGAGGTGCGTCAACTTGGTTTGGAGCTTTTGGATGAAATCTACGGATTGGGACCAATTGAACCTTTGATGGCAGACCAAACAGTGTCGGATATCCTCATTAACGGTTATAACAAAATTTATGTCGAACGCCGTGGAAAGCTTGAGTTGACGGATGTGTCTTTTATCAGTGAAGAGCACCTTCGCAACAAAGTTGATCGTATGCTTTACAGCACCGGTCGCCGTGTTGATGAGTCGTCACCATTGGTGGATGCCCGTCTTCCTGATGGCTCTCGTATCAATATTATTATTCCACCACTATCTGTAGATGGTATTTCTGTTTCCATCAGACGCTTTCCAGAACAGCACCTACGCCCTAAGGACATGATCGCCTTTGGAACGATGACTGAAGAGATGTTCCAGTTCTTGGATTATGGCGTTAAGTCGGGTTTGAATATTTTGGTTTGCGGCGGAACTGGCTCGGGTAAAACCACTACGCTCAACATGCTTTCCGGTTTGATCCCGGTTAATGAAAGAACCGTCACTATAGAAGACAGTGCTGAATTACGTATGCAGCAAGATCATGTGGTGCGTTTGGAGACACGTCCGCCAAATGCTGAAGGTCAAGGTGAAGTCTCTCAGCGTGAACTGCTGAAGAATGCACTTCGTATGCGCCCTGATCGTATCGTTCTGGGCGAGGTTCGTGGTGGTGAGGTGTTGGATATGCTTCAAGCAATGAACACTGGGCATGACGGTTCATTGGCGACGCTGCATGCAAACAGCCCCAGAGATTGTATTGCACGTTTGGAGTTGATGATTAACCTAAGCGGTGTTGAGATTCCGCCATCATCCATTCGTAAACAAATTGCCAGTGCCATCGATTTGATTATCTACGTGAATCGTGGACGAGATGGTAAGCGTAGAGTGGAATCCATTACTGAAGTAGTCGGTGTCGAAGACGAGAATGTTGTATTGCAAGAAGTTTATGTTTTCGAAAATAAAATTGATCCCATCAACGAACGCATGTACGGCATATTCAGGGCAACAGGTTTACGACCATCCTGTGGCAAGAAGTGTGAGTCGGCCGGTATCACCATGCCAGAAACCCTATTCAACTTCAGCAAAGAAGTGATTTAGAGAAGGTCATTTGGAAGCTATGGATATTGGTTTTTTACTTTTGGTTGTGGCTATTACGATTCCGTTTGCGATTTTAGCATTCGGCTTGAACTGGAAGGCGTTACAGCATAAAGACGAACGTCTTCAGTTGTTGTTGAAAAGGGCTGGTATTGAGCAAACTCAGCAGAAAAAAATTCAAAAAAGCCTTTATGAAATTAATCGTTCAAAAACTTATCTCAGGTTAATGAGTTGGCTAAAGAAAGCGGGTATCACTGAGCAAATAGCTATTTATCAACTGGTCGCAGCCGAAGTGTTTTTGTTGATGGCGAGCAGCTATCTAATTGTGACGCGTTTACACAGCATGGATTCGAAATTGTTTGTCATTACAGCGTTGCTACCATTGTTCCCAATCGCTTACGTAATCATCAGAAAACAGAAGCGCCAGGAAAAAATGAGAAAGCAGTTTCCTGAAATGTTGGATGCATTAGTTCGTGCATTGCATTCAGGATATGGCATTGATGGTGGTCTGAACATGATTGCCAATGAGTTCCCTCAGCCATTAGGGCAAGAAATGAAAGAGGTTACTCGCCAACTCGCCTTGGGGATTAATATGAGAGAGATTCTGCGTGAATTCCAGTCTAGAGTTGAGCTTCAAGAAGCTCAGTTTTTTGTTGTCACGCTTATCATTCAACGTGAAACTGGTGGGCAATTGGCTGCAATTCTCAGTGAACTTTCAAGACTGATGAGACGTCGTGAAGTCTTTCAGGCAAAGCTACGAACTATGACGGCAGAATCGCGTTTTACCGCGATATTTATCGGGTCTGCACCATTGCTTTATTTGGCGTACAAATATCTGTTCGACCCGAAATCAATGCAGTTTTTCTTGTCTGATCCGTTGGGACAAAAAATGTTGTATGTCTCTCTAATCCTAATTGGCACGGGTACGATTCTATTGAAAAAAATGTTAAGGATTCGATTCTGATGTGGGCACTATTGTTATCCGTAGCTGTTTTAACTTTCTTATCCGTGTTTCTATTGGGTAAACGTTTGTCATTGACTCAGACACGTCAACTACAGGTCGAGCGCCTGAAATCACGTGTAGGTCTTATCAATCATTATTCTGAAGATAAGCAAAAAGATCAGGTGTGTTGGTGGTGCACTTTCGGTCGAGTGCTTGGCGGCAATAGCAAGAAAGAAATAGAAAAGACTCGTGAATTGCTAGTGAAGGCCGGCTTTAGAGAGGATAGGCACTTAGGCGCCTATTTCTTTATAAAGTTTTGTGTGGTGCTGTTTGTATCCTTGGTTTGTTTGGGGTTGTGGACATGGTTCAGTATCCGTGTTCAAGTCGCAGTTTTATTTCCAGTTGTGAGTCTTTTATTGCCTGAAAGGGTGCTAATTGAAATGGCCAAAATGCGCCTGAATCGCATTAAAGATGCTCTGCCTGATTTTTTGGATATGGCAAATATTTGTATGAGTGCCGGATTGAGTTACTTGGTTGCGTTTAAACGGGTTTCCGACGAGCTCAAGGAAATGTACCCAGAAATTTGTTATGAGTTTCACTACCTGTTGGATCAAATACAGATTGGTGTTCCTAGACAAGATGCGCTTAAGCAGTTTGCAGAGCGTAATCCGGCCGATGAAATCAAGGAGTTGATTCAGGTTTTGGCGCAAAACGAAAAGCTGGGGACGCCTATCGGTTCGGCAATCAACGAATTTTCAAGACGACTGTATCAGCACAGAGAAAGCAAGATTGAAGAAAAGGCGGCGAAAACTTCGGCCAAGATGGCAATCGTTATTTTGCCGTTTTTGATGTTGCCTTATTTCATTTTGATGTTGGGCGAAAAAATGGTGATGTTGGGGAGACATTGGTAATGGTAAAGAGTTTGCGGTATATCGTTTTGGTTTTGAGTGCAGTTTGGTTAGCAGGGTGTACTTCATCACCGGCAATGCCAACTAAAAACAAGCCTTCTGAAGTACCCATTGATCAGGTTGAACCGCTTGCCAGCAATTTGACGGAAGATGACGAATACAAGTTTGGTTTGGATTTGGTTGCGCTTGAGATTCGCAACAAGCAATTTGATCAAGCAGATCGCTTATTGGGAAAATTGAAAAAGTACAAATCTGACGATATTCGTGTTTATCGCTTATACACACGTTATTACGAAGCGAAAAAAAACTATGACATGGCATTTGTCTCTAGCCAGCAAGCATTGAAGCAATCCGGTGTTACACAAAAGGATGAAGAGAAGTTTGCTCGATATGCCTTGATGACCAATCACTATGTGGAAGCGGACAAAACCTACCAAAAGTGGTTATACAATGCCGACTCAACCACTATGGAGGTCATTGCCTTGAACAATCTAGGATTTAGTTCACTACTGCAAAAACACTATAAGAAAGCCCGAGGCTATTTTGAACGGGCAATTCAAAAAGATCCTCTCAATGAAAAGGCCCGCAACAATTTGAAACTCATCCAAACAGTCGAAGCTGATTAAAAATGGAGAAAGGAATGCATGCTCGTCAACGAAGATACGCACAAAGAGGTTCTATCAGTTTATTAGGTGCTCTGGGCATTTTAGCTGGAATCACTACTTTAGTTGGCGTTATGCAGCTGGCTAATGCCAAAATTCTTGACCGGCATTTGGATAATTATGCGGAGTCAATGGCTCCTGTTGCTTTGAGGTCTGAGTTGGCACTTAGTGCAGATATGATTAAACAAGGCATATCCCCCGAAGCGGCAAAAGAAACACTTCAGAATGCATTGAATCGTGTGTCTAAATCAGGCTCCGTACAAGTAAATTTAACCTTCGGAAATGTCAAAAATGGCGTGTTTGAACCGCTTGGCGGTGACCCGAATGGGGCTTTAGCCCAAAATCCTAAAGCCGGGCTTGCTGATGGGCAAAATCCACCCGATTTTAGTGCGGTGGCGCTTCAATTAGTCGGACCGTCCACCTATGGGTTTGTGCCGCAAGGTAAATCCATTTATGGCTTGCCGGAAGCTGCGCAAGATGACGGTAATATGGCATCTTGCTTTTGTCAAAGCCGATACAACGCATGCCTTGCCTCCAGTATTGATACTTCCAGTTATCCTCTGGATTTAAAACAGGCCATAGGTTCACCAAGCAGTGATACAAGAAAGGATTATTGCATGTTCGGCTATATGCCTAGTACCAATTCCGGTTCGGTTGGGAAATACCAGTCTATGTCCGTTCCAGTACAGTTCATTGGAAAAATGTCATCTAAGGATGAATCGGGTGTTATCCGAAAGCTCGTGAATGATGATCAAAAAGACTTGTGGCTGGCGGTTAATAAACAGCATCCTGTTCAGGTGAAGAATGGTGAAAATCCGTTTCCCAATTATTACTATGACTTTTTTAAAGACACATGGGTACAAATGGAAACAACTTTACCTGCGCAGAAGCCGAGCACAAGTATTTTCAGCCCGGGAATGGAGAACTTGAAGTTAAGAGATGTGCGCGGTCCTAAGGGTAACTATGACACGTTTAACGACGCATGGATTGCCGACAATAAAACCGTCCAAGCCAATGGTTACTATTATGTTGGGCAAGTGGGGACTTGTATTCGTGGTACCGACCAAAGCAACTCACCTAACATTTCTTCTCTACAGGATGACGTGAAGAACGCCGCCAAATCTTCAACTGATGCTGCGGTGCAACGTTGCCTGAGTTACTACGACAAGGTAGGGGATAACTGGGGAACTATTTTTGGTATTATCCCCGTTCATGAAAGTGTTTATCGCTATATGCAACAAAGCTGCGTGGACTTTAATCGCTACAAGGCCACGAGAATTAGTTTCTTTGAATGGATGCTGATGTCATGGACATGGCCGTTTATTGATTGGAAAACCAGCTATCAGAATCTCAGTTGTGCGACTTCTCAAATGCGTTGGTACGGGTCGTTCATCTGGAGCGGTTGGAAAAAGGTGTGATTTAGGATGAATATGATGAAAAAAATTGTTTTGGCAGTTGGGTTATGTGTCAGCCCCGTCGTTTGGGCAGGAGATCCTGTGGTATCAGGTTACGGTATTGAATCTTATCATGGCTATATAGGAGTGGGGTACAACCATCCATATATTGGATTAGACGGCTATAAATCAGCAGAAGCAGATGGTATTAGTGTGCTATTCGGTCACAACTATAAACCCTGGCTGGATTTGGAATTTCATGCGTCAACGGCAACAGGTTATCAGAAAGTCGACTCTAAAACCTCAGGCCAGCCGTCGGTTTCCGTTAGACAAAATTACAATATTGCGGGTTTGCTTAAGTTTAAATGGCAACCGGTTAGATTATTGGAGTTCAGTCTGGATACAGGTTTGAATTACATGGACTATGAGAAAAAAGTCGGTAGTGTCATTGCTAATGAATATAAAACAGGGCTGGTTCTAGGTGCAGGTTTAGGTTTGCACATCACCCGAAAGTTTTCCATTAATGCGGATTATCAGTCCTACCAACGTAATACATTTCTTAAGACGGACACGACTGATAACACTTGGTCCGCGGCAAACCTGACGCTTCAATATCATTTTTAGGTTTCTGTGCGGCTTGATGGTTTCTATTTTGACTAGAAACCATTATAATGCGCACTTCTTTCGAGACACATCTCTATACGGATAGCTGGCTGAGCGGTTGAAGGCGCACGCCTGGAAAGTGTGTAAGGGTTAATAGCCCTTCGGGGGTTCGAATCCCCCGCTATCCGCCATCACTAAAAAACCATTTAAAATCAACAGGTTACATTGGTTTTCGCCGCTATTTTTTGGCGTTTTCTAGTCATTTTCGGAACTTTTTTGTTAAAACGGTTTCTCTTTGTATTACACAAAAAAATAAATTTAAAATATTTTTATAAAACAATAAGTTATTTTCTTTTTTAGGTCCCGTTTTTGTCAGTTTTTTGTTTATTGGTTCGAATCCCTAGTGTGCATTCGAACCAACTGAAGTTGTTAATTTCTATTCGATCTGCCTACTCTTCCTTTAGCCTTGCTACAAGTGGAACGCGGAAGATCCTGTATCAGAGCAAGAGAAAGCTCTAAATCAAAAAATTAATAAATCGACTCCTTTGTTTTGTTTCTCAATAAATAATCAGGCTTTTAGAAAGCAAAAAGCCCTGTAAAAACAGGGCTTGCTCCTCACGAATTTCCTCTAAACTAAATGCCCTTAGCGCTATTGCTTAGCACTTTTTTCGCTCTAAAGGACATCACCACAACAATCAAAACAATAGATGCCAAAAACGCAACATTAACACTCATCATTCCGATTCCTAAACCACCATCTGCGACAGGCTTAATCAAAAAGTCTCCCAATGAAGCACCCAGTGGACGAGTTAACACATAAACTATCCAAAAAGCTAACACAGCATTTAGACCAAAGAGGAAATACCACATAGCAACTAAAGCAATAGCACCTCCAAAAATTGTTAGAGCAGTCGAGTAACCAAGAGCTAAGGCTTCAGAAAGCAAATCACCAACACCTGTTCCAAGAGCAAAGGCTAAAAGAATAACTACCCAGTAGTAAGCTTCTCGTTTTCCAGTATCGATGGAATGAATGCTGAGCGTTTTTTCATCTTTGTACCACAAACCAAAACCAGCCAACATTGCCAGAGTAAACACAATTGTTAGTGTTTCTAAACTGACGCCAAAATTATCGACCAATATATCCGTGATTAATGTGCCATTTATACTCATTAAAATGACAATTGACCAATAAACCATGGGGATATAGGTTTTGAATTTAGCAAATTGAAAATACAAAAGTATGACCATGGCACCAGACATGATGGTTGCAACGATAGGCATACCTAGATTTAAATCAAATGCTAGAAAATCGGCTCCCGTTTCTCCGACAGTTGTGGATAGGGTTTTGACAACCCAAAACAGAAGCGTAACTTCCGGCACTCGCAATAAAAATTGTTTCAATTGTTGATCCATGTTCTTCCCTCCTAAGCAAAAGATCAAGCTTAGTTTAGGAAAAACATGGCATTGACATGATTACCATTTAGTAAGGTTAAGTTGTAACTCTTTTCCTAAGAAGGGCTCTATAAATAATCGGCATCACAATAATGACCAAAGGAACCTGAACAATTAACCCAGAAATAATCGCAATGGCTAATGGTTGCTGCATTTCAGAACCTTGTCCTAGCGCGATAGCCAGTGGAATAAGTGCCAAAATTGCTGCTAAAGTGGTCATCACAATAGGCCTCATTCGATTAACGCCAGCTTGAACAATTGCCTGTGGAATTGACAAGTTTTGTTTCAGTAGAGCTTGGTATTCTGAGAAGTAAAAGATGGATACTTCTGTCACAATCCCGACAATCATCGTCATGCCCATCATAGCAGTAATATTCAACTCCATTGAAGTTACCCACAATCCTGTAAAAACCATTCCCGTGGCTAGCAAGGGCGCAGAGAGTATCGCAGTAGCAGCTGCAAAATCTTCGTACAAGAACAGCAGTAATAAAAACACTAATGCTAGTGCAGAGATAAAGACGCCAATAAGACCTTTGAAAGCAATTTGTTGTTGTTTATATAAGCCACCTAACTCATAGTAGATATTGTCTGGTAACAAGTTTGGTTGTTTTAAAATTTGTTTAATATCGGCAATGGTTGAGCCCATGTCTCGCCCTTCAATTCTCGCAGTAACCGCTACCATTCTCTTTAGGTTTTCTCTCGTGATTTGTGGCTGACCTGTTTCGACTTTGATGGTCGCTACTCGACTAAGTGGAAATAAATGTCCATCTGGCGCTCTAATAGAGAGTTTTGCAATATCCTCAATGGTTTGCCGTGAAAATTTTGGTGTCCAGACTCTTACACCAACCATTTTGATGCCTTGTTGAATTTGCGTGGTAACTACGCCCGTTAACCATTGGTTCATTTGAGTCGTAATGCTTTCTGGGCTCACACCTTCTATGGCTGCTTTGTCACGATCAACTTTGACCGTAATTGCATCACCGGCTTGTACAACACCGTTTTTAATTTCAACAACGCCTTTCACTGAAGATATAGCATTGGCGACTTTATCTGCGGTTTGAATTAAGTTTTCGAAATTATCTCCATATAATTTGATTTCAATCGGCTGAGGTACTGCCGTTAAATCGCCAATCACGTCTTCCATTAACAAGGCAGTTTCAACTTCAACTCCAGGCACCTTCGCAGCAATTTGATTTCTAATCTCAGACATTACTTGGTCAATTGGTGGTCTTGGAAAGGGTTTTAGCTTGATAAACATATCACCTTGATTAGATTCGGTAATCCCTCCGCCTAATTGACCACCTAATCTTGATGAATAGGTTTGTACCGCAGGATTGTTGACGATAATCTTTTCAATTTGATTAACTACACGATCACTTTCCGTAATGGATGTTCCGGGCTTTTGTACGAAATCCAAGATGAATCCACCTTCATCCATGTGTGGCATAAAGCCGCTTCCAACTTGCTTGTAAGAATACCCTCCCAGCAATATAAATGGAATCAGACCTGCGAGTAGCCAAATAGGCTTCTTCACAAGTTTATTCATGATGTTTCGATATTGGTTTTGAATCGCGTTGAATATGCGTCCTGAATCTTCAATATTTGCATCTTTTTCATGCAATAAATGTTCCGCGAGCAAAGGAACGGCAAGCCAAGCCATTAGAAATGACGCAATCAATGCACTAGCCATCGTTAGTGAAAGTGCTTGGAAAAAAGCACCCGTCACACCACCTAAAAATGCCAGCGGAATGAAAATAATAATGGTGGCTGCCGAAGACCCTGCCAAAGGCTTGGTAAACTCAACAGCCGCTTCCCTGAGTCGGTGAGCTAATGAGTCATTAGTTGTATTCTTCTCACGAATCCTTCTAACCAAGTGCTCAATCATGACTATGCCATCATCAACAATTAGCCCGACCGCTGCGGCCATGCCGCCTAGTGTCATGATGTTGAAACTTGCACCTAACAAATAAAGTAACAGTGATGTTATCGCTAGAGCAGAAGGAACCATTAAAAGCGCAATGAAAGTCACTTTGATATTTCTAAGGAATATCATCAAAATAAAGGCTGCTAGTACAACACCAATGAGTATTGCATCAGTTACAGAGTTGGAAGAGGAGGTGACTAGCTCGCTCTGGTCATACCATTTGGAAAGGTGTAACGAGGTAGGCAATTTATGCTTGTAGTCTGCCAGGCGTTTCTCTATTTCATGAGAAATCTTAACGGCATTACTTTTGGGCTGTTGATAGACCAACAGAAAAGTGGCTGGCTTGCCATCAGCTGAGGTTTTCAACCAGTTGGGGGTAACATCTTTATGGATGTCCGCTATATCTGCTAACCGAACAAAGCCATTTTCTCCTGACTTGAGAACTGTGTTTTGCAGCGAGTGTAAGTTTTGTAAGCGAGTGTCTGATAGTGTTAAATAAAGCTTGTAGTGATCTTCCAATCGACCGACTGCTTTAAGAACATTGGTTGCTGATAGTGCTTGGACGACATCGCTGAACGCAAGTCCGTAAGCGGATAGTTTGGATGGATTTACATCAACACGATATTCTTCCGTATCGCCGCCCATTGTTTTTATTTTTGCAACCCCTTCAATAGAAGACAAAAGTGGAATGAGTTCCTGTTGTGCGATGTCACGTGTTTTAATTTGGCTCAGCACATTGGAAGTCAAACTATAGGCAATAACCGGAAACACAGTAGGATCCATTCGTCTCACCGTAAAGGTCGTACCAGGCGGAAGGTTAGGTAAAACTTGATTGACCGCTGATTCTACCTGTAACAGAACCTGCTGCATGTCTTGCCCCCATTTAAAATTTATGGAGGTTTCAGCGCTCCCTCTACTTGTGGTCGAGCGTATCGATTGCACACCAGGAATTGGTCTAAGTGCTTGTTCCAATTTTCTGGTGACATCGATTACCATTTGGTCTGCTGGTTGGTCACCTGCTTCGACGCTTACGCTAATTCTAGGAAAGCTGATATTCGGGAACATACCTTGCGGCATTTTGAATAAGCTAAATGCACCGGCAATGACCAGAATTGAAAACAAAAACAAAATGGATCGTCTATGAGCGGAAGCCCAATGTGCAAGATTCATTATTTCGTCTCCTCTTGAACTTTCATGCCTGGTTCTAGCTCATAGTTACCATGCGAAACCACGTTTTCGCCCATAGATAAACCCTCTGTGACTTCAACCCATTCATGAGTGCTTTGACCTGTATGGATGTTAATTCGCTGAGCCTCTCCATCGTGAACACTGAAAACATAACTACCTTCGTTATCGGTCAGAATCGCACTTCTCGGGACTGTTAAAGCGTCATGAGATGCCATTTGTATTTCGCCTTTTAAGCGACTTCCGATGACATAATGGGTTGCCTGATCTGATGGAATCGGTACGATGACATCGACTAGGTGAGTGGTTGGGTTCAGCATGGCATGAATCTGAGATACCTTAGACTCAAATGGCTTTTCCAAATCAAAAACAGATTGGATTTTTACTGTTTGACCAACTGTCAAATTAGCAAGATCTTCTGGTTCCACGCCAAGTCGAACAACAAATTGTTGATCACTCGCTATTTGAATCGCACTAGAATCCGTTTGAACTCGTTGACCTGCCTGAATATTAACTTGAGTGACGATTCCATTTTGTGGCGCGATAAAGCGTTGTAAGCTTTCACCGAGCCCTTGTTTTTTGAGACTGGCTAAATGTATTTGCGCATCTTGTAAGGTTTTCTTTGCTGACGTAACCTGTGCTTTGGTTGCCAAATGTTGTGACAAAAGTTCCTCTTGTCTTTTTAAATCTTTCTTTGCAAATTCAACGGACGCCTCTGCTTGAAGATATGTCATCTTCTCACCTGGTGATGCATTTAACGAAAACAACAAATCCCCTTTTTTAACTTTTTGACCAGGTCTAACCCATACATTTTCAACTAGGCCTGCATGAGGCATGGATAAGGTTGTGATTTGATCAGCATCAGGCAGGATTGTTCCATAGGCAATAATTGTTTGTTGAATGACTTTTTGCATGACAGGCACAGTTTTAACAGTCGCAGTAACCTGAATATCCGGTGCAGGTGCAGAATCATCATCGTCGGCAAAACAAATGTTTGAGAAAGTCGTTAAGACAATAAACTGAAGGGCTAACCATTTTTTCATTTGTTTTCTCCCGAAGCGCTTTTAAAAGGAATTGCTAGCAAGGTATCTAATGCAATTGCATTGAGTGAAATTTGCTCTTGAACATTTAGTCTTTCCAGTTGTTTTTGTATCCAACTGTTTTCTAAATTGATATAGACAAGTGCATCCAAGTCACCGTTGTTATATGCAGGTGTCGCTTGGTTGACCAAGGTTTTTAATTTAGGCAAATAGAGGTTCAAACTGTCCAGATGCATATTCAGTGAATGACGTTTCTCAATAAGATTGTTTACCTGGTTGGCTGATTGGCTAAGACGGTTTTTATATTCCAAGCGTAACTGTTCTCTGGTTGCACGTTCTTGTGCAATCACGCCTTTATTACCATTAAATATGGGTAGATTAATACTCATGCTCAGGCCATTCGTAACAACACTTCCAGTGTCGCTGGCATGGTTAAATCCGATATTAATGGATGGAAATTGATTTAAAACCGCTTGATGGACTTTCATTTCCTGGGATTCATAACCAGCTTTGAGGGCTAATAGGTCAGGTCTGTTTTTAGGTAGATTTGTCAGCGCAGTTTCAATGTCTTGCTTGTCGATTTCGCTTGGTAACCCGGACGGTTTTAAATTGACGATAACCCGAGAATCCAACCCCATCAGTTCTGATAATGCTTGTTGTGTTTCACTATGAGTTTGAGAAAGTTGGTTAACCTGACTGGTTAGGTCAACTAGACTGGTTAAGTCGGTACTCACCGTTTCTAATGTGGCGTTCCCTTGATTCATCGCTTTTTCAGAACGTTGATAACGCTCTTGATAAAGTTTCAAACTGGAAGCAAGCAAATTGAGTTGTTGTTGTTCAGATAGGCTTTTCAGAAACAATATTCTGGCTTGCTGAACGACTTGCCACTCCTGCCATTCCATATCCAGTTTTGCTTGTTGAACTTGGTATTTGACACTTTTTACCTGTGAACTGTGTGTAATTAGTGACATCACATCATAGCTAAGTCCAATGCCCCATGCATTCACGATGCCAGGAGCATTGGAGGTCGGTTGGTCAAAGTTTGCTGATAATTGTGGATCAGCAAAAAGTTTTGCACTCACCAACTGTGCTTCGTTAACATGCAGCTGTGCACGTTTGATGTTTAAGTCGCGGTTGTTTAACAGTGCGATTGCTGCCACTTGATAAACATCCAAATCGACCGATGAAGAGACACTTTGCTTGTCACCGCCCTTGAGTTGCGTCAATGCTTGTGGGAGCGAGATGTAATCATTTAGGGGCTTTGCCTGATAGGTTGTACACCCACTTAGTAGTGTCATTATTAAGACTATGGGAAGTCCGTGACTTTTTGCAAATTGTCGCTTCATATTCATGTCGATACTCTGAGAAAATTAATCTTCGTCTTCTTGGTCTTTAACCTCTAACTTCAATGCGTTTCCATTGCCAGCATCAAGGGTCAATTTCATTAGGTTTCCATGATTGCCAATCATTCCGAGTTCCCAAACCAAGTAGCCCTCATCTTCATCCAGCTTTGCCTGAATGACTTGGCCTAGGCCCGTTTTATTTCCAAGTGCAACAGCTTCGTCTTGTTTGATTTGTGCAAGCTTGGTGTTGTCTTGGAAAGATTGCAACCAACTGATTTTTATCTGGCCTTGCATCTCTGCATCATTTTCCTCATCGTCTTGCGTTGTTAACTGCGTCAGTTGCATACTGTTTAATGCGCCTTGAATAGGGATGCCGCTAAATGATTTATTAGAGCTCGCATAGCTGATATTGCTAAATATCAATCCACTGGATATGGCTAAACCAAGCAAAAAAGCGCGATTGTTAGTTGAAAGTTTCATATAGATTACCTCTAGTATTAAAAAGCCCTACTGTTTTATACACTTAAGCTTTATAGGTTGCTGTTTTGTCACTTGTTATTCTAGGTAAGATACAAATTCAAGATGATTACCATTTAGTAAGGTTGAGATCGAGTGTTACCATTTGGTAAGAAATCGATTTATTTACTTGATATTTGCGAAAAATTCTCTAATTTAGAAATAAATGAACTGAGAGCACAAAAATGAAGATATTAATTGTCGAGGACGACAATATTGCCGCGACAACATTGGCAAAATCCTTACAAGCACAAAGTATGGTGACTCAAATTGCTAGTGATGGACAAAGTGCACTTTTGGCGGTGGGTGAAGAAAGTTTTGATGTCATTGTTATGGATAGAATGATGCCTAAGATGGATGGCATTGAAGCACTTGGAAAAATGCGGCGCCAAGGCATCGCAACGCCAGTATTAATTTTAAGTGCTTTGGGTGAGGTAGATGAACGTGTTGAAGGGCTTGAAGCCGGTGGTGACGACTATCTTGTTAAGCCCTATGCGTTAAGTGAACTGATTGCCCGGTTAAATGTTTTATATAAACGCAATCAGACTGTTCAAGATAGTGATACAGAGTGGCTAACAGCATTTGGCGTAAAACTGAACACCATTAATGGTAAGGTTTTCAGAGATGGTGAAAGAATACATTTGCAGCCACAAGAAAGAAAGTTACTTGAATACTTTCTTAGACATGCCAATCAAGTGATGACGCGAAAGATGTTACTTGAGAAAGTTTGGGATTTCCATTTTGAAACCGATTCCAACTTAATTGATACTCAAATTTCCAGGTTGAGAACCAAGGTAGATAAACCTTTCTCAACGGCGCTAATTCACACAATAAGGGGCAAAGGCTATGTCTTCTCCAAAGAACCATCATTAGTTGAGTAGCAACTTTGATTAACTTCTTCTCAAAATACTTACCGGATTCATGGAAAACGCTTGCAATGCGTTTGGCTATTCGCCAATCAATTCTATTGAGCGTATTAACCATGGTTGCGATGCTAGTTTTATATTGGCTGGTCAGTAGCTTTGTTTTAGTCCAGATCAGTTCAGATTTGAAGTATAGCTTGCAACAGTTAAGTCGCATAGAAGCTGAAAAGGGAACGCCGGGTCTGATTGAACGGCTAGAACGCTTGGGTATTGAGAATGAGTCGAGGGGGCATAGTCATCGCTATTATCTTTATCTGTCGAAAGACAATACAGTTTTAGCAGGCTCTTTACGTCATTGGCCGAGCGAAGCAAAAGCCAATGGGCAGGTCAGTAACATTTTATTTGAAGAAAATGACTTACCCAAAGAGTGGGCAGATATTGACGAAGGGCTATGGCCTACTATTGCTAATGAGTTTCCTGATGGGTCAAAGATTCTGATTACACAAAGTATTGATACGACCGAGCAGTTAAATGATTTTACGATGTTTGTGATGGTTTTTTTGGTGATAGCGGTTACCTTGATTTCTTTGTTTCTTGGCTGGATACAAGGTCGTACCATCTTAAAGAAAATTGAGCGCATTAATAACGCTGCAAGGCGAGTTGAACATGGAGAGCTTCATCAAAGAGTCGAATTTGAATTAGGTAATAACGCCAAAATGGACGAATTCGATGAACTCGTAGTCCATTTGAACAAAATGCTCGATACGATTGAGCGACTCATGAAAGATATAAAGCAGGTGAGTCAAAACATTGCGCATGATTTGAGAAAACCTTTGACTCGTGTTCAGGCTCAGCTTGAAGGTCTACAGGCTCAAGCGGTTATTTCGCCGGAAGATTTGGAATCCTCTTTCAGTGATTTGGAAAATCTCAACAAAACCTTTAACGCTATACTCCAGCTAGGGCGCCTAGAGTCATCTAATCCGCAGAAGAATTTTTCCAAGGTTGATTTGTCGACATTATGTGATGATTTAAGTTTGGTATATTCAGAAATGGCGGATCAAAAAAGCATTCTTTGGCAAAGCGCCATCCAAGAAGGAATTGTTTTGGATGGAGATCGGCAACTGCTGGCTCAAGCGATCATCAATTTATTGGAAAATGCACTTCATTACACTCAAACAGGAGAAAGCATCATTTTCTCGCTGAAACAACAAGGTGCATCTATCAACTTATCTATAGTAAATACAGGGGTTACTTTGATGAAGCAACAGCTTGAAGAAATTACAAAGCCTTTTGTTAGATTGGAAAATGCTCGCTCAAGTGAAGGAAATGGACTAGGGCTGTCATTGGTCAAAGCTATATTTAATACTCATGGCTCAGATCTTAAACTTAAAGTAATAGACAACCGTTTTATGGCCGAAGCGCTTTTTAACTGCAATGACTAATGGAAAGATAAGTGCTCTCTTCGGATGGTTAAAAGATCGAGTTCGAAAAGATAAGTTTAACGGTTTGCCGCTCTCGGGTCTCTTTTTGATTTTCGGCTATATTTCAATTCATCTAGGGGGCTTGACCGAAGATGTCATTACAAGCGATTGGATTGTTCAACTAGATTACCGTCTTGCGTCCTATTTTGAGGCAGTAAGAACACATCGCTTTGTCGAGTTTTTCTTGATATTTACTTTTTTAGGGCAACCCTTACTCGTTGCTTGGGGATTCATTTTATCGGTCACAGGCTTACTTTGGATGAGGCTGTCGATATGGATAGCGCCATTGCTTGTGTCGCTAGGCACAAGTCTGCTGCTGATTTATTTGGGCAAAAATACGATTGCCAGAGCAAGACCCGAAGATCCATTATTTCCGATGCACTCATTTAGTTTTCCTTCAGGGCACTCAACCATTGCAGTTTCATTTTACGGCTTAATCGGGTTGATTCTTATACTGGAATCTAAGCAAAAGGTAAATCGATTAGCACTTTTCATTTTAACGTTTTCCATTGTTAACTTGCTTCTTCTGAGTAGGTTGTATTTAGGCGTGCATTACCTAAGTGATGTTGTCGGAGGGATGCTTGTGGGGGCGCTTTCTATAACTTTAGGTGTAGGCGTGTATTTATGGCAAAAATTTGGTGTGACAGGCAATTCTGGGGGCGTGAGACAACCAGGTTGGAAGGCGGCTTTTTTAATTGCAATGTTTTGTCTAGGATGGATTGGATTCGAATTGTTCGGCGAGCATTCTTTATATCAAGATCAGCTCCAAAGATAGGGTCTCTGCTGAGATCAAAGCATTACATAGCAACTTTTCTACTTTTTGTAGGGTTATAATATCTAAATGATTCGCTTAACAGTTAGAGAAGACTATGCTTGAAAAACACGATGTGAGTGGCGGTTTTAAATCCTATAGCTTTGAAGGTATCTACAGTGTGGAAAATAATGCCTTGTTGGAAAGCGGGCAGAATATTTTTTCGGCACTGATTCCTGAAGCAGCAGATTTTTTCTATGAAAAGTTGATGGAGAACCCAGAAGCTGCAAAGTTTCTCTCTACTGAGTTGGTGCAGAACCGTTTGAAAAGTGAGCTGAAGGCTTGGTTGCATCAATTGCTTTCACCAAAGGTGGATTTAGGCGAAATAGGGCGTGTTGTGGAAACACAATACCATGTGGGTGAGGTGCATGCACGCATTAACATTCCGATGGCACTGGTCAGCACCTCAATGTTTTTTATCAAGCACAAGTTCATTGCGGCTGTTTATGACAGCGACAGTTTTAATGCTGATGAGAAGTTACGCTTAATGATTTTGCTCGATACCTTATTGGTGAACAGTTTGAACTTAATCAACGAAGCCTACTTGCATAATCTTGTTCAGCACAAGCGTGCGGCAATCGACTACCAATATCACACCTCTCCTAAAGATACTGCGCTGGAAATCGTGCAAATCAAGTCTAAGTTGTATAACTGGCTTGCGGATTACTTAGGGTACATTACCTCGGCTACACCAGGCATTGAGTTTCCAGTCACTGAAGCTGAAGCCAATGAATGCGGTCTTTGGATTACCCATAAATTGCCTTTCCTTGCTAAGAAAATGGAAAGTGTCGATCAAATCCAGCAATTACAGCAAAACTTGCGTCAAGTTATTAAAGAAAGAAGCGTTGGTGAGTTACCCGTACATGGTAATAAAGTGCGCAATCTGGTGAAGGAAATTACGTTTCTATTGACTCATATTTCTGAGCAAATTCTTAAAGAATCGGAGCAGCAGGATGGCTTGACCGGTTTGATCAGTCGCCGTTATTTGGCGCCGATTATTCAAAGTGAAACTCAGACAGCCATGACCGCCAAGACTTCTTATTCGGTGGTGATGTTCGATATTGACAACTTTAAGAAAATAAACGACGAATATGGTCACCTGACTGGCGATAAAGTTATCCTGGAAGTGGGTAAAGCCGCCAGAGAAGAAATTCAGCTATCGGACTATGCTTTCCGTTATGGTGGAGAAGAATTTCTACTATTGTTACCAGAGTGCGGTTTGAGTAAAGGGGTAAGCACTGCGGAGAAAATCCGTGAGAGAATCAACAAAACGCCAATAGATGTTGGTGAGAAAGCACCACTTTTCATTACCTGTTCGTTTGGCGTGTCAGAGTTCTCGAACCATCCCGATTACATGACGGTCATCAAAGAAGCGGATGAAAAGCTTTACGAGTCAAAACGTGAAGGGAAAAACCAAACACGCTTTTAATGAAAATCTGCCAGGTTGGGAGGTAGGCTTGGCTTAAGACTGTTGTCTTTCGTAAATACGGATATGGTTTTCAACCGCTTTTAAACGATAGGATCCCTTGTTGGTCAGAGGTAATTTGATGTTCTCCACTGACAAATTTACTGAATGGTAAAACGCAAGGTATTGCTGATAGCTCAGTGCTTGGCGAGAGTTGATTTGTTTTTTGTGGCTGTCCGTCATCAAATATTGACGATAATTCGATTGGATAGCCCCACTGAAAAATTCGGCAACACAGCCAGAACCATAACTGAAGAAGCCGAAACGCTTACCTTCCAAAGACTCTTCGGCATTGTCCAGAAAAGAGCAGAAACCGATATATAGAGATGCGCTATAGCTGTTGCCGACAATGCGGTTGTACACTTGGCCTGCATCCGTCTGACGTTTGAAAGTTTCATCATCAATTTTTGCGCCGACTTTCTTGATTAAGGTTTTGTGTGCCTTTTCTGTCATACGAGAAAAGGGGATGTGGTAGCAGAAGGCATCAATATCATCAAAGCCGCGGCCAGTCTCTTCTACAAAGTTATCCCAAGCATGTTTCATGCTGTTCAAATAGACTTTAGTTGAGTATTTTCCATCGACTAAGGCGGTTTCACGGTGGTTTGGGCGCCAGAAGTCGTTGACGTCTTCGGTGTAGTAACCAGAGCCCGGCTCGATTTTTAAAATGCGAGGATTGTCAGTGACCAACATCGCAACCGCGCCACAACCTTGAGTGGCTTCACCGGATGAATCTACATCATATTTAGCGATATCGGCGGCGATGACCAGAATCTTTTCTTTCGGATTGGCGGCGACCATTTTGGTGGCCATCTGAAGTGCTGCCGTTCCGGCATAGCAAGCGTGTTTGAACTCCATGACGCGACAACGGTTTGGCAGTTGTAGCAACCCGTGCAAGAAGGCGCCCGCTGACTTGGATTGATCGATGCCGGACTCAGTGGCAAACAGAACCGCTGTGATATCGTTTTTCTCAATTTGTTCCAGGATAGGAGCCGCCGCTTTTGCCGCTAGGGTAATGATGTCTTCATCTGGTGGCGCAATAGACATTTTTTCCTGACCGATACCAATGGTGTATTTGTCCAAATCCACGCTTTTCTCTTTTGCAAACGTATCCAACCCCAAGAAATAGTCTGAGGTGGAGAAGTGGATTAAGTCGATACCAATGGTCATTTTAGAGGAGTTCTTTTCTTTATTGTCTATTGAGAATCAAATTGTCATTTAAAAGCAGTTGCGAGAGATCCGAAGCACCCAGTAGGAACTGCGCAGTACGGAATTCATTGGCAAACTGCTGTATTTTCGCCACCGTCGCCTCAGTGGAGTCCATTGCTGGTTCCAGGAAAGGCGCTGCGATACCGCAAATTTGGGCGCCCATTATAACTGATTTCACCATGTCAATGCCATTGCGAATGCCGCCGCTGGCGATAAAATGCGCGCGGTCTTGATACGGGCGGGCTTGTATCAGAGCTTGAGGCGTGGTCAGTCCCCAGTCTTGGAACAAAACGCCTAAGTCTTGTGCCTTAGGGTCTCCATTGCGGTGTGCTTCGATTCGGCTCCAGGAAGTTCCGCCGCGCCCGGCCAAATCAAACCACTTGATACTCGATTGTAAGCCCTTCTCAATATCGGTTGCGGACAAACCGCACCCGACTTCTTTGAGGATAATCGGCACTGGAAAATCGACGGCAAGTTCACGGATTTTGTCGAGCAAGCCTGCAAAGTTTTTATCACCCTCTGGCTGAATCACTTCCTGTAAAGGATT
This sequence comes from Hydrogenovibrio marinus, assembly GCF_013340845.1. Taxonomy (NCBI): domain Bacteria; kingdom Pseudomonadati; phylum Pseudomonadota; class Gammaproteobacteria; order Thiotrichales; family Piscirickettsiaceae; genus Hydrogenovibrio; species Hydrogenovibrio marinus. The sequence goes on from NZ_AP020335.1 coordinate 584,294, forward strand.
CAGGTGAAGATAAAGCGCATCTGCTTGAAGGGTTTCGACCATGCGCTGGGCATCGTCCCGGCTAAAACCGTAATTCAATTGCACTGCGCCCATGTTCGCAATCAGCGGAGTTGTCGGGGCATAGCGTCTCAGTTTGAAGCTTTCTTCCGCAGAGACATCTTCAATCATCACACGTTGCGAGCCAACAGCCAATGCCACTTGCATGGCTTCGGCGGCTTCTGCAAGGGCTTGATTGATTTTCATCAGGTTTGCCGATTTGCCGCCCGTCATTGAGGAAATCAGCAGCGGAAAGGAAAGTGTTTTTCCTAAGAATTCTGTTTGGGTATTGATGGCATCAAAGTCACACTCTGGCAACGCACAGTGAGTGAGCTGAATTTGGTCGAATCCACTCTGGTGACGCTCAATCTGAGGATCATCCAATATTGTTTGGATATGATCCTGTTTGCGTTGATGAATAAAGTCGTTTTGGCGGGTCATAAATGGATTCCGTTGAAACAAATAGACTTAGGCAATTAGACGCTTTTTTCTGAACGTTCAAGTTTGATGTGCGCTGCCATCAACTCGCCCGGGTTGGTTTGTGCCGCTAATAAAGACAGTTCACCACATAGCGCCGTTGCACCGGCAATGCAAGCCAGGCGGCGAGCATTTTCGCCCGGTTCTGCATTGGGATTAAGGCAGCCGAGTTGTTCTAAGTTCTGCTGAACGAATTCAAGTCCTTTGCCGTTACCAACACTGCCGACAATGAGGTTTGGCAGGGTGGTGGAAAAATACAAATCGCCATCGGAAGTCACTTCGACATGATTGATGGCTTGAGAGCCTTCGACGATATTGGCGGCATCTTGACCAGTGGCAAGGTAAAAACCGAGCAGCATGTTCGCAACATGAGCGTTGGCGCTACGCAGTCCACCGGAGACGATACTACCGATCAAATCTTTTTTGATGTGAAGGTCGACTAAAGCTTCCGGTGTTGTCTTTAAAAAACGCTGACAAAGTTTACGCGGAATGGCTGTTTCACAAACCACGTTTTTGCCGCGCCCCAGAATGCCGTTGACGGCGGAGACTTTTTTATCAGTACAGTAGTTGGCGGAGATGGAAACGTAGGACAAATCCCCGTAGGTTTCCAATAGCCAAGGAATCAATTTATCCGCGGCATTGGTGACCATGTTATGCCCGGAAGCATCACCAGTGGTCAGCTCCAAACGTAGATAAATCAGATTACCGACAACTTGCCAGTTAAGGGCGATTAATTTTGCGAAACGACTAGACTCGGAGATGATGGCTTGCAACTCGCCTTGGCGTTGTTGTATGTGTCTTAAACGCTCACGAGCAACACTGGCATCTGGTGCTTCTAAAAGGATGGAGCGTGACATGCGCTCGTCCATCACCGTGACACGAATGCCGCCGCTGTGGTGAGTTACGCGCGCACCACGGGCTACAGAAGGCCATAGTGGTGTTTCGTAAGTTGCCATCGGAACCATCAAATCATCGGTGCAAACATCACCAATTAATTTGAATGGGCCTACAGATTGCATAGGAATCTGTGCAAAACTTGAAGTTTGATTCATCGATTCAGTCGTCATAGTGGGTTATTATATATCGGATTTTTTCATTGTAATGGCGAATCTGGCGAGAAGATGTTTTTTGTGAATCGCTGCCGATGACGCTACGCAAATTGATTGGGAAAACCACCTTGGATAAAATGACAAAACCAGTGCCGAATAAAGAGATTCACGCCGTGAATACTGGCGTGTGCAAGAAATTTGCCTTTGGACTCGGTTTGTCAGTGTTTTTCTTTTTGTCCGGGTGTAGTTCCAATCAAGTTCATCAGACATCTCCGGCAACCTCAAACTATACCGCTGTTTCTAGTGTTCCTATTGCCAGCACATTGACTTCCAATGCGACCCAAATGGGATTGAAACCTTGGCGTGATGCCGGCTATACCGGTAAGGGCGTGACCGTTGCTGTTCTGGATACTGGGATGCCGGTTTGGGACATCAATGATCGTAATATCCCTTTGTCTGCCAACCTTCGTTATGATGCAGATTATACCCACGATCAAATTGTCAAAAACAGTGATACTTCTATCTATAACGCCAACCATGGCGATGATATGTCGCAAGTCATCGGTTCCGCCACCTATGGTGCAGCACCGGATACCAATATCCTCAATGGGGTGATTGCTGATACCAACGGTTGGGCGAACCGTGCTTCGATGATAAAAGGCATCGAATGGTCTGTGAACCATAGTGCGGATATTATCAATTTATCGTTCGGTTATGGCGCGTTGGTGAGTTATACCGGTTCGGCGCACAGTAATATTGAGAGTGAGTTGAACACCATCAAGAACCAGGCGGTGACCAGTCAGGTTGCTATCGTGCATTCCGCTGGGAATGATTCGACATCTGGCAACCGGGTGACGGTTACTTCCAAGTTGATTTCACAATCAGGCTATGAAGATTGGGTGAAGTCCAATGCTAAAAACAATATTTTGATTGTTGGTGCGACCTATGACAATCAAACATTGGCGTATTTTTCGAATTCTGCCGGCTCCGATTCGGACGTTCAGGCGCGTTATGTAGTCGCCCCTGCACAAAGTGAGGTGACGAACGGCTATAGCACTTTGTATTCAATCGGCACATCTGGGGCGGCGGCGAATGTTTCCGGTGCGTTGGCGGTGATGAAACAGCGCTGGCAAAGTCTGACGGGCGTGCAGTTGGAACAAATTATTATCGATACCGCCAATCGTAGTTTTGCCGGGTATACCGCAGCGACATTTGGGCAGGGAATCGTTGATCTTAATTCTGCTTTTTCGCCTGTGGGTAAAACGTCTGTTCCTGTCGCCAGTGTATCAGCATCGGCTGCGGCGGCGAGTGTGCCTTTATCTTCTGCGGTAGTGACCTTGCCTGCAGGCTTTAAAACGGTGAATGCCAGCACGGCATTTTTGGACAGTTATGGTCGGGATTTCACCTTGAACTATGAAACGCCGGTGCAAACCTATCAATCCGGTTTGGATAAAACCGTTCGATCTTATGTTGATGCGCCGGTGAATTATCGCCAGCAACTTAGCACAAGTTTGCAGTTAGGGTTTTCAATGACCGGTACTCACAGCAATGAACGTCAGGACAGTGGTTTGTGGTTTTTGGGAATGGCATCGGGTTATCAGCAGAACCTTAACACATCAGTTTTGGGGCAGATATCCTTAACCGGGCACTTCTCTGACATGTCAGTTGGTATGAGTGCCACGGCGCCGAACCCCAATCAAACCAATGTTTCCTCCAATGTTCAAACCGAGCCTGCTGTGCAGGGTATGAAAGCCAGTTTAGGGTTTAAGGGGTTGAGCATCATGCCTTACTGGTTGGCTTCAAATAACACCAGTGCGTTCACGGGGGCACAGACAGAGACCCTTTCCGGCGTGCAAACCGAGTACCATCATCATGGATGGTTGGCCGGATTGGATTGGTCTCGACAAACTCAGCCGGGACAAAGTTTGATTCAAAATTATAATATCGATAGCCAGAAGTATTATGCAGGTTATCGGGCACAACTGAACCCGCACTGGCGAGTTGGTTTGCTGGGTTTTTGGCAAAACGACAGTGCGCATATCGGTTATCAACATCCGCAATCAGTCGGAGATGGCAGTTTGCGTTATGTGACAGATAACTTGACGTCTAACCGTAGCATTTCAGGAGTTTCCGCGGCTCTCAGTGTAGGGCATCTGCAAGCAGCATTTCTTTCCAGTAATCTTGACCAAGAGCTATTCCTCGGCTTTAAGCACGCATTCAACTAATTCGCTACATTTAAGTCGCTATCCTTGGCAGGAAAAATACTGTGTTTCAGGTATAATGTCGCCAAATTCAAAGAGATACTTGATTTAAATAGTAAGATAAAGGAAATAAAACTATGGCAATGGCAACAGCACGTCACATTTTGGTCAATTCGGAAGAAAAAGCACTAGAGTTGAAACAACAGATTTTGGATGGAGCGGATTTTGCAGATGTCGCAAAAGCGAACTCTCAATGTCCTTCAAGTCGCAGTGGTGGCGATTTGGGTCAGTTTGGTCCAGGGATGATGGTTCCAGAGTTTGATAAAGTTTGTTTCAGTGCGGACGTAGGGTCTTTGGAAGGGCCGGTTAAAACACAATTCGGTTATCACTTGATTCAAGTCACAGACAGAACCGAGTAATCCACTTCTTAACAAAGTGATGGCCGATATATATAAGCCATCGCTTTTCCCATCCCCTTTCTTCACGTTGTCATTTCACCCCAACCTGGCAGATTTTCGAGCCGTTTTGTTTTGTCGCGTTTTGAGTCGTATAATCTAACTTTTATGCGTAAACAGGAATGACCATGTCAAAGAAGATTCGTTGGGACAAACATGTCGCTGCCATTTGGCGAGCAAAAAAAGGCAAGTTCAGACCTGTCGAGGCATTAGACCCTATCGAGCTCTCCAATCTTTTGGGCATTGAACGTCAAAAGAATCTGTTTTGCCAAAACCTGCAAAGTTTCATTGCCGGGCAACCTACTAACCATGTATTGCTGTGGGGCGCACGGGGTACGGGGAAATCTTCTTTGATGAAAGCGGCATTGAACCATTTTCATGATCAAGGCTTGCGAGTGATTGAGCTGGAAAAGGAAGATATTGCAGACCTGCCGGAAATCAGTGATCAAATCCGTGATCAGCCTTGGCGATTTGTGATTTATTGCGATGATTTGTCGTTTGATGAGGGTGACAGCAGTTACCGTTATTTGAAAGTGTTGATGGAAGGTTCTATCGAACTGCCAGCGCGTAATATACTGATGGTTGCCACCTCTAACCGCCGCCATCTGGTCGCCGAGCATCATCAGGATAACCTCGATACTCAAACCGCCAATGGCGAGATTCATTTCGGTGATCGTTTGCAGGAGAAGCTGTCACTTGCCGACCGTTTCGGGATGAGCCTGTCATTTTATGCGCCAGATCAAGTGTTGTATCTAGAGATGGTCGAAGCATTGTTTAAAGATGTTAATATCGAACACACGCCAACGGAGCTTGAACAGCTGCACTTGGAAGCCGTACGTTTTGCTACGGCACGCGGAAGCCGAAGCGGACGTATCGCCAAGCAGTTTTTCCAAGACTATCTGGTGCGTAACCCCATTCAAAGTTAGGACGATTTGATGAACCGTTTTTTCTGCCATATCGCTGATTTAGCCAACCGTTTGATCGGAAAAGGGACTCGGGCTATGCGGCTGATTATTTTCGGGTGGTTGTTTGTCGGGACGGTTTTGCCGGCGCAGGCATCGAATGGTGCCACCGCCGCGATTGCCATGCCGGATGAGTTCAGTGCCGAGACAGCAGAAAAAATTCTGCAACAAGGCGGCAATGCGGTGGATGCTGCGATTGCCTCCGCTTTTGTTCTGGCGGTGACTTACCCTGAAGCTGGGAATATAGGTGGAGGTGGTTTTATGACGCTTTATGCCAGCGAGACCGATAAGTTCCGGCCTCAAGGTGAGGTGTCTGCCGGCACAGATAAACATGCCTATTTTCTGGATTATCGCGAAAAAGCGCCCAAGGCAGCAAGTGCCAATATGTATTTGGACGACAACCGAAAAATCATTCCTTATCGCTCTCTGATTGGCTACCAGGCGTCGGGTGTGCCAGGAACGGTAATGGGACTGTGGATGGCGCATCAACGTTTTGGTTCGTTACCGTGGAAGGAACTGCTACAGCCGGCAATCGATTATGCACAAAGCGGTTTTATGGTGTCGCCGGAACTGGTTGCCATGCGTAAGTGGTATCAGCACTGGGTGGCGGATAAATCAAAGGATTTGAATTTCAATCAGTACTTTTCTGGGCTGAAAGCTAACCACTTGTTCAAACAGCCTGAGCTGGCTTCAACCTTGAAGCGTATAGCGGAAGAGGGCGCTGACGACTTTTATCACGGTGAAACGGCGCTGGCGATCGTTAAACAAATGCAAGCACATGATGGTTTGATTACGCTCAAAGATTTGGCAGATTATGAAGCCAAATGGCGTATGCCAATTCAAGCAGAGTGGAAAGGCTATACTGTGGTTTCTGCACCACCACCAAGCTCGGGCGGGGTGGCGTTGGTGCAGTTGCTAAAGATGAAAGCTTTACTAGCACCGGAATATCGCCGCCAATTGGCATTAGCGAAAAAAGAAGGTATTCCCGAGCAGGCGTTTGAAGCCCATTTTTATGCTGAGATGGAGAAACGGGTTTTTGCTGACCGAGCAAAATATCTTGGCGACCCGGACTTTGTCAAAGTGCCTGTTCAACAGTTGATTTCCGATGATTACATTTCTCGTCGTGCAGAAAGTGTGGAGTGGGATGGCCCTTCGGAAACTGAGAGTATCAAACCCGGTAAAATCGAATCGCCGGAAACTACGCATTTCTCCATTGTCGATTTCGATGGCAATGCCGTATCCAATACCTATACACTGAATATGCCGTTTGGAAATGGTGTGGTGATAGAAGGCGGCGGCTTTTTGATGAATGACGAAATGGATGATTTCAGCAGTAAGCCCGGTGTTGCCAATATCTTTGGTGTGGTTGGTGGGCATGCCAATGCCATTGCCCCGGAAAAACGTATGTTGTCCTCCATGACACCAACGATTTTACTGAAGGATAATGAAGCGGTGATGGCTGTTGGTACACCTGGGGGCTCATCTATCATTACCTCGGTGTTTCAAACGATTGTGAACACTTTAGATAAGCATATGGATGCTCAGGATGCGGTGAATGCGACACGTGTGCATCACCAACTCTTTCCAAAAGACCAAATCGACTATAACCCAAGCCTGCCGAAAGCGACCCAAAATGCCCTTCAATTGATGGGTTATACCTTGCGCAAAAACGACTATATGGGCGATGTGCAATTGGTGGTGAAGCGTCATGGGCAGTGGCAAGCGGCATCCGATATGCGAGGGCGAGGAGAAGCTAAAGTCTTTACCAAGGAGCCCGAACAACCTGCTGTTGAAGAAGGTGAACCATCTGACGAAGAGCAAATGCCTGAATCTGAAATGCAATAATATGATTAGCCCAACCTGGTAGTTTTTAGACAAACGTAGCACTCGCCGCCCGCAGGGGTAAGGCGAGAAACGAAGCACTCGCCGCCCGCAGGGGTAAGGCGAGAAACGAAGCACTCGCCGCCCGCAGGGGTAAGGCGAGAAAATCTACCAGGTTGGGTAGACGGTATATGGAGCTATTTGGTGACGGTCAGTACATCACATTGTGCGTGGTTCAACACGCTGGTGGTGGTTGAACCTATCAGTTTTTCCAAGAAAGAGTGCCCGTGACGTCCCATGACAATCAAGTCTACGTTGAGTTCATCGGCGCGTTCGGCAATGTCAACTTTTGAGAAGCCGGAAAACACCTCGCAGCGTTCTTCGGCAACTCCATTTTCCTCCGCCAGAGCGTAAAGACGGCTCTTGGCTGCATCAATCATGGCATCGGCTATTTCCGGAATCCAAATACCGGAAGCGCCACTCAAACTAATGTCTTCAAACACCGGGTATGTTGGCTCTTCAACCAAGTGCAACAACATGAGTTCGGCCTGATAAATTTCAGCCAACTGTTTGCCGCGGGCAATGGCCTTTTCGCTGTCTGGCGAGAAGTCGACCGCGACGAGAATGGTTTGGTAGTTATGCATGCGTACCTCCTTTGCGTTATCGTGCGCGAATGGAAAAAGTATCGGTTGCTTTAAGTTTGATTGGCGTTGGATTCGGGGTGTTGTTGTCAATCAGCCAAGCCAATTCACTTTCCTGATGGCTGGCATCAAACACCTTTTGCCACACACGTTCGGATGCGTTCCAGCGATAACCGCGTGATCGAAGATCATCTTTCAATTCAAACGGTGCGCCAGTGGCTTTCATCATGACCTTTTGCTGACGAACAACATTCAATAAAAAATGGAATGCAGGCAGTTGTTGCTCGGAAATTTGACGAGTTAAAAGGTGCGTTAGCGCCTGAACATCATCCAAAGCACGGTGGGCATGGTAGAAAAATTGACCGACTTTCCAGCAGAGGAATTCCTGGCTTCGTGAGCTGACCTTGGCAAGATTGAACCAGTCAACCTGCGAGGCGGAGCAGCCCCAGACTTTGTCGATAAACACATCGTTGTAGCGCTCGACGACAGGGCGGTCAAAGCCCGCATTGTGCGCGACGATAAGCTGGACTTCTTGCATGTCGGCAACCACTTCATCCCAAGGAATCTGATGTCCTTTGACATCATCCATAGTCAGTCCCGTAACTTGAGTGACTTCCGGGGTGATGACGCCCTTAGGTTCGTTGAGGAAGTTTTTGGCACACAAGACTTCATAAAACTGACCGTGAGAATCGAAGCTTAGGATTTGATAGCCCAGTTCAATGATTTCACAACGCTCGGTATCCAATCCGGTGGTTTCGGTGTCGATAATGCAGACATTGTGCAGAGTTTCACCACGATCAGAGTGATAACAGGATACGGGTTGGAAACGTCTCAGTACTTGATAGTCTTCTGACTGATCCAGTTGTTGTGCGATAAGTTCCAAGTCTGAAGTGGAGTGATTTTGTTGCATAATTCGATAGGTGTATTTGATTCAATTACCAACATTTTAGCATGCATTGTCGGGTATTGGGCAGAGGCGATGGATTGCTGAAATCAAAATCCCAACAGTCGTAGCCAGTAGTCAAGGCGTAACTTCCAGGGCAGCGCGTAATCGAGACGGAGTTGCAGTTTTAGACGTTGATTGCGGTAGCGGGTATTGTGAAGTGTAGGATTTTGTATCAAGTCGTGTTCGAGCAGGTAACCAATAAACCGAGCTTTTCGGCGTGGCACGTAACCTAAAAGCCAGCAGGGGAAGTGCGTCAACCAGATTTGAACAGCTCGTCTATCTTGTTGATTGTCCGGCTCCGGAATAAGCTTTATAGGCGTTTCCGGTTGCAACAATCCAATATTATAGGCGTGCAGTGCCGAGTAGTAATAATGTCCCTTTACCGGAAGGACAAGTGATCTGGTTTTCAAAAGACCTCACTTTGATAGTAATAGTATTGAAAATAATTTTTGTTTTTAACAACTAAAATACCGATAATAGTCGCTTCATGTTAACTTACCAAGTTCATTGATTGAACAGAAAAACGGATTTTTTCCGTGTCGAAATAGGACTGCCTCCATGGAAAATCACACGTCACACGCACATACTCATGACGACCACAATCACAATCACGACCATGACCACAATCATAGTCACCATCATCACGACCATGCACACGATCATGCGCATGGACATCACCACCATCATGGCGATTTAACCGGCTCGAAGCTGTTGTGGACGGTCATCCTGAATGTGATCATCACCGTCTCTCAAATTATCGGGGGATTGATTTCCGGTAGTTTGGCGCTGTTGTCTGATGCATTGCACAATTTCAGTGATGTGGTGGCATTGGTGATTGCCTATGTCGCAAATCGTTTGGTGAAACAACCTTCCACTCAAGAGAAAACTTTTGGCTACAAACGTGCCGAGATGTTCGCGGCATTATTCAATGCCTCAGTGTTGATAGGCGTGGGGCTGTTGCTGTTTATCGAAGCCATTGAGCGCTTGATGAACCCTGAACCGATTGCCGGTGGTTGGGTGATTGGCCTGGCACTGTTGTCAGTGGTGTTGAACTGGGTCAGTGTGATGTTGATTGCTAAAGACTCGGAACATAATTCCAATATCCGTGCCGCCTATCTGCACTTGTTGACCGATACGCTGACGTCTGTCGGGGTGTTGATCAGTGGGGTGTTGGTGTTGTGGTTCAATATCTATTGGGTCGATGCAGTCATGACCATATTAATTGCGCTTTATCTGATGACTTCCGCCTGGGGTTTGTTGAAACACGCGACAGGCGTTTTGCTACTGTTTGCACCTAGCCATATCGATTTGGATGCATTGGTGAAGGAAATCGAGAGTGAAGCGAGTATCGACAATGTCCATCATCTGCATTTGTGGCAGTTGGACGACCACCGTGTCCACCTTGAAGCCCATTTGGATTTCAAAGAAGATGTGAGTTTAAGTGAAGCGACTCAAGTCACTCAGCGCATTGAATCTCGTTTGGCAGAGGTTTTTAGCATCACTCATTGTAATTTCCAAGCGGAATTCAATCGTGACGATGATAAACACTTAATCCACCAATGCTAAAGCATGCGGTTAAAGCGTGTGAAAATCGTTTAGTGTTTGGTTAAGGTTGGTTGGTAAACTGAACTCATAGGGTTTGTCCTCAAACCCGAGATGCAGGAAAACCGCTGTCAGCATCATATCCAAAGCCTGGAGGGTAGCGTTGCGCTTAGCATCGCCATACAGTCGGTCTCCAACAATTGGGAAACCGGCACCCGACAAATGGCGGCGGATTTGGTGTTTTCTGCCGGTTTCGATATGCACTTCCAATAGCGAGATATTCCTCTCCGCGTTGTAATCCAAACGTTTGGCGTGACTGATGGCCGCTCTGTCTTCAATGGGCTGGTCATAGGTTTGTTCGGTTTCAGGGAACTCTCCCCATACCCCAACCTGGTAGATTTTAGTAGTTTTTCTGCCCATGAAAGCTTCAGTTAGAAGTTTCGCTGCCTGATGGGTATGTGCCAGTAAGATCAAACCATCGGTTGCGCGATCCAAGCGATGTACCACCAAAGCTTGACGCTGTTTGCCATTGAAAAGGTGGTGCATTTCCACCCAGCGGGCAATAGTGCTGTGATCTCCCCATTTAGAGCCCTGAGACAATAAGCCTTTCGGTTTGTACCACACACTGAAGTCATGACAGTCATCAATTAACCTCGGTTCCGGTATGCTGGCATTGAGTACGGCTTCGTCATAGTAGATGAAGATTTCATCGCCAGGAGTGACCTCTTTTTTAACACGACGCACCCGCGTGACTTTTTGGATTTTGCCCTTTGCTTTGAACCAAACACAGCCTTTGGCGAGCGCGCCTTTCAAGTGCTGCTTGGAAAGCCCGGTTTGCTGAGCCAAAACATCGATTAAAGTCGAGGCGTGTTCAACTTCAAACTGAAGTTCAAAATGCGCCTTATTCGAAAGACTGTTTGAAATCGAATTTTGTTGTCGGTTAGTTGTGTCCATAAGGCGTATTCTAAGCTATTATGTTCTCCGCCTGAAAAGGAAAAGAGACAAGCAAAAGACAAAGCAAAGACGTTAGAGATATGCACTTTACCCTCGGTAATCATGAATTAGAAATTATCAAAACCACGCGCAAAGGCTCGATTGGCCTGAGAGTAGAACCTAACCGCATCGCACTTATGGTGCCGAAGCAACTGGCGGATGCTGCCATTACCGCTTTTGTGGAAAGCGAGCAGGGCTGGTTGTTGCAGCAAATAGAAGCGCATCAGTCGCAAATGCCGAAGCAGTTGGTCATGAAGTCGGGTCATGAATTATTGTTGTTCGGAGACAAGGTGATGTTCAAAGAAGATCACCATACGCCGGTGAAGAAAATGCACCTGACTCACGACGATACCTGTATTACGGTTTTCTGCAAGCAATCGCGTGTATTGAAGAACGAACGCCACCATATCTACCGACATCTTGTCGATTTTTTCCATCAACAACTCATCGATCACCTTACGCCGCAAGTGACTGAGTGGGAAAAGCGTATCGGTGTGCAAACCCAATCGGTACAAATCAAAAGCTACCGTTCCCGTTGGGGAAGCTGTTATTCAGACGGTCGTGTGCAATTCAACTGGAAGTTGGTGATGGCACCGAAAGCGGTCATCAACTATGTTGTTGTGCATGAACTTTGCCACCTGGTGCATGCTAATCACTCAGCTGCATTTTGGAATTTGGTCGAACAACATTGCCCAGATTTCGAAACACACAAAGCCTGGTTGAAAGAAAACGGCGCAGCACTCATTTCATTTCAAGCCGCATAATCCTAGAGTTTCGTCTGGCGTAGTCCCATCCTTGGGATCAAAGTAGCATGTGTTTGGATGCACTTGTAAAGTGGTCATTAGACTTTGATTTGATGCGCGTATTTTAAGTAGGATAAAACGGCGGTGTCAGGGTCTAAGATATTGGTCGACATGGTTTTGATGTCGCTGTCGTGAAGTTTTGTATTGAGTCCTTCTCCCAAGTTTCTGCTGATGACACAACCGATGTCTGATAACGCATGTGTTTCCTGTTGGGATAGGGTGCCTTTAATTTTTCCTAACAGTTCTTTTTCATCCAAGTGGATAAGTGTCTTCGAAATAATTTGGAATTGATCAGTGTCATAAACCCAAAAGTTTGGACACAAGGTCGCTGGGCCAGAAACCTGCCTCTGGTTGGCGCAACTAACTGCAATTTTCACATTCACCTCTTTTGAATATTTTTTGTGTTTCTCAATGACTCGGTATTGAAACTTTTGGCTTCAATACCGAGGAGAGTCTTACGATGCGTCAATCAGGTTGGCGCTACCGTAATAAAGCTGAGTAGATAAATAAGGGCAACTGAGCCGAAGGTCAGAATGAAGCCCCATAAAATCGCTTTTAAACCCGTCATGATCTACTCCTTTCCAGCAGCGGGTGCAGGGTTTTTAGGCATCAGGTTCGCATAGTATTCCGCCAAGCCTTGGATTTCGGCATCGGTCAGGTCTTGCGTGAACTGCGCCATACCTTCATTGATGTCATTGGTACGTTTACCGTGTTTGTAAGCCGCCATCGTACGGATGAAGTAAGCCGGAACCTGTCCTGCCAATGCAGGTGTGATATCTCGGCCTTCGCCGTGAACACCATGGCAAGAGGCACAAGGAGTAATCATGCGTGACACATCGCCCTTGGTGACCAATTTCTTGATGTTTGCCGGAGGCGTATAGTTACCCGTTGGTGCCGGTAGCTTTTGTGCTGCATAGTAAACCGCCACATCCGCCATGTCCTGATTTGACATTGGCGTGGTGGCTGCGTGCATCACGCTCGCTTTACCGTTACCTTCGTTGCGTAAACCGGACTTATAGTCCTGTAACTCTTTGTAGGTATAAAGCACGGTATTTCCTGCCAGGTTGGGGGCGTTGCGTGAAGGCGCGATACCTTGCTCACCATGGCAAGTGATGCACAAACCATAGCTGTGCAGTTTTTCGCCACGGGCATAATCGCCTTTCGGCATGTCTTTCGCGGACTTATCCCATGTGATGTTGCTCCAAGCGTCAGCGACAGGCATGCTGTGACCACTGGCCAAAGCGGCTGTGCTAGCGGTTGAAGTGACGGAAACAAGGCCGATTAGTAGTAATTTTTTCATTCTTTTTCTCCCTTGAATCCCTATCAACTAAAGATATCTTTACGGAAAGTACGTTGCCAGTTTTTCGCGACTTCGGCGCGAATATGGCGGTAGTACGGGTTTTCCGTCGGATCGGACATGACGTAGCTTTCTTCATAAGGATGGTGGTTGCCCGCATAACGGAAAGTTTCCGCAACGGTCATCCCCCAGTCTTCCGCAGCCATAGCGACACAGTTGTTAGTGATAAAAGGCGTTCCAATTTCTTTGCCGGTCAACTCGGCTTGAATCGCCTTGGTCACGACTTTAGCTTGATTACTGGCGATATAACCGGTTTTCGGCATAGGATCTGCCGCCGCCGAATCCCCGATTATGTAAACGTCTTTATCACGTTTAGTCGAGAAGTCTTGGGAGTTGAAAGGCGCCCAATCACCTTCTGCCAGACCGTTCATGCGCACGAATGAACCAGCCATTTCAGGAGGGATGATGTTGATGACATCGCCCTTGTGAACCTGACCGTTTGCCGTCGTCAAAGTACGGTTTTTGGTGTCCAGTTTGGTAACGTGACCGCCGTCTTTTTTCGGTACCCATTCTATGCGTGCATTCGGCGTTCCCAAACCATGTTCTTTTTTCCAGAAGTCCAGATAGACGTCATGGAAAATGAAGTCATCTTTTGAGTCCAAAATAATGACCTTCGCCGTTGGGTTGGTGTCTTTCAATTTGTTGGCAATGAAAGACGCACGCTCATAAGGCGCTGGCGGACAGCGGTATGGGTCAACCGGAGAAGAAATCAACACGGTTCCGCCTTGTGGCAATGCGTTGATTTGATCTCTCAATACCAGTGTTTGCGGACCAGCATGCCAAGCGGCAGGGAAGTTGCCTTCCGCCAACTTTTTGCTGTAGCCTTCAACCGCACCATATTTGAAGTCTGGGCCTGGAGAGACAATCAGTTTGTCGTAAGACACCACATCGCCTTTTGCCAACTTCAATTTTTTAGCGGCATAGTCGATTTCCGTGGCACGGTCTTGGATGACATTAACGCCATAACGAGACTTTAAAGTGTTGTAGTCAACCGTTAGGGTTTCTAGCGTGTCAAAACCGGCAACCACTTCATTACTGCCCGGGCAGAAGATGTATTTTGGTTCAGGCTCGATAATGGTGATGCGAACATCGGCATTCAGCAAACGCATATATTTTGCAGAAGCTGCACCACCGACACCACCACCGACGATAACGATATGCGCGCTCTTACTGGCAAACGCCAAGCTGGAGGCTCCCATCAGCCCTGTTCCCAATGCGCTGGCACCGAAAAGTTTGATCAGGTCGCGTCGTGTAATCTTATTCATGACTGCTCTCCTTGGCGTTTTCCTTGATTGAAGCGTTCCAATCAGGGTGCGTCCATTCTTCAGGTGTTTGTTTCGCAAAGAAATCCGCCATAGCTTCGATTTCTTCGTCGGAGAAGACGTGCGCAACGTCATGCATCACGATGGATGGAAACTTGTTTGCACGATACGCTTTCATCAACTTGATGAACTTGTTCTTATCCATTCCCGCAAGCGGCGGCATGGCTTCGTTGAACTCAGCGCCTTTGGTGCCGTGACAAGCCGAGCAGTTGTCGCCCAACATGTCTGCCGAAGGCATGGGATATGCCGAGCGCAATTTTGCGTTTTCTTCAGCGGAAATACCGCCGGAAATCGCAAAGCTAGCGGGCGCTTGCAGCATGCAAGCCAGACCGGTAACGGCGCTTATTAATAGTAATTTTTTCATAATCCGTTCCTTTTCCTATCTTGCCCAAACATAGAAGCCGACAATAAAGAACTGCACTACCCACAGGACGACGATCCAGATAGATAGGGTTCCCAGTTTGTTGACGAATGCGCTAGGTGTGTAAACACCAACGGTTTGACCGGCTTTCCAAGCAATAGTGAGGAAGTAAGACAACACCACACCACCGACGATCGCGAAAGTCAGGAAGAACAACCCGGTTGAATACCAATCGAAGACGATTTTGTAGTCCCAGAAGTTGTAGTGGAAGAAACCGTTTAGGATGTCGTAGCGCAAGATTTCACGAGAAGTCGCAACAATCAGACCGATGACCAAGGCTACTGGCAATGCCATATAGCTACAGAATCTGGCTTCACCCTTCAGGCGAACCTGTGCCCAAATTGCGTAGAACAACACCATTACACCCGCGAGGATTCCCCATAAAGAGGTCGCGAAGTTACCAGCAGTTTCCGGCAATGTCATCATCCAGCCGACATAAAGGGCGGTGGAAATCACAGAACCGACTTTGATCCATTTTTTACCGACTTCTGCCGCCCAGTTCAGGTAGGCATGGTCAGCATCGGAACGCACCGACTTGAAACGGCGGTAAGTGACCAACATGCCGCCTGCAACGGGAATCGACAAGCTGATGAAGAAGGCATAACGCCATAGATTCCACTCATGCAGTTTGTCGCCTGTGTAGTCCAACATACCGTTTTGTTGTAAATACCAAGACTTCCATAACTCAGGGTGTAGGATTTGCGAGGTTAAGCTGTGCATGATGAAACCGACCAATAACATCAATGCCAAGCTCAATAGCATTGACCAACGAGCTTTTGGGGTTGCTGATTTATCCTGGTTAGCGCCATTGACGAAGTAGTAGTAATACATCGCCCAATAACCCAAGATCAGGAAGATGATAAAACCGATAACCCAGTCTGCCGACAATACGTTGGAGGTATACCAGTGAGGGTCGTACACCACTTGTACAAACAGTAGTGGGGCAACCCCAATTACGATCGCGACGGATACCGATACCTTGGCAACTTCCAACATGGCGGCACCCAGTCTGCGCCAATAAGCGTTTTGGCTAAAAGCACCGATTAAGGTAATGGCAGAGGTTCCCAACATCAGTTGCACGAACAAAATGTGCAGTGCAAAGGTTAGTACGCTCAGCCCGATAAAGATGATTGGGTAGGTTGGCAACCCGGCAGGGTTACGCAGCGCATACATCATGTCGGTAATTTGAGAGACTTGTGAAGCGTCCATTATTTGCCCTCCTGTGTCAAAGCTGCAATTTTGTTTTTTGCACTGTCAGCAAGCTTGGCTTGTTGGCGAGCTTGAATTTCTTGGTGAATTGCAGCATCGACTGCCTTTTCGCCACCTTCTTTGTTCAATACCAAGAATGCAGAGAGGGCTTTCACTTCTGAATCCAACATTGGCATTTTCGGCATATAGGCGATGTTGCCTGTTGTCAAAACACCTTTAACGTATTTTTCCATGCGCGCTTCTGTGATGTTGTCGGGAATGTAACGGCTCAATGGACGAATCCCTGTTTTGCTCGGAGAGTGACAGTTTGAGCAGTACACCATCGCGATAAATTTACCCGCTTGAATTTTGTTACCTTCATTTGCCGTGCGCAATGAAGCAGGTGTAAAGGGATGTGCTTTCAAAATCCCTTCTTTTTCCAAGAGTGGAATTTGAGACTTGATACCCATGCCAGGGACGTCACGACCAATCACTTGGTTCGAGTAAACATATTGTCCTGCAACCCAAGGTTTACGCATGGATTCACGAGCCGTTTCTTCAGGCCACAAACCGGCAACCAGAATCACAACTGCCATCGCTCCGGCAAAAGCCTGTACCAAAACCTGTGGGCGCAACATTGTTAGGATGAAGTAGGCTAAAGTCCCCGACAACACCGCGATAATGCTTGGCTCGAAATAGGTGGGTAGACGGTTTTCCATTACCAGCAAAGCTTGGTCTGGAACCGCTTTCAAATACAATTGGAAGAGCGCCGCACCGATCAGGGTGGAGATGATTCCCAACCAACCCAATTTGCGCGCCATCTCTTTTTTGAAAGCAGGGTCTTTGATACCGGCAACCACAATGCCTCCCACCACCGCTGTCATGGTGAACATGAATGCCATTCGCATTGCCAATTGGATAAAGGTGTTTTCACCGTAGAAACCGTTTAGGTAGCCGCCGTGTTGGAACCAAGCTTCTTTTCCTGGCAACATCATGAAAGACAGGATTCCGACGATGATCAACATCGTGGCTAAGGAAGCGACCCCGAAAATCACCGAGATTTTCATGTGGGTTCTTTTATCGACCTTGCCGACCAAGTAAACAATCATATAGACACCGACTACCTCGATGACGAAGAAGACCCATTCGGTTGCCCACTTCCAAACGAAGGAGTGAATCAACGCACCGATACCGTTCGGGCTGGCGACGGTTGTCGAGTACCAGATACCCGGCCCGGTGATGGACCCTGCGACATAGGTGAACACCAAAAGGAATAAGCCGTACTTCTTGATGAAGTCGAGCAAATCTTCACGGTCTTCACGATAAGCCTTATGAGAGAGATAGGCGAAGAGGAGTGCCGCACCGACAGAGGTATGGGAGGCAAGAACATGAAAAGTTGCGATAAAGGCAACAACCCAGCCAGATCCCACTGTCGATTCGTACCATGTCGGATACAAACTGATTAAGTCCATAATATAACTCCCTTATATTAATAAATTCTAATATGTTATATTGGTCGGCATTCTTATTATGCGTGTTCCGAATTGTAGTGACTATTACTCTTGGTTGGTATTCAAAAGATTTTATTTATGCAGGCATAAAATATTTTATAAGGGAGTGATTGGTAGCTGTTGATTGTCTATATCTTATTGTTTTTAAAGTGGTTGTTTGATTTTTTGTTTAGGGAAGAATTTTGCTTTTTAGGCCAAAACCATGGCTGTTAGCGATGAAATTAATGATGATTTTTGCAAATAAATGTTTGAGTTCAGTTCGAATCGGCAAAATTCAAGAGGCTTAACCTGCTTGTAATTAGTAGAAATTATCGCTAGTCTAGCGGGTAATTTATAGCCTTTAAAAGGTGGGTTTGAGGAGAGCGCTTGAATACCCAAGGAAATACATCGACAGCCACTTTACATCTGACCGTCAACAGTCGTTTGACGCAGTTCCTAAAGTCAGAGTTCATGCTGCAACAAGCCAAACAGGAAAGTGCTCAAGTCATTGCGACACCTCAAGTCATGACTTGGGGCCAATGGTGGGATGGTTGGCAACAGGCACAATTACTCCGCGGAGTATTGCCGCTTGAAAACTTGCCGGAAAAAATCCTGTCTGATTTTGAAGCGCAATCCATTTGGCAAGCGTTGCTTGACGAAGCCTGTGAGGCGGATGACTTGCTGCTATTGAACCCCGCACAAACCGCAAAGCAGCTTTACCAAGCTTGGCAGTATGACAGTGAATACTTAAGCGGGCAGCGCGGGGGCAGTATTTTTCAAGGTCAGTACCTTACCGAAGAAACACAACTCTATTTGCGTTTGAAAGCGCGTTATCAACAGTTGATGGATAAGGCGAATCTGTGGGACGCTTCTTTACTGATGCAGCAACGTTTGCAATGGTTTCATGACTTGGATGATAGTCAGTTGGTGGTGCAGTTGCACGGTTTTGATGATCTGACGCCCTACATGAAAAGCTGGATTCAAACCGTTGAAGCAAGAGGCGGTCGGGTTGCGTTGGTGCAGCCAGAGACCTCGAGTGATTCTGTTCAACAATGGTATGTTGCATCCGATGAGTCGGATGAAGCCAAGCAAGCAGCACTCTGGGCTTACCAAAGTTATAAGGTCTTGTCAGCACAAACAAAGATTCCCCCTAGAATTGCGATTGTAGCGCCGGATATTTCCGAGGTTGAAGCATCACTGACCTGGGCACTCGATGAACAGTTGTTTTTGCATGAATCTCAACCGCTTAAGTTATTTCAGGCTCAGGCAAAACCTTCACCTTTTTATAACGTTTCGTTGGGGAAACCTTTGGTGGAGGTACCGCTAGTCAAAAACGCTTTGAGAGTGTTGGACTTTGCTATCAGCCATTCCAACAAGGGCGGTGAGGCGGCAAAGTTTACCTATAACCAAGTCTCAGAGTGGCTGGTTTCGCCTTATACCCCTGGTGATTTTATTCGACGTCAGGCGCTTGATTTCAGCCTGAGAGGTTGGCAATGGGCAGAGCTGTCGATAGCGGGGTTACTGGCTGCGTTCAAAAAGGTCAGAGATGAAGCTGCGGAAGAAAACGGCCTTAGATTGTCCGCAAAACCGCCCAAAGCCTTGATGGATAGCCTGTATGCTCTGACCCAACCTGGCAGATTTTTGAATGAGAAAGGCGGCAAAAGCTTAACGGCTCATGCCTTTTACCAAGCCGCATTGGATGTGTTGGAAAACAGCGGTTGGGCAAACTCCGGTGTTGGGGGCGCATTGAATAGCGTCGAGTTCCAGCAGAAGCAGGCGTTGTTAAAAGCCTTGCTACAGTTTTCTCAGCAATGGGTGATAACGGGTAATGTTCAAGCAGGTAACGAAGCGTCACACATGAAGTCGCTCACGGCGGTGGAATGGTTGGGCAAATTTCGTCAGTTTGTCGGTGAGCAATTGCATCAGCCAGAGTCCGTCAGTGGCGCACCGATTCAAATTATGGGGATGCTAGAGGCAGGGGGGCAAAGTTTTGACGCCCTTTGGGTGATGGAGATGACTGCCAATGCTTGGCCAAGAGAAGCCAGACCGAATCCGTTTTTACCAATGGCTTTGCAACGCGAGCACCAGTTGCCGCGTGCCGATGTCGGTCGAGAGCTACACTATGCGCGAGCGCTGACCGAACGTTTAGCCGGTTCCGCACGACAAGTGGTTTGGTCTTATGCGAAACAGACTCAAGGGCAGTTGAACCTTATCAGTCCGTTGATAGACAAAAAAGAACGAGTTACGGCAAATGCCTATGCTCCACAAGGCTATCAAACTTTGGCAGAAAACCTGTTTAACCAAAGGCAAGCGATGGAGTGGGTTGAGGATGCCAAAGCACCAGAGGTGCCTTTGGGTGACAAAGTGCCGGGTGGTTCCGCCATTCTCACCGCACAGAGCAAATGTCCGTTGATGGCGTTTTTCGATTATCGTCTGGGCGCCAAATATCAACTGGAAACGGTTGAGCCGGGATTGCGTAGCAATCATCTCGGAACCCTGGTGCATTTGGTGCTGGAAAACTTCTGGCAAGAAGTGAAGACACAAAAACGTCTGCTGGCGATGGATGAACCTGCGCTCAAACAGAAAATAGACTTGCTGCTGGATGAGGCGATGTCAGCGATGAGTCAACATTTCAATGCGCACTATCTGGCGCTTGAGAAAAAACGTATCGGCTTGTTGTTGATGGATTGGTTGGCACTTGAAAAACAGCGACCTGCGTTTGAGTTGTTGGCGTCCGAGCAAGATATTGAACTGGACTTGGCGGGTTTGAAGCTATCTATCAAAATCGACCGAATTGACCGCATGGCTGATGACGAACAGGCGCTCATCGTACTCGACTATAAAACCGGTAAAGCCAGTTTGGGTGATTTGATGAAAATGCCGCTCAAAGCACCGCAACTCGCTGTTTACCTCCATGCATTTAAGGGCGAAACATCTACAGTGAAAGGCTTGGGTTACGGCATGATTCACAGCGATACCGGCATTGATTTCTCTGTGGTGGCAGAAAGTGAAGAGTTTCTTCCAGACCTTTATAAAAATAAACAGGCCAACAACTTTGCCAAATTGTCAGCGAAAGAAGGGGGCGATTACGATGGCGCAAGTTGGGATGATTTTATCAATCACTTAAAGCAGGCAGTCTGGCAGTTGGCGGAAGAAGTGCAGCAGGGCAGAGCCGATTTGCGTTATGAAAAGGTGGATGATCTGCAGTACGCTGCCAGTTTGTTGGCATTGCGCCTGCCGGAAGCCAAGCGTTTTCTGGTAGAAACTGAGGAAGAGTCCGAGGCGGTTTCTTAAGTGCCATTGTCTCTGGCGGTAGGTTTTTGAATAATCAGTAAAAATGGCAGTCATTTTTATCAATGATGACTATAATAAAACGCATAAGAGATGACTCCAAAGTTTAAAAGATGCGAGTCCTCAATCTGGGTTCTAAATAAAAGAGAATGCTTTGAGTTCACAAAACGCCGCCCTTTACGAAGTGTATTACCAAGACTCGCCGGACAGTCCGGCTGATAAGGATATTGTCTTTTCGATTGAAGAGGCGCAAGAGTCGGTATTGGGTTTCTACAACGATTGCATCCAAAAATACCTGTCAGGTGATGTGGAACCTCTTAAGTCTTACGACGAGGTGGCTTTGCTGCAAAACCAATATGCCAGACAGTTAAAAGGTAAGGCTTGGTTTGTTGCAGTACAAGAAGACAAGATGCTGGAAATCGAGTCGGACGGTATTGACGATATTTTCGGTGAAGAACTCGATTTCAGTGAAAAACTGCCTTCTGTTGATGAGTTGGATACGATTTTCGATACTATCAGTGACCAATTCTTTATCCGGTTGACGACGAACCTCAAACGCAATTTGGAAAATAGACGAGTCTTTTTGAAAGACAGTGAAATCCACCAAATTGTCTCTGATGCCTTATGGCATCAAGTGACGGATGCCTTCCTGATCTCCCGTCAAGATAAAGATATTCAAGCAGATGCCGTTGCAGCACCGGAAGTTTTTTTGGTAATGGTTAAAAATGACGATGCGGCAGTCTACTTCGGCACAGAGTACATTGATGCTGCCGATCAGTCCAATGACGATGATTTACAAGTGATTGTCGATACTGCGCAGATGTTGGCGGAGAAATATGAAACCACTATTCGCACTCATCAGTTTGAGGGTATGGTTGAAGGTTGGAACTGGACAAAGATTGAAAGTATTCTGAAAGCTGGCGGTATCATGCCTGCGGAAAAGCCCAATTTACTGAGGGTGTTGCAGGATATTGAGTCTTTACGCTTGTCTGTCAATGCGCATGCGACTGTCGATAGTTTTGAGTATCACATGGATGCGTTTGATGCTTATGTCTTTTGCGGCGATGATACGAAGGAAGTATTGACCATTAACATCAACCATCAGTTTCAACAAGATCAGATTCATTTGACTGTGGAAGATGTGGTCAAAGCGATTGAAATCGAACCAAACCGTTGGGTTTGCGGAGATTTACTCTCAACAGAGGTGATTGTTAACCCTCGGAAGTATTTCAACACCTCCATTCAAAACTTGGTACGTTAAGCCTGCGATAAGATTCTTTGTCCGGTTTATCCAGCTTAGGCAAGCGTTTGGCGAAGTTCACTCATTTGTTCGTCACTAAGTTCCAGTGCCAGTTGCGTGCGCTCAATCATATCTTTCAGTTCCGGCGTCATGTAAACCTTAAATACTTGCTCACTGACTAGGCCGTTTGCTAGTTGCACCAATGCCACCAGGTTTTTCAGTTCCGGGTTGCGGATGGTTTCAAGGTTCGGTTCATGATGCAGAATCATGGTCTTTTTGAAAGGTGTATCCAGTTCCCATTCTTCCGCGACCAGAACGCCCACTAAACCATGAGTGGTGCGGTAAGTTTCCAGCTCGGCACTGTTGCTTGAGAAGGGGGATGACAGGCTTTTGGCGAAAATCGTTTCGTAATGGCTGTCCAGTTTGGTCATCATGATTGCGCCGATATTGTGGAACAGACCTAACAAATAAGCTTCATCGCCAGTGGTAATACCTGTTGCCTTGGCGATCTCCGCGCAGGCTTCAGCGACTTTGACACTGTGCTTGATGAGTTGAGGATGGCCGAAATTTTCCATGCCCAGTTTCAATGAAATGGCGGTAACCAAGTTTCTTAAGCGTCGGATGCCCAGAATGTCGATGGCATCGTGAATAGTGTGAATGACGCGAAAACTATTGCCATGCATTGAAGGCAGGTTGGCAGCCTGTACGATCTCACCCGCCAGAATGGCATTTTGACCGATGATGTTAGCCATTTCTTGTGGGTTAGGAAATTCTTGTGCGGCAAGCAGCTGTCTGAGCTTAAGGACTTCACGCGGAATAGAAATTTTCTCAGTCTTGTTCAAGAGTACACGTGCTTGAGTCAGTTGGTCTTTTAATTCCATTGATTTCCTTTCCCACTTCGGTCAAATGACTGAAGATTTTTTACTGTAGTACGTTCTAAATTACACTAATTCCGAATTGTTTTTTTATTATTAAACATCTACTCGGACACGCTTTTACTGATATGTTCTACTGCCGAGTTTGTTATGATGTTTGTCGGTAATCGGTGCTCGAAATCTTACGGGCAAAATTTGTCGATTGGTCAGTCATTTACCCTTGAAATGCCTGAGTTAATGAAAACGACACAGCAACCGATTATAGTCAAATTTATTCAAAATGGGTATTTTTACGATAGAGATGGCGGTTTTCCAAGAGTTACAACAAAGTTTGCAGGTTGATACCAGTCTGGAAGACGGTCAGGCGCGTTTTGACGCCATTCATCCGCATCAATCTTTTATCGTTCAAGCCCCAGCAGGTTCCGGCAAAACGGCCTTGCTGACACAACGTTTTCTTTCGCTATTGACACAGGTCGAGTTTCCCGAACAGATTGTTGCTATGACCTTTACCAAGAAAGCACAATCTGAAATGCAGGAGCGTATTTACCATGCGTTGACTTCGGTACTCACGTCTCTCAAACCCGATGCCGGTATTTACGAAACCAATACTTGGCTGCTGGCAAAGGCCGCATTGGATAACAGTGAAAAGCAAGGCTGGCAGTTGCTCGACAACCCGCAGCGCTTACGTATCCGAACATTGGACTCCATGAATTCCTCTCTGGTGCAACAGATGCCGTTGCTTTCGCGGTTTGGCGCCAGTGCCTCGGTGATTGAAAATCCAGAACCTTTGTATCGTGAGGCGGTCCGTGAAGCGCTGAACAATCCGGATATCGCCGAGAGCAGTGCAACCCTGCTGGAAAAGGTCAATGGCAATTTATCTCGTGCCGAAAATCTACTGATTTCCATGTTGAGAAAGCGTGACCAGTGGATGCCTCTGTTGAGCCGATTGTCCGGTGTCGCGGATAAGGAAGTGTTCGATAAAGGACTGGAGCAGTTGGTGAATGCCGAATTTGCAACTTGTCACCAGCAATTAAAACTAGTCTTTCCGTTTTTGGAAAAAGCCTGTTCCACTTTGTTAGCGGTCGCGCCGGAAAATCGCCCTCAAGCCACCGATTGGTCATTGTTGCAGGATTTGAAAGTCGACCAAAATCTACCAGGTTGGGGTGGCTATGCCGCGTGGAAACAATTGGCAAATGCCTTGTTGACCAATTCAGGAACCATTCGTTCGCGTTTGACTAAAGCAGAAGGATTCCCGCCGAGCAAAATCGCGGAAGAAAAACAGCTTAAAGACGATATGTCGGAAGTGTTGTCAGAGTTGTCAGCGCGTAATGGCGATGACAGTATTGCTTCTGCACTTAATTTGATTCGCAGTCTGCCGGATGCTCGTTATACCGATGAACAATGGTTGGGTGTCGTCAACCTGATGTCATTGTTGAAAACCTGCGCGGCTTATCTGAAGCTGGCATTTGCCCGTGCCGGGCAGACCGATTTCATCGAAGTCGCGCAGGCGGCGTCTGATGCTTTGGGGGAAGAGGATCAGCCGACCGACTTGGCGCAACGCTTGGATTACCAAATCAAACACCTGCTGATTGATGAGTTTCAAGATACTTCGGTCAGCCAATTCAGTTTATTGAAAAAGTTGGTCGCTGGCTGGCAGCCTGATGAGGATAGAACCTTATTTATCGTGGGTGACCCGATGCAGTCCATCTACCGCTTCCGGGAAGCGGAGGTCGGTAACTTCCTGGAAGTGTGGCAAGGTTCTTTGGGAGCGGTGACGCTATCATGCAAAAATCTGACGGTTAACTTCCGCTCCGATGCCGCGATTGTCGAATGGGTGAATGAGACTTTTCCGCAAGTGTTGCCGCAGCAAAATGAAATTGAACGCGGCGCGGTAACTTACAGCGCCTCTACGGCCAAGAAAGCTTCGGATGCCGATAGTCAGGTTCAGGTACATTGGGCATTTAACCGGACACCTGCCGAAGAAGTCGAGCAGATTGTTGCGTTGATTCAACAGCGTTTACCTCAAATGAAACCGGGCGAAACCATCGGTATTTTGGGGCGTTCGCGTGGTCATTTAATGCCAATTGCCAATGCCCTGAAGCAACAAGCCGTCGCTTTCCGTGCGGTTGAATTGGAAGCGTTGAATGAGCGTCAGGAAATTCAGGATGCGCAAGCACTGGCCCGAGCATTATTACACTTGTCGGATCGCCCGGCTTGGCTGGCGTTGATGCGCACGGCAGCCATTGGGTTGAGCTTGGCAGATTTGTATGCCTTATTTGGTAACCCTAAAACCTTCAGAAAACCTGTCTTGCAACAGCTTGTGGAGGGCATGTCGGAGACTTTGTCTCCTGAAGGTAAGGCTAGGTTGGAAGCAGCATTGCCGGTTTTAAATCGAGCGGTTTCACAGATAGGACACTTGCCTTGGTCGAGATTGATTAAGGAAACCTGGCTGGCGTTGGGGTTGGCAGAGACGATTGAGTCTGCGGTAGCACTGGAAAATCTTGATGCCTACTGGCAAATGTTGGAAAGTTTGGAGCAAGACAGAACCGATGTGTTGGATTTCGCTAAGCTCGAAGAAACGATGGAAAAGCTGTTTGCCTTGCCGGACGCTTCAGTGGAAAGCCAGCAAATCGAATTGATGACCATGCATAAATCCAAAGGGTTGGAGTTCGATACGGTGATTTTACCGGGGCTTGGTAAGAAGCCACGAGGTGATGATAAGCCGCTACTAAGCTGGTTGAACTTCAAGAGTGAACATGCTGATTATCTGGTAATGGCGCCATTGGATCAGAAGGGGCAGGGTTCGTCGGAGTTGGTGGGCTTTATCCAAAAATTTGAAGCGGAAAAGCAAGAATATGAATCGGGTCGCTTGCTCTATGTGGCGACCACACGAGCCAAAAAACAATTGCATTTGTTTGGCAGCGTGACCGTCACCGAAAAAAACTTGGATGCCATTGCTGAAGGCAAAAAGGCTTTGGAGCCGACCAAGAAATCGTTGCTGGAAACGCTGTGGAAGAGTGAAGCAAAGACCTTTGATGCGTTGCTCAAAGATTATGAGTTCAAGTCTAATGAAGAGGAAGTTGAGCAGCTTATACCACCAGTCAGTCGCATGCCACTTGAGGCGATCCAGCTTCAAAGGCACTGGTGGAATGAACGGCTTGAGTCGGAAGTGTCGCTCAAGTTAGATAAGGTGTCAGACATTGATGCCGAATTGAACTCTTATGATGCGATGTCAGAAGAAGATGCACTGATGATTACCTCAATTGGTAATCTGGTGCACGGCGTACTGGAACAGTGGGTGGAAGCTGGCTTTTTGCAACAAGAGGATGCGGCGTCCAAACTGCAGCAGCAAAGTGGTTATTTCCGCTACTGGTTGCGTCAACAGGGCTTGACAGGTGACGCTTTGGAAAAAGCGTTGGAGAGAGTTCAAACATCATTGCAAAATGCCGCATATAACGAGAAGTTGCGTTGGGCACTGGACAAAAACTTAGCGGAATCTGCCGCTGAGTTGGCGTTGAGTTCGTTTGATATGCATTTTTCTGAAGAAGATTTTGATGGCGAAGCCGATGATGAAGTGCCTGATGGCGAGTTGCGTTCTCAAAGCCATAATATGACGCAACACCATATCGTTGACCGCACCTTTGTTGATGATGCCGGCGTGCGTTGGATTGTCGATTACAAAACCAGTTATTGGCATGAAGGTTCCGGTACAAGCAAGGCTGCATTTGTGAAAAGCAAGGTGGAGGAATATCGCCCGCAATTGCAAAGATATGGCGCTTTGTTTGCACAGCTGGAACAGCGTCCTCAAAAGTATGTTTTGTATTTCACTTATTTGGATGAATGGGTCGAGTTGAATTAGAACGACTCAGACTTTTAAAGATGGATAAATCGCACGATGGAAGATTTAGCAAAAACACAGGAACAGATTTTAAGACACCACGGTGGTGATGGCGCGTTTGCACGTGAGCGCATCACCGAAACTTATCAGCGTCGACACGATGAAATTTTTTGGCAATACTGGGATGAAAAAGTCGCAAAAAACTACCAGATTGGGGATGGTGTATTGGATATGGGCGCGGGCATCGGCCAGTTTGTGGAAGATTGTGCCAAGCGTTATCCAGATTCTCCGGTTTACGGTATTGAAGCCGCGCCCTATATGTTAGAAAATCCGTTGCCTTTGCCAGCGAACGCCAAGATTCTTGTGGACGACTTGAACAATCCTCAAGCTGATATTGCTGATAACTCTTTGGCAATGGTGATGGCGAATATGGTTGTGCATGAATTGACGCAGCCGATTAAAATGTTTCGCGCCGCCTATCAGTGGTTAAAGCCGGGTGGACGTTTGTGCATCATCGACTTGGTTCGCCAGCCTTTAGCAGAGTATCTGCAACGTCGTTATGAAGGCACGGCGTTGTGGGCGGAAGAGACCACGGTTGCAGGTTTGGAAGATGCCTTTGAGCATTTTTTGGAGCACAATCGCTATCATGCCGATGATATTGAGTTCATGTTGACGGCGGGTGGTTTCAAGGTGGTGGAAAAGTCTTTGGAGCGCAACGGGCGTTTTGCCTGGATAGTCGTAGAAAAAATGGTGGTTGAAAAGTAAGTTTGGCAAAATTAGGAACCCAACCTGATAGATTTTGCGCAATCAATTCAATTCGAAAAGTGGAATGAGCTATGGCTGTTATCGGTAATTATTTTGAAGTAAAAAAATTCTTTAAGAACAACGACAAACTAGGTGTTGTGTTCGATTATTTGGAGGAGGCATTAGATCCTACCTCGCAAGTGCATCAGCGAATGTTCTCGAGCATTGAGCCTAGAGCGCAAAAAATTGATATTGGCGGTGGTTGTTTTGTGGTGGAGCAGGTTTACATGACAAAAGACCGGGCGGACTGCTTTTTTGAATCACACAAAAAATATGTCGATTTCCAGTTGATCCTTTCCGGCAATGAGCAGATGGAAGTGATTGATATCCGTCACCTGACGTTTAAGAGTTTTGAGGAAGATAAGGATTTTATCGCCTATGAAGATACGGACAAGGCTTCAAAAATAGTGATGCAGCCTGAAGACCTATCCGTGTACTTTACAAATGATGCCCACCTTGGGCTATCGTCTTTTGAGAGCAAGCAGCTCGTTTATAAAGCGGTAGTTAAAGTGCCGGTAGCGTTTTTTGATTTTTAATCGCTGATTTCTGCCCTTTGTATCTCTTGCCCCAACCTGGCAGATTTTTGCTGGGTTATCTTTTCTTTATTCAAGCCAAAAAGCGTTTTGTATCCAATTGGGTGCGGACTGATCGCCGGTAAAACTTAGTGAGTCAAAACGCATAGCGTGATGCTGATAGTCTGGATGTTTTTGTAAAAAGGTTTGTGCGCAAAGTATGATTTTGCGTTGTTTGGCGGCATTTATGGCTTCTTCTGGTTCGCCAAAGTTTGTTGATTGGCGATGTTTGACTTCGACAAAAACCAGCGTGCTTTCTTGTGGAGAAGTCTGCTCTAAGCAGATCAAATCAATCTCGCCACCTTTGCAACGATAGTTTTTGTGCAGAACCTCTAAGCGTTGCGACTGAAGAAAGTCGGCGGCGTCCGCTTCTTTCTGTTGACCAATAAGCTTGCTGAAAAGTCCGATGCTATTAATCCCAAGAAAAGTGTTTAGGGTGTCGTTGAATCAGGGGTGGCTTCTGTTGGCTGAACTGCATCAGAAGGCTCTTGAGGAATGTCTATGTAGTGGCTTTCATCCACATCATTCGATTCTGTCAGTGGAACGACTTCACCTCTGGAGTTGTATCTTGCCCATGACATTTTGTAATCAAACTCATTGTCTTGTTTGCTGAGCTTGCCGAGCATACCCGCGTTTAAACAAATGTTTGGTCCAAGGCGGTATTTTTGCGTTGCAAGGGTAAAGCTGTCCCAGCCGTAAGCTTCAAGGGTGGAAGCGAGATTTGTTTTCTTTAATGCCGCTTTAAAGGTCGGGAAGATAACATTTGCCAAGTCTTTGTTCGGTTCGGTTTTGTCCAAGTTGATAGGGGTCAGTTTCGACGAACCATACACTGGGAGTTGTAGTTCAAAAAAAGCGAATTGCGGTTTGAATACCGCAACCTGTCTGGCGTTGCCTAAGAGTACGATGGCGTCCAAATCTTTACGCGTGCGAGGCGTAAAAGATAGGTTTTCTTTAAATAGCCATTGCAGGTTGTTTTTGCGAGCTTGGCTGTAAGTTTCGTTGATAACACTGCCCAAAGCTTCACGAAGTTTTGGGTGGGTTGCTGGATAGCTCTTGAGAGTCAATTTGTGATCTGGTACTTGTTGCCAGTAGTCTGCAATTTGTACTGCCAGATTACTGTCAGCAGGCGTTGTACTCGTTAGAATGGCGATGTTTTTATAGTGTTTTTGGCAAAGTTTGGCGGCGATTTGTAGCGCTTCACTATTTGAGATGAAATTGAAATGCTGAATACCAAAGGCATCATTAAGCGTGATGACAGAATCATCGCCACCGATAGCATTGAGCTTTTTAGTTAAGATATCGATGTTTTCTTTTTGCAAAGGCCCCAAAATGACGTCGGCACCATTTTGTTTTGCCGTCTGGTAAGTAGACAAAATCTGGTTAGGTTCGCTTGGGTTGTAATTGGTGTTGTAAAAGGCCAGTTTGACATTTGGTGCATGAACTAACTGGTTGCGGATAATGCCATCACGAATTTGCATGGCGATGTTTTTGTAAGGGCCGGTTAGTGGCAGAAATACTGCGACCTGCTGCACTTTGTTGGTGTTCAAAAGCTGTTGGCTCAACGCTTGGTTGAGGTGCTGATTGAAAAGTGCGGATGGGTTGAAGTGCTTTAAATCTGCCAAGGCTGGTTTTTGCCAAATAGGGTGTAACTCGGTCGCTTTTACAAAATCAAGCCAAGACATCAGTTCAGGAGAAGTTTCAGGATCCGAAGCGAGTTTATCTTTTTCTGTTTGCGGCAGGCCTTTTAATGTTTGCCAGATTTGGTATTCAATTGCCAACTGGTTGTCTGGAGAAGCTTTGGACCAAAGTAATTGGGTCAATTCCAAGTAGTTGTTCCAGGATTTTGCCTGTTGAGCTTCTCTGATCTCTTCCTGTAAGACTTGGTTTGAACTCTTTTTTGTCATGGTTCCAAGCGAAGGCATTCCAACAATCGGTTTTTGCTGTGAAACTGGTGCAGTACTACAGGATGTTAGAACGGATGCTGTCATTCCAATCGCTGCAGCTAGCGTTAGTACTTTTCTAGACTGGGCAATAAAACGATTCTGAGGGGTAGGAAGTGATAAAATTCGCTGGAACATGTGGCGTTAGATGACCAATTAAAATTAATGAGATTTATTATACATAAATGCAAATCAGAAGTGCGACCAGAAGTGCAATAGGAATCCTTGCAAAATGAGCGGAAAATTATTTATTGTTGCAACGCCGATAGGGAATTTGAAAGACATTACCTTGAGAGCGTTGGAAATACTTGAGTCCGTTGACTGGATTGCCTGTGAAGATACGCGACACTCTAAAAAGCTGTTGCAGCATTTCGGTATTAGTAAGCCGTTGATTAGCCTGCATGATCATAATGAACAGGCTAAGAAAACTGAGTTGTTGGTGAAGTTGCAAGCGGGTGAAAATGGCGCTTTGGTGTCGGATGCAGGGACGCCTTTGATTAGCGACCCTGGTTATCACTTGGTTTCTTATTTGCGTGAAAGTGGTTTGCGGGTTGAGCCTATCCCGGGGCCGTCCGCAGTTATCACAGCACTAAGCGCTGCGGGTATGCCGACAGATCGGTTTACCTTCGAAGGTTTTTTACCTGCTAAAGAGCAGAAACGTTTAAGTGCCTTGCAAGCCTTGTTGGCTGAATCACGAACAATGGTTTTTTATGAGTCGCCGCATAGGCTGATGGAGTCTCTGGGGTCAATGATGTCCGTTTTTGGAGAGGAAAGGCAGATTGCTGTAGCTAAAGAGATCACTAAGCAGTTTGAAAGATTTGTTTTTGGGAGTATTCAGCAGGTAATCGAACAGTTTGACTCGAATGAAGAGTGGCAGAGAGGAGAGTTTGTCATTATCGCCTCTGGCGTAGAGGAGAAAGATTCTCAACAAGAAGACTATGATGGCTTGATTAAAGCGCTGTTAGCTCAATCTCTGCATGTTAAGCAAATATCTGAAATTGTTGGTGAATTTTACAATGTGTCGAAAAAGGCGGTGTATCAGCGTGTTTTGACATTGAAATAATACTGTCATTGAACTAAGGTATAGTTCGTCTTTTTAAAGAATTAAGAGTCTGTTTGCTACTAAATGTGCAAAAGGCGACACAAAGAAAAAGATAAATGGTTAAGCATTTGGTAAAATGTGTAGTCAAAAAATAACAATAACATCTGTCGGGTTGCTAGTTAAATGTGTGGAATTGTTGGCGGAGTCGCTGAGAGGAACGTTGTTCCGATCTTATTGGAAGGTTTAAGAAGGCTTGAATATAGAGGTTACGATTCATCAGGGATCGCGCTACTAAATTCTACGGAAAGTCCGAAAAAAGCAAGCTTTCAAATTCAACGCTTACGCGCCGTAGGCAAAATCAAAGAGCTTGATTCAAAGATCCAACAAAATTCTTTTTTTGATGGAAATATAGGGATTGCGCATACCCGTTGGGCGACGCATGGCGTTCCATCTGAAAATAACGCTCACCCGCATATCTGTAATAATGAAGTTGCCGTTGTTCATAATGGCATTATCGAAAATTATCATATCTTGAAAGAAGCTCAATTGGCAGAGGGCTATCGTTTTACTTCTGAAACCGATACTGAAGTGGTTGCGCACGCCGTTCATTATGAGCTTAAAACTTCGACTTCACTGTTGTCCGCTGTTCAACAGGCAATTACGCATTTTGAAGGTGCTTATGCGCTTGGAGTGATTAGTCCAAAATTTCCGGACACACTTATTGCGGCAAGAAAAGGTAGTCCACTGGTGATTGGTGTGGGGATTGGCGAGTTTTTTATTGCTTCTGATGTGTCTGCATTGCTACCTGTCACACAAAATTTCATTTTTCTGGAAGAAGGTGATGTCGCCGAGTTAACCCGCCAAGGTGTAACGATTTTTAATGGCGATGGTGAGCAAGTAGAAAGAGAGGTAAAACAATCTTCTTTGAATATGCACTCGGTGGAGTTGGGGGATCATCGCCACTATATGCACAAAGAGATTTTTGAGCAGCCACAAGCCGTCATTGATACTTTGGAAGGGCGCATTTCGCAAGAGCATGTTTTACCATCCGCTTTTGGTTATCAAGCCGAATCCATTTTTAAAGAGGTCAAGCAGGTTCAGATTATTGCTTGCGGTACCAGTTATCATGCAGGGTTGGTTTCAAAGTACTGGTTTGAAGATATTATCGGCTTGCCATGTTCTGTTGAAGTGGCGAGTGAATATCGTTACCGAAATCCAGTGGTGCAAGACAATACGTTGTTTGTCACCATTAGCCAGTCTGGCGAAACAGCAGATACGCTAGCTGCTCTGCAACAAATCAAGCAAGTCGCTAATGAGAAGAATGTTTCAACGCTGACTATCTGTAACGTTCCTGAGTCTAGTTTGACAAGGGAGTCAGATCTTACTTTCCTAACGCATGCTGGGCCCGAAATCGGGGTGGCTTCAACCAAGGCCTTTACGACACAATTAGTTGCTTTGTCATTGTTGGTGACGGTGATTGGTAAATTGCAAAAGCGTATTTCAGAAAGAAGAGAAACGATTATTGTCAAAGGCTTGCAAAAACTTCCTGGTTTAATTCAAAGTGCGTTGGCTCATGAAGAAGTTGTGAAAGAAATCGCCAAAAACTTCTCCGATAAGGACAATGCTCTCTTTCTTGGTAGAGGTACCATGTATCCTATCGCAATGGAGGGAGCGCTTAAGCTAAAAGAAATTAGCTATATTCATGCTGAAGCCTATCCGGCGGGTGAGCTTAAGCACGGTCCGCTGGCTCTCATAGATGAAAATATTCCAGTCATTGCAATTGCACCTCATAATGATTTGCTGGAAAAGCTCAAATCAAACCTCCAAGAAGTTAAGGCAAGAGGCGGTCAAATGATTGTGTTTGAAGATGAACAGTCAAATGTCGGGTCAGAAGACGGTTTGCATGTTGTGAAGACCACGACGAATGTGGGGCGTATTACGGCGCCCATCACGTTTAATGTGCCATTGCAGTTGCTTGCATACCATGTTGCCTTAATTAAGGGGACGGATGTGGATCAACCGAGAAATTTAGCAAAAAGTGTGACTGTAGAATAAACAATGAGTTATGTGGTAAAAACAATGTTAGGTTACATTAAAGTTTGATAGTTTACATTAAAGTTTGATAGTTTACATTAAAGTTTGTTTATTTATGGGTCTTCTGATATATTGACTCAAAAGAGTATCAGGAGGTCACCATGTCTTCATTTCAAAATATTGATCCTAAAGATGCTGAAAAGCTCACTGAAAAACGTGGGGAGGGTATTGGCAAGGATTACATTCCCTTTTTTAAGGTTCATGAGCTCAGTAGTTCTGGAGAGAGCATTAGGATAAGAGGTGCAAAAACATCTCGCATTCATCATTTGCTGTCCGGCTTAGAATTTCTCACATTTCAAATTTTTGACTGGTCACCAAACGTGGTCGATATACGTGAGCATTTTCCATTAAACATATCTGAAACAATCACTTTGGCAGAAAGTTTAGGGTTAAACCACCCTGTGTCTAACAAAAAGCTTAAAGTCGTTACTACTAATTTTCTAATTGATCTAGAAGGCGGTGAGAAGCTTGCGATAAATGTTCTCTACAAAAAAGAGCTTTCAAAAAAGAGAATTCTGGAAAAGTTGCAGTTAGAAAAAAGTTATTGGCAAAATAAAGGTGTAAAGTGGTTTGTAGTCACCGAGGAGCAGTTTTCAGCTGAGCTGAAAGAAAACATGGCCTGGATTAGGCCTTATGCTGATTTGAGTGATCATGAAAGTCAGATTGTGAAAGAGGCTCAAAATGTTCTTTTTCCTCGGTTGCAAAAAGGTTCTTCTAAATCGCTTATGAAATACTGTGGTGAGCTTGATGATTCTTACCATTTGAAACCAGGAAGTCATCTTGAAATGCTCAGAAATGCTGTTGCAAATAAGCAGCTATCTGCTCCCTTAAACAAGTCATTTCATAGCTGGAAGTGCAGCGAAATAGAGCTTTATTACCCTTTACAGGTACCGGTAAATCTCAATGTATCTTAATTCAGTTTATCAGTTTAAAGAATCACGACAGAAATTTAGAGTTGTCTATGTTGATATGGTGCATTTATGGGTTTATGACCTTGGTGCAGACGGTTGGCCATATGAGATGGATATCGAGGATTTCGAGTCTGCCTTGTCGCTTGGAACGATATTAGAGTCTGATCTTAGTTATGATTTCCCTGTAGTTGAACACGGGAGCGTACAAAAACGTAAGCGTGATGAAGCTTTAAGGACTATGGAGCTTTTACTGAATAATCATTCACAGCTGTTTGATAAAAAAACCAGAAACGAAATTATACGTCAATCCATAGAAAAGTTCGGTAAAAACAGGGTCTACTTTATTAGGAATTTGAGGAGATTTTGGGAGAGGGGGATGACTCCGAACGCTTTCTTGCCAGATTATCATAAGTCTGGAGCAAAGAAAAATAACGAAAGAAAGGAAATGGTTAATAAAACTGGCCCCAAAAGAACCAAATCTGCAGGTAAGGGGGTTGTTGTTGGTAATGAGTTACGTGAGATATTTTCAGAAGCTATTGAAAATGTCTATTTGAAAACTAAAGAAGCTAGTTTAATGGACGCTTATGATTTTGTTTTGCAAAAATATAAAGCGCGTTATCCGCTATTGAATGAAACTGAAATGCCTAGTGAGAGGCAGTTTAGATACTATTATGATAAGAATTACACTAATAAAGACGTTAACAAACGAAGAAACTACAAGAAAGTTTACGATAAAGATATTAGGCCTCTAACCAGCACTTCAGGGTATTTAAATATTGGCCCCGGGGGGCGTTATGAAATTGATGCCACCATAGCAGATATCTACCTAGTTTCAAATAAAGATCCAAGCAGAATAATCGGAAGGCCGGTAATTTATCTTGTTAAGGATGTGTTTAGTCGAATGATAACCGGCATTTATGTTGGTGTAGAAAACCCTTCTTGGGTGGCAGCAATGATGGCGCTTGCAAATGCAATGTGTGACAAGGTTCGATATTGTAAAGGCTATGGAGTAGAAATCGGTAAAGAAGATTGGCCAAGCATTGGCGTGCCAGCGTCAATTTTTGCAGATAGAGGCGAACTTTTAGGTCGCCAAGCGGATGTTTTGGTGAATGGTTTCAATGTTCAACTTAGCAATTCAAGAGCATATCGAGGGGATGATAAGGGAATAGTAGAAAGGCATTTTAGAACGTTGCAGGCAAGTTTTAAGCCTTTTGCTAAAGGAATCGTTGAGCCTGTCAACGGAAAAAAAAGGCTCGGCCGTCGTTATGAATTAGATGCTGAATTGAGCTTAGATGCATTTACAAAAATTATTATATTGATTGTGTTGGAGCATAACCAGAATCATGTCGTATCAGGCTATGATTTTGCACCCGACATGCCTGAAAATCTGCCTGCAATTCCAATCGAACTATGGCGCTGGGGAATTAAGAATCGCACCGGATCGCTAAGAGTTTTTTCAGAGGATGTTGTCAAAGTTAATCTTATGCCTGTTTTAACAGGGAGTGTTTCCAATAGGGGGATATTGTTTAAAGGTTTGCGTTACACATGCTTGGAGGCAATAAAAGAAGGCTGGTTTGAGCGTGTTAATCACACTCGTCCTAAAAAGGTTGAAATCTCCTTTGACCCTCGTTTTACCGACAAAGTTTACCTGAGACCTGATGATTCTATAAATAGTTATTGGGTATGTGATTTAGCGGATGAAAGTCGGCGGTATTCTGGGATGAGCTTTGCTGAAGCTGAGCAGATTTATAACGAAGCCAAGCGCACAGAAGCACAAGCACAGCAACTGTCCAGGTTTAAAAAAGTCGATATAGATCAACAGATAAATGCAGTGATTAATGAGGAAAGGAAAAAATCAGTATCAAGGGACAATAAATCAATCAATGGTATTCGTGAGAACCGAAATGAGGCTCGAAATGAAGAAAGGGGTCGTCAAGAACTGGTTGGCAGAAAAAAGATGGATCATCAGGGTGAAAATGTAGTCTCTTTTAGTCAAGAAACAAAAGAAGATCTTGATTATCCATCTTTAGATGAATTTTTGGAGGATGGTGATGACTAAAATTTTTGAAGCTGAATATATCAAGGGTGAAATTGAAGAGTATAAAGGCAATCCTTTAATTAATGCATTACCACCAATAAATTCCGTGCAAGAGACTGCAAGGTTGTTGAATCGTTATCCTGTTGTAACAGACGAAGAGCGAGCATTGCCATCCCACATCCGGCGGCATGCGATGATGAGAATTCTGGATAAATTCTTATACCCGACGAGGATGCATCTTCAGCTTGAACAAATGATTTCAGGCATGATACGGCGAGGTTATTTGAACAGAAATATCGCGAATGCAGAATACCAAGAAAACTTGAATAAAGTTGATGAAACTGATTTTGTGCAGGTCTCTAGAAATGCCGGTAGTGAAGCCTTGTCCAGTTCTGTGATTGGTTGTTCTGGGTCGGGTAAAACCACCGCTACGGAAGCGATTTTAGCAGGCTATTCCAAGCAAGCTATTTATCATCCAGAATATCAGCATACTCAGTTGGTTTGGCTTAAGCTTGATTGTCCGCATGACGGTTCCGCAAAAAGTTTATGTATTCATTTTTTTCGTGAGGTTGATCGCATTCTTGGGACGGATTATGAGAATACATATGTCAAGTCAAGGTCTTCTGCTGAAACAATGTTAGGCAGTATTGCTCGGGTTTCAGCTCTCCATTCTTTGGGGATTTTAGTGATAGATGAGATACAGCATTTGAAAGCTGCAAAATCTGGGGGTGCCCAGACTCTCCTTAATTTTTTCGTGACAATGACCAATGTCATAAAGGTACCTGTTTTATTTATTGGGACACCCAATGCGACAGCACTTTTCTCTGGAACCATGCGTTCTGCAAGAAGAGCCTCGCAATTTGGTAGCCTGGATTGGAATCGTTTTGAGCAAGGTGTTCATCAAGACGGCAAATCAGATTGGGATAAATTTATAGGCAGGTTATGGAAGTTGCAGTGGTTAAAGTCGCCCGTGCCACTTCATAATGAAGTTAAGGCATTGTTTTGGGAGTTAACGCAGGGCGTTGCTCATATAGCTGTGACCTTATTCTTTTTAAGTCAGGCTCGAGCAGTGATGTCAGGCAGAGAAGTGATTGATGTTAAATTGCTTAAAAAGACATTTGATGATGAGTTTGAAATGGTAAGACCCATGATTGAGGCGTTAAAGAGTAACCGACCAGAGCAAATTGTGAAATATTCAGATTTGGATTTGCCCAAAAATTCATTTAGGGCTATTGCCATGCAAGACGTCATTGAAAAAACTTTTTCGGAAAAACAACCATCGAAAGTAGATGAAAGGGAAGCTTCATTTAAGTCTATGTTGCTGCAAGCAGGTATTGGCGAAGACTTGGTAGACCTTGTTGCTCAGCAGGCAATGCAAGACAATCCAGATGCAAACTTTTTTGAATTGATGAGTTATGTTAGCCAAATGCAGTCTGACTTTAAGTTGGGGGATGGCAATGAAAGCAAGGGGGTAAAACCAGCTTCAAAAAAAGCATCAAAACCTAAAGTTACAAGACGGGAAGCTCAATATGAGCAAGATGATTTGAGGCTGCTTGATGGCCAAGATTCAGAGGAGGTTTATCAATATTTGCAACAGGCCGGTTGTGTATTGAATGTAAGTCATTTTATTAGTCTGAAAAAATTGGCCTAGGTAAGTTTTGATGATTGCCAACTTTCCTGTGCCTCAAAAAGACGAGTTGCTTAGTAGTGTTTTGGCAAGATTTGTGGCGAGACAGGGCTTAGAAAGTCACAAAGTGGCATTAGATGTGTTGTTTGGTGATAGAAAGGTTGTGACATCGGCGCTTTTCCAAGGCCGAATAAACTTATTGTTGGAAAGAGTCGGTCATATTTGGAGTACCTCTGAACAAGAGGTCGTCTATCAACATACTATGTTGCCATTATTTGCACCTTTTTTACCGTCTAATCAAGTAATGAAAATTATTGAAGATGTTTCCTTTAAGAAAGGGAATACGGTAAGTCTACGAACAGGCATGAACGCTTCTTTGCTTAATTGGCGCGAGAACTATATGTTTTGCCCGCAATGTTGGGAGTCTGAAAAAAGGGAGTTGGGATTTGTGTATTGGCATAGGAGCCATCAAGTACCAGGAGTCACTTATTGCTCTATTCATAATTGTAAGTTGGTTGATTCTGAAAAAAGTATGCAGCATACGCAGCGCCATG